>NZ_DBGB01000033.1:0-100728 GCF_002295765.1 Sphingobacterium sp. UBA865 | reverse complement strand
GTAGTATGGTGCGGAATATGCATATCGTATTCCGAACCAAATAAACCGCATCAATTTCAGCGTTGTTAAGATGGAAATAATCTGTTTTTTTCCTTTTTAATAAATTGCTGAAAAGCAGATAAATAAGTTCAAGTGCTTTTAACCGATAAAAAGCTTGCGGTAAAATGTTTTCTATTGAAAGGTCAGCTAATTGAGCAATTAAATCAGTCATTTCAGGTGACAAAAATTCTTCTATCCAAAAGGTTTTTTCTATATCAAAAAGATAAGACAATTTATCTGCATCATTTCCTACAAAATGTTTCAGGTATTCCAGCTCAACTAAAATGCTGATTTGCTGTACGTGGACATCTTTAGGAAATAACACTTCACTTTCCAAATGTGAAGGTATAATACGAACATGAGGCTGATTGTTCAAAGATCTTTTACTAATGGCATTTGCCGATTTTTTGTTAATAAGAATATTTTGAAACGAAATGAGTAGTCCTTTTTCTATTGTCCTGATTGGTTTTCTTTTATAAGCAAAAGTCTTGCTGGCAATTAAAGAGCGAACCATTATTAACATCTCGGGCATCAAGTCCACAATGTTCAATTCGTTGAAATTCAAAAATTTTATCTCATTTTCAATAGAAGATAAGGAGATGCCAAGTTTTTCAGCAAGTTTTCTCATTTTACGCTTTTCATCAAACATAATTTTTTGGACTATTATTAGTTTAATTTGGTCTATTTTATCTGTAAATATAGAAAGATATTTGCTGTATAAAAATGAAAAAAATGAAAAAAAATATTATTATTTCAGGAGGTGGCATCGCTGGATTGACTGTTGCAAAACTGTTGAGCAAACAAGGGCATAAGGTGACTGTTTTGGAAAGAGCGGCATCATTCAGTAAATCCGGATTTCTTATTTCGCTTAAGAGTTTTGGCGTTCGTATTATTGAAGAATTAGGATTAGCAGAACAATTACAACAAGCATCGTCACCCTCTGAATTTGTAAATTTCAGGGAGTCAGACGATTCAATTATACAAAGTCTTAGCTATGAGAAAATGAACGAGAATATTGAACGTTCCGTACTGATAACGCGAGGCGGATTGCATCACGTTTTATACAACGACGTAAAAAATGAAGTGAGTATTCATTTCTCATCTTCTGTTGAAAACGTAATGCATGATGAAGACAAAGTTCAAATATTACTCAACAACGGAACCGTGTTGGAGGCCGATCTCCTTATCGTTTCAGAAGGGTTACGCTCTACAACAAGACAAAATTATTTTCCGGAAAGTACGCTAGCGGATTTTAAATTTGTTTATATGGGTGGACGATTGAGAGAGCATCATTCTTATGAGGTTGGCAAATTCAATATCTATATTGATGTGAATAAGATGCTGTCTATTTATCCAATTGCTTCCGATGAAATAGCCATTCAGTGCTATTTACATGATACAGGAGATTTACCATCTGTTCAAAATAAAGCTAATGAAATACTCAAAACTTCTTTTGCCGGGTATAATGAAGATATACAGCATTTGTTAGGTCGCTTTGTGGATAACGGTCTAATGTTTATTGATAAAATGGGGATGATAAATTCATCCACTTTAGTAAATCGTAATGTGGTTTTATTGGGAGATGCGGGGTATTGTCCCACTGCGCTATCGGGAATGGGAGCATCTTTATCAATTTATGGAGCAAAGGCGCTAGCTCATTTTATTCATCAAAATCCGAATGATTTAAAAACGGCTTGTTGCAATTATGATACCATGATGCAGCCAATAATTCAGAAATTTCAGGCTAATGCAAAAAATAATTCAGCATCATTTATCCCTGATAGTAAAGAAAAATTAAACAGTTTTGTCCATTCATTCAGAGCCGCCTCTGAGGCTGATGTGCAAAAAATAATGATTGATCCAATTGTATTAACGGAAGACCAGTTAAATTTTAGATAATGAATTTTAGAAAGATATTTTCCGTCATAGTTGGATTCGGAACGATAGGATTAATGAGTTCTGTTTTTGCAAAAATGCAAGGCTTGCTGTTCACGTCATCTTTAGAAATATTTGCCAGTCAGGAAATCGCTGCCACCAATTTTTCCCAATTTATCATCAAACTTTTTTGTGTTTGGGTTAGTTGTGTGTTGGGTGGAATGGCTACTACGAGGATAGGGGGCAAGCCAAGAGAAAATCTTATAGTTGGTGGTTTAATAATACTGGTCTTGGGTTGGCTATGGTTGTCGACTAAAAATCCTATATGGTTTTGGGTATTGCTGATTTTAGGTATTTTACCCTGTGTATTTTTAGGATATCGAGTAACTTCTATTATATGTAAATTTCGTATCAAATGACCATGCGATTCTTAGTTGCAAATTGACTACCTGATTTTCTGGCGAAACTAGATTTAGTGCTGTAGGAGTAATGCCATCAAAAGTGATAATTAATATGCATCTTTTAAGTTATCAAGCCTGAACGTGAGATCAGACTTCGTCATTTGGTGTGAATAGCTCCCTTTTAAAGGTTATTGTGGTTACGATTGTTGCCTCGATAACCTTTAATAGGAGTCGGAAACCAATGAGATAACATTATTTGTGCTGGTTACCTGCGAATTATCGGTTCTATCAATGGCGATTCGCTAATTATCACTTATATTGATTTTCGTTGCCACATGCACGTGGTTGTTCAAATTTGCTTCTTCTTCATCCTGTTGACGGATAAAATCAAGTAGTCGCTTCAATTCTCCATTGGCATCATCCCACCATTTAATGGACCATATCCTATGGAATATAAAACCATATCTTTCAAGTTGCTCCTGGCGGAAGCTGTCCCATGCGTAAGCTTCAGGACTGTTATGGTATTTTGCGCCATCACACTCTATTGCGATGAGTGGTTTGTGGCTTATTTTTGATTTTACAACAATATCAATCCTAAAACCGCCTACGGAATGCTGCTGTTCTAAACGGTCTGCACCGATATGCTGTGCAAGTTGTTCGAATACTTCATCTTCAAATGGAGACTCAGACCCCAAGCTAAATTCCGCTGGTTCATACAGTTTATCTGTACAATACTGACTCAACAGCTGTAGAATGCCCCTTCGCAATTCGTCATTCCCCTCACTTACCGCTTTCGCATAGGTAAAGTAAGCGTACAGAATTCCACGGCCTTTATTGCCCTTCTGTTGGATAAGATTTGGGTACTGACCAACATACTCCTGCGGGAAAGAGGTACATACATATACTTTTGACCGCGCTCGAGTAATGATTACATTCAACATGCGATGTCCTTTACCTTGTATAATCGGACCAAAGTTTTGACTAAACGAGCCGTCAGCTTTCCGTCCAAATGTCGTGGACAGAATGATAATATCCCGTTCGTCTCCCTGAATGTTTTCGAGATTTTTAACAAAGAATGAATCTCCTGCCTGCGCCATTAAGCTATCGAATACAGTATCGTTCTGGCGAACTGCACTCAGTTCCTCCAGGATCAAGTTACGTTGGTAGATATTGAATGTAGCAACACCCACGCTTGGAATACTATCTTTCGCATCCTTCATGATCTGTTGTAACAACTCGACCACTTTCAATGCCTCTTGCTTATTTACCTGTCCTTCATACAATCCATCAATCTGTAAGTATTCAATAGGAGTGTAGTGTTCTTTTGCCGGAACAGGCATCAATCTATTTCCGTAAAACGCATGATTGGAAAAGTCGATAAGATAAGGATGTTTCGAACGATAATGGACTTTTAAATACGATTCAACGAAGCCTTTATCTACAGCATAAGCGAGTAAAGATTCGCTATCTGCAAGATTAAGCTGAGCCGCTTGCAGTGCAGTCCGATCTGAAAATTCATCTTCGGGATCTTCTATCTCATCATCAATCGGGTCAAGTAGCGCTCCACTTCCTTCAAAGTAAGAGGAGGGAGCCATCTGGTGCTTATCACCGGAAACAATTTTAGCCTTTCCTCGGATCAGGGCCGCGTACGTATCTTCGAGACGCAACTGGCTGGCCTCATCAAATATGACCACATCAAAAATTCCTTCCTCCAGTGGTAGGATAGAACTGCAGACAGATGGATTGACCAACAATACCGGGAAAAAATCTGTAAATAGTTCAAATTCTCTGTTCACAATAGTGCGGAGTGAATTGCGACGCATTCCCTTCGATCCCTTTTTGTTAAACAAACTATTGATGTTTTGTCCTCTGGCTTTAAAATGTCCGACGGCGTCAGCTTGCCTTTCCGTCCATAAGGCAATAATACTATTCAGCTGTGCATGGTTAAACTCCTGTTTATGCTGTTGATATTGCTGTAGTTGGTAGTCACTTTTTGGCAGTTCTTGTGGCTCATTTGTCGTGAGTACCCAATACAGATACCAGCATTCAAATGCTTCAGTCCAATGATCTTTAAGATGTATGCTGATTCTGGTAATAAGCCTTTGTTATATATAAAGTGAACCTTCTTGGGATCGGTTTCGTTAACTGATAAACTACGCAATATAGATCGTTTAATACTTGAAATCGCTGTGATAGCATAGTGTCTATACCAGGTAAAGCATTAGTGCAAATATCAAGTATGTCGTTAATCCCTAAAATAATAAAATTGGTGCCCCAGATTGATAAATTTTTGGGGAGTAAAAGATCTTAATAATTTAAATTTAGCATTTTATTGATCACCTTCTCCAGATCGACGATGTCGAATGGTTTTTCCAGGTAGTCATCAGCTCCTGCCAGTTTAGCCAAGCTTTCTATATCTTTGTTCGCGGAAAGATAAATTACCGGTATTCTCTTGAATTCCTGATGGTTTTTGAGTAACTGAGTCGCTTCAATTCCTCCAATGGAGGGTATCCAGTTATCCATTAAAATTAAGTCAGGCTTTGTCTCAGTAACCTTTTCTATCACGTCGTGGGAGGTAGAGGACACAGCTACTGAATATCCGAAGCTCTCCAATATCATAGAAATCATCTCCAGCAATTGTTTGTCATCGTCAAACAATAATATTTTCTTCTTTTCCATTCTTAAAATTTTTCGATCAGCGGAATAAGTTCGTCGATATCTATAGGTTTAGAAATATAACCATCTGCGCCAGCACTTAGGTATTTTTCCCGGTCACCGGACATGGCCTGAGCAGTAACCGCAATTATGGTAACATCGTTAAATATTTCGCTGGATCCCTTGATCCTGGCAATGCCTTCATATCCATCTATTTCAGGCATCATCATATCCATCAGCACGATATTGATATTTTTATGCTGATGGAGTATTTCAAGCCCTTCTGCTAAGGAAGCACTGCTTAGTACAGCATAACCTTTTGACTTAAGAACCAATTTTAGGGCAAAAATATTATAAGGTTCATCATCGATGATCAGAATCAATTTTTTATTGTCCATATTTTAATCAGTTGTATAACCATACACGTAATAATGAAAGCAATTGATCGGTGTCCACGGGCTTTGAAATATAATCAGAGGCCCCGGCTATGATACACCTTTCCCTGTCACCGATCATGTTTTTTGCTGTTATGGCAATTATCGGTATTTCACTATAATGGGGATTTTGACGAATCATTTTAATCGTTTCATACCCATCCATTTCGGGCATCACCATATCCATAAGAATAGCAGAAATATCATCGTGTTCTTCAATTTTGTCTAGACCTTCCTTTCCGTCCATTGCAGAAACAACATTAATCTGATACCTTTCAAGCGCTTGAGAGAGATAATAAATAGTGCGTATATCGTCATCGACGATAAGAACTTTTTTATTTTGCAGTACTTCTCTGATGGTTCCTAAAGACGATTTTTTTGACCATTCTTCACCAGGATGGTTTCCTACTAAATGCAAAAACAGTCCAACTTCGTCCAGTATTCGCTGGTAGGAATTTGCCGTTTTGATGACAATCGAATCGGCATATTGCTTCAATTTTAGCTCTTCAGATTTCGAAAGATTCTTCCCTGTGAATACAATGATAGGTATATTTTCTAAACCGGGTTTTTGTCGTATCGAGTCTAATGTGTCATATCCCATATTGCCCGGAACGCCCATGTCCAGTATAACGCAATCTGCTTTATCAGAATAGAGACTGTCGACACTTTCTGTAACGGTAGTCTTTATTTCAGAAATGATATCATAGCTTTCCAAAAAGTTAGCAAGTGCTGCTGCATGTTTTGAATTTTCCTCTACAATAAGCACCTTTTTCGGATTCCGGGCAAGTGCTTCCTCAATTTTTATAAACATCTGCGCCATTTGTTCCAGCGCAATAGGTTTATCCATAAAATCGATAGCCCCTTGGAGCAGACTTTCCCGTTTAACTTCAAAAGATGACATAACATGGACTGGAATCGGACGTGTAATTGGATTGTTTTTAATCTCTGCCATAACCTGCCACCCATCTTTTACAGGTAATTGAATATCCAATAAAATCGCCGTAGGCTTATACCTTATCGCTGCATCAGCTGCCTGGTCTCCACGCACGATGACTACCCCTTTATATTTTTGCTGCCGGGTATACCTAAGCAGCGCTTTAGCAAAATTAACATCATCTTCCACGATCAATATCACTTTATCGTCCTCTTTTATATCATTCCGGTCATCATCAACATCCGGCGGGATAATGTCAACGGTATGCGGACTACTGGACATTATGATGTCCTGTGTTTTTTCGATGTTTTCCGCAATGGACTGTATAAGCTCTCCCGTTGTCGTAACAGTATTTTCTTCCAGATTTTCGGGAATTAAAAGGGTAAAGGTACTTCCTTTTTTTTCCTGGCTACTTAAACGGATCTCTCCGCCCAACAGACGCGAGAGTTCACGGCTGATCGAAAGCCCAAGACCTGTCCCGCCAAATTTACGGCGTGTGGATCCGTCAGCCTGCTGAAAAGCTTCAAATATGACGTCCTGTTTGTCCGGTGCAATTCCTATACCGGTGTCAGTTACGGCAAAAGCAATCTGTCCATCTTGTGCCTCGCTTGGGAAGACGGAAAGTGTGACTTGTCCCTCTTTCGTAAACTTGATGGCATTCGATAATAGATTCCGTAGGATCTGGTCCAGTCGCTGGCGGTCAGTACGTATTGTCTTTGGCAGGTTGTCTGCCAATTTTATTGTAAATGAGAGTGCTTTTTCCCTTATAATCGGAGAAAATAGATTGTCCAGGTCTTTTGTGAGATCCGAAATTGCAACCTGCTGATAATCGAGTTCCATTTTACCGGACTCAATTTTTGAAAGATCGAGAATTTCGTCGATAAGGGTCAATAGGTTTTTTCCCGATAATTGGATCACCTCGGCCGATTCAATCTGTTCGGTTGTCAGGTTCTTTTCGGGATTATCCGACATTAGGCGTGATAGAAGCAAAATTGAATTGAGCGGTGTACGCAGCTCATGTGACATATTTGCCAAAAATTCTGACTTATATTTCGTGCTCCGCGCCAGTTCTTCCGCTTTTTTCTGAATTTCCTGATTTCGGTCTGCTATCAGTATATTTTTTTCTTCTAGCATTGCAGAGCGTTGCTCCAGTTCTTTATTGGCTTGCAGCAGTTCTTCCTGTTGTACGCGTAGTTCTTCTTCGGACGTCTGGAGTTTTTGGGTATGGATTTCAAGATTTGCATTGAGATTTTCCAGCTCGGCATGCTGTGCCTGAAGTTCCTCTGTCTGCGATTGCGTTTCTTCAAGCAGCTGCTGTACTTTCAGCCGCGCCTGAGCTGCAACAATCGCTGCACCAATATGACGGCCCGCTTCTCTATAAAATGGCATCTGGGGTTCCTCGAATTTCCTGAAAGAACCAAGTTCAATAACACCAATGCAGGTGTGACCATCAAAAATTGGAAGTAATAAGATCGAATGCAGGGGTAAATATCCTGCAGTAAAACTGACCACATTTTTCGAAGGATATGGATTTTCTATGATCCGTACTTTGCCGTCCACAAACGCCTGACCGACAGCGCCTTCTCCGGGTGCGATAAATTGCCGCATCGAATCTTCATGGCCGTAGGCTCCTATCAGTGCTAGCTGCGTATGCTCAAGGATATAAAGGGAGCCGTTGGCACATTCCCCATAAGTGACTAAGATTTGCAATGCATCGGAAACTAGATCTTCTTTCACTTTGTTGCCGACTAAAACTTCGTTTAGCAAGGCGAGCCCGGTCTGGCGCCATTCATTGTCGCTAAGTTCATCGAAAGATTGTTTTAACGAATCTGCCATATTGTTTAGTGAACCGGCTAAACTTCCTAGTTCATCATGCTCCTGGTCATTGATTTTAACCGAATAGTTTCCGGCAGCAATCTGTCCCGCAATACGTTGTGTTGCGACGAGTCTTTGGGTGATCTCCCTATCTTTTTTCTTAAGGTCTTGTTCGAGCTGTACCCGTTTCGCCAGGTCCCTTCTAAGCCTTATATAAGAAAATATGGTAATGAACAGCGAAAAAATCGCAGCGATGATCACAAAAAGTGAAGTCAATGTTGATGCCGTATTGAGCCTTCCGGACCTACTGTCGAGCAATTTCTCCTCATTGTCCACAAGTCTGGCGAGAAGCGCACGGCATCTGTCCATATATTTCTTGCCCTCCTCCATGTCCGCTAAGGTCACCGTACCCCGGGCCTTTTTTATGTTAACCAGTCCGGCCAGTTTATTCAATCGGGACTCGACCAGCTGGCCGATGCTATCTATTATTTTTTGCTGCGGGAGATTGTCCGATACCAGGTCACGGGCGGTGGCAATTGACTGAGGGAGGGAGCGGGAACTGCTATAATAGGGTTCCAGAAAATGTTCTCTTCCGGTGAGCAGAAACCCCCGCTGTCCAGTCTCGGCATTTTGTAGGTCGATCAAAATTCTGTTCGAGCGTGCAATGACACGTCTACTGTGATCAACCATTTGACTATTATGAATCTGATTACGGATACTTAGATATGATGCTGTCGAACTGGTCAATAACAGGGCCAGTGAAAATCCAAAGCCGATCTGCAGATCTCTTAAAAAACGTTTTGGCATTGCCTGGTTCAATTTAAAGGTAAAGAAAAATAAAAAGTAGATCCTCCTGAGGGGGCACTGCGTACACCGATAGTTCCATTGTGCTGCTTAATTATTTCAGCGCAGATATAAAGACCAATCCCCAGACCCTGAAAGTTTACGGACGATTCTTCCACACGGTAAAACTTATCAAACACGTGTTTTTGCCTGTTTTCCGGGATACCTATACCGCAATCGGTGACAAATACACTAACTGAGTCAGATTCATATTGTATGTCTACTGTTATACAGGGCCTATTGACTGAATATTTTATCGCATTACTGAGAAAATTGATCAAGACTTGCTCTATACGCCTCTTATCAGCTTTTATCATGTGGTTGATAAGATTGGGATCGTAATGAAAATAAAAATCAACATCGGCATTCATCTGTCTCATTGAGGATATAGTCTCTTCAATCAGGTTTTCAATTACAAAATCCTCTTTTCTTAAATTTAGCTGGCCGCTATCAATTTTAGAAATATCGAGCAGGTCTTTTATCAGCTCCTGTAATTTATCTACATGTCCATCTAGGGTAAGGAGATGTTTTTGGATAGAAGAAATGTCGTTTAAGCCGATCAGACGCATCATAAATTGCACATAACCCTTAATACTGGTCAGAGGTGTCTTTAGTTCGTGGCTGGCAATGCTCAAGAATTCGTCTTTCTTTTTTTCCAATTGTTTTCTGTGGTCAATGTCCGTCAGGGTTCCCACCCAAATTGGGCCCGATTCCTGCTCGCGTATCGGTGCTATGCGAAGAAGAAAATATTTGTAATTTTCTGCGCTAAGCTCTTTGATGCGGACTTCTTTTTCATAAACCGTTCTGTGTGACACAGCGTCAGTCCATAGCATTTTGATCTCCTCGTCATCGGGATGTGTGGGTGGAAAAGATTCAGCGGACCGAGCAAATCGGTACCATTGGGAATTGACAAATTTTATGCCCCCATCAAAATTTGCAGTGAAAGCCAGCTGCGGTAAGGATTCGAGTGTCAGGTGGAGCTGGTCAACCTGTTTTTCAAGGGCACGCTGGGCTTTTTTGCGTTCTTCGATTTCAGATAGAAGCTGTTCCTGCATTTTATTGAGAGCGACTGTCTTTTCATGGAGATCATAGAAAGTTTTGACTTTCAGATTCAGGATATCCGGATCGACAGGTTTAGTGACGTAATCATGACCACCGGAAGCATATCCCTGCGTAATGAATTTTTTGTCCTTGCTGACTGCCGATAGGAATATTATCGGGATATTTTTTGTTTTATTGAGGCCACGTAGGGTTGCTGCAACTTCAAATCCATCCATATCCGGCATCTGGACATCCAGAATAATGAGTACGTAGTCGGTTTTCAGGGATTTTTTTAGCGCTTCCTCACCAGAGAGGGCAGTATCCACTAAAAAATTTTTTGATTCTAAGAGCTTCTTTAATGAAAATATGTTTTCTTCTTGGTCATCTACAATTAAAATCATGGTTTCTGCATTTATGTTTAACGGTAGTTTGAGATTGTATAAGTAAATGTTAAATATACACAGTTTATTTGTATCAACGAATTCAACTCTGTCCTAAAGGGAAAATTTTTGATAAATTATAAAAGCCGACAGCAAATATAGATTTAGCCGTTTATAAATTGGGGTAATATAGAAAATCGATACAAGTCTACCAAAACTAGCTTTGCGGTATTACTTAAAAATAAATGAACTATTGTAGCTTCAATAATGCATAGAAATAAACTCTAATTATCTGATATAGTATTTACTATCGTCTTAAAGCGTATGATTGATTTACAAAAAATATTTGCAGATGGGGTGGTCCCAGATCGAAAGTGCTGCAGTTAATTTTAAAGGGGGGATTACAGCTTACACGCTTGAAGAGAAAGTAGACCAAAGCACAGCAAAAATATGGATAAAATATTTTGGTAACTTTTGAAGGAATACTTGCGAAGCTATTTTAGCGATTTGCGAAAAGGCCTAGCAGCATTAACCGAACGATAAACCGCGAGGAAAAATCATTTAATGTTTACAGCAAGCCTGCTCGTTTTTCGTGATTTTTCCTCGCAAATTTATCTTAGGGTTTCAAAACTACTTTAACGCAATCGTCTTCTTTCTCATTGAAGATTTTATAGCCATGCTCCGCTTCAGTAAGCGGAATGGTGTGGGTGATAATATCATCGAGAACTACTTTATTTTCGCTGACGAGGTTCACAAGCTTGTCAATATAGTTAAGAACAGGGGCTTGACCCTGCTTAATGGTGATACCTTTATCAAAAATCCTGAATAGTGGGAAATTATCGTATGGTGAACCATATACGCCCATGATCGATACTGTTCCCATTCGTCTGACCGCTTCAAAGCACATTTCCAATACTTTTATCGACCCTTTTTCAAAATTTATCGTTGCTTTTACTTTATCCATAAAATTTCGTTCGGGCTCAAAGCCTACTGCATCTACGCACACGTCGGCTCCTCTTCCGTCAGTCATTTCACGAATTGCCTGAATAACATCTACTTTATGTGGGTTTAGGATTTCAACGTTATTGACTGCTTTCGCTTTCTCCAATCGATAGTCCAGTGGGTCTATAGCGATAACTCGACCAGCACCATTAAGCCATGCTGCTTTTTGAGCCATCAGGCCGACAGGACCCGAACCAAAGATTGCAACAGTTTCACCGCCTTTCAGATTTGCCCAATCAATCGCAGACCATCCGGTAGGAAAAATGTCTGTTAAAAACAAAGCCTGTTCATCAGTCAGGTGTTCGGGAATAATCCGAGGACTGATATCGGCATAAGGAACGCGTACATATTCAGCCTGACCGCCAGAATATCCTCCGTAAAGATCAGTATAGCCAAAGAGTGCACCACCTTTTTGATCCATCAAATCCCCGTTGGGACCATAGTGTTTAAAGTTTGAATTCTCGCAGGCAGGAGATGCTTCATGCGTACAGAAAAAACATTTTCCGCAAGCGATCGGAAAGGGGACTACTACACGGTCGCCTTTTTTTAGATTGGTGATTTCTGAGCCCACTTCCTCTACGATGCCCATAAATTCGTGTCCCATGATCAGGTTTTCCTTCTGCGGGACTGCACCGCTTAGAATATGTAGATCGGAGCCACATATTGCGGTCGCGGTTACTTTTAGAATGACGTCTCTTGGGTCAAGTATAGCTGGGTCAGGTACATTATCGACCCTGATATCGCCGGGCTTATGGAATACTGCTGCTTTCATAATTTATATTTTAGAATGTGTGTACATTTAACCAATTATTAATCTGTGTTTTAAAGGAACACATCCAAAACAATTTTGGTTCAAAAAATAATAGCACACAACTATTCACATCTCAATGAAGGGTATTTTTCTCAAAAGATAACGTATATGCAACATCAATATGTGTCAAACCATTAGGTGTTCGGTGATGTTCACGGTGAAAGAATAATTCATTAAATGAAGGTGATGAAGATTAAATAGAATAGGTTGTATGGCGGAGTGATATTATTTTTAAATTCACTAGAATCAATCTCTGTCGAAGAGTCTTCGAATTGCTCTATTGTTTTTTTGAGTTCTTTCCGCTCGCAACAATACTAAGGCTAATCAATAACAGCAATGATAAGGTAATTAGGTAAGGTCTTTTGCTTTAGCTCAAAGCCGCCGAAGCCCGTTAACATGTAACCAATTAACAAGGGAGGCTTTTTATTTTTCCCTTTTCTGCTTTACCAGCACGATCCAATCATCTTGTACGCTTTCTGTACCCACCAATAATCGCGCATCGTCTATTGACAATAAATCGTCCTCCCAAAGTGGAGTTGTGCAGGTTTGAGCGAGCAGTTGCTCCAGATTTCCTTTCATGGGCTTATAGGCATGCGCACCGCATTTCCGCCATAAGTAAGTGAAGTTTAAGCCAATCCTTTACTATAAATTATATCGCTGACAATGAATGTGATAAAAATTAAATCATTTCTCGCTGTTGATTGTTTGCTAATAATATTAGTAATTTTGAATGCGGCAATTACCAAAAATCAAAGGCGACAATACAGGGCCTTTGATACAATTGAAAAAAACATGGAGAGGAGTATAGTACATTGTGATCTCGATACATTTTTTGTATCTGTCGAGCGTTTGCAGAACAGCAAGCTCATCGGAGTACCCGTGCTCATAGGAGGAAGTAGTGACCGCGGGGTAGTTGCGTCTTGTTCCTATGAAGCCCGTAAGTTTGGCGTGCATTCCGCTATGCCGATGCGGCTGGCACTACGCATGTGTCCCGAAGCCGTTGTAGTCCGGGGCGATCACGATCGGTACAGTCATTATTCGGGTATAGTTACACAAATTATCGAGGAAGAAACGCCTATTGTCGAAAAAGCCAGTATAGACGAACATTACCTTGATGTCTCCGGTATGGACCGCTTTTTTGGTTGTTGGAAATGGACCCAGGAACTCCGCCAGCGTATTATCCGAGAGACTGGATTGCCCATTAGCTTTGGCCTGTCGGTCAACAAGACCGTCTCCAAGATTGCCACCGGTACGGCCAAACCCTGTGGTGAAAAGCAGGTGCAAAATGGTGCCGAAAAAGGTTTCCTCGCACCACTATCCATCCGTAAAATTCCCATGGTAGGCGAGAAGTCCTTTACCCTGCTCCGAAATATGGGGATCTCCAAAATCGGAACCTTACAGCAGATGGAAGTGTTCACCATGCAGAAGGTCCTCGGGGAAAACGGGATCAACATCTGGCGTAAAGCGAATGGCCTGGACGATTCGCTGGTGGTACCTTTTCGGGAGCAAAAGTCCATGTCCAAGGAGAACACCTTCCAGCAGGATACTATCGATATGGATGTCCTTCGCCGAACGCTGATCAGTATGGTCGATATGCTCGCTTTCGATCTGCGCAAAGAGCAGAAGCTGACGAGCTGCGTTACCCTCAAGATCCGTTACAGCAACTTCGATACCCATACCCAACAGTTGCAAATCGGTTATACCAATTCGGATCGAAAGCTTACCGATGTGGTACTTGCACTCTTAAAGAAACTCTATAGCCGCAGGATGCTGATACGGCTTATCGGGATCAAGTTCTCGGGCCTAATATACGGTTCCTATCAGACCGATCTCTTTGACGATAGCGCGGAGGAGGTCAACCTGATGCAGGCCATGGACAAGATCCGAAAACGCTATGGGGCCGAATTTCTGATGAAGGCCATCTGTGCACCGCTGCCAGAGAAAGGAGGGGAGCATGCTCTTAAATCTACATAGTTATTATAGCCTGCGTTTTGGCACGCTCAGCCTGCAGGATCTTATTTCGGGCATGCTGGCCGGCGGTTATGACACTGCCGTGCTTACCGATATTAATAACAGCTCGGGATCGCTGGACTTCATTAAACTGGGCCGCGCTGCCGGACTGAATTTACTGGCGGGAATGGAATTCCGCAACGGCGATCAGCTTTGTTTTGTCGCCATTGCCAAAAACGAACAGGGCTTTCGTGAGATCAATGAATACCGCACCAAGCTCAACATGGAAAATCGCCCTACACCGGAGCGATCGCCTGACTTCGAGCAGGTCTTTGTGATCTATCCCTTTAGCAAGCTCGATAGCTTTCCATTGCGGGATTTTGAATACATTGGCATCCGGCCCAGCGAGCGTACCCGCGCCCAACTGATGGACCGCAAGGTGCTCGATCGCTGTGTGATACTCGCACCAGTCAGTTTCCGAAAGGCCGATTATACCTTACATCGGCAGTTGAGGGCGATTGATAACAACTTGCTGATCTCGCAGCTCGGCGATGAGCAGATAGCTGCTGAGGACGAGGTATTTATTCCTCGTGTGAAGCTGATGCGCTTATTTGCCGACTTGCCCCAATTGCTGGCCAACACCAACCGTATACTGGGCCAGTGTTCTTTCAGCTTTGATTTTACCAGTGTCAAGAATAAAGCAACCTTTACCGGTAACCGCTACAACGATAAGCAGCTCCTGCACAAGTACTGCATGGATGGCTTTACCAGGCGCTATGGCCGCAATGATCGGGTCGCAACCGAACGCATTCAGCGCGAGCTTGAGATTATCGAAAACCTGCGTTTCTCCAGTTATTTCCTGATTACGGACGATATCTGCCGCTACGCGCGTGGCCGCAATTTTCACTACGTAGGCCGCGGGTCGGGGGCCAATTCTGCTGTTGCTTACTGCTTAGGGATCACCGATGTTGACCCCATAGCACTCAAACTTCCCTTTGAGCGTTTTCTCAATCCCAAGCGCAAGAGTCCTCCTGATTTTGATGTGGACTTTAGCTGGAATGAGCGCGACGAGATGTACGATTATATCTTTAACCGTTATCAGACAGGACATACGGCATTGATGGGGGCCATGAGCACCTTTCGCTCCCGCAGCATCTTGCGCGAGCTGGGTAAGGTGTATGGACTGCCCAAGGCCGAGATCGACCGTCTCGTGCATGAACCCGAGCATATGCTCAACAAGAATGAAGTAACCAACACCATATTAAGCGTGTACAACCGCATGGCCGATTTCCCCAATCAACGCACCATACACGCCAGTGGCGTGCTGATCTCAGAGGAACCATTAACCTGTTATTCGGCGATGGACAATCCGCCCAAGGGATTGCCTACCATGCAGTTTGATATGTACGTGGCCGAAGATATCGGTTTTGAAAAGTTCGATATCCTTTCGCAACGTGGCATCGGCCATATCAAAGATTGCCGTACCATTGTGCGGGAAAACTTGGGCGTGGTCATTGATACCGATAACCCCAAGCGTTTTTTTCAGGATGTCCATATTGCCGCCCAGCTCAAATCGGCCAATACCATCGGCTGCTTCTATATCGAGAGTCCGGCTATGCGGCAGCTGCTCACCAAGTTACGTTGCGATGATTACCTGACTTTAGTGGCTGCGTCATCCATCATTCGGCCCGGCGTGGCCAGTTCGGGCATGATGGGCGAGTACATCCGTCGGCATCACGACCCCACGACGGTCGTCTATCCACACCCCGTATTTAAGGAGCAGCTCGAAGAGACCTACGGCGTGATGGTTTATCAGGAAGATGTGATGAAGATCGCCAATGCCTATGGCGGGCTCGATATGGCCGATGCCGATGTGCTCCGGCGGATGATGTCGGGCAAATACCGGAGCAAAGACCACCTGATCGAAATCGAGGATAAATTCTTTTCCAACTGTAAGGCCAAAGGCTATGACGAGAAGACTAGCCGCGAGATATGGCGGCAGATGGAGAGTTTTGCCGGTTATTCCTTTAACAAGGCGCATTCAGCATCCTTTGCCGTAGAGAGTTATCAGAGTCTTTTCCTCAAGACCTACTATCCTTTGGAGTTTATGGTTGCGGTGCTCAACAATTATGGTGGGTTTTACAATCGTAAGGTCTATGTCAATGAAGCACGAATTTCAGGGGGCAATATCTGCCTGCCGTGTGTCAATCAGTCGGTCTTTAATACCTCCATTCAGGGTAAGGATATTTACCTGGGTTTTGACTGCCTGCTCAATTTGGAAGGTAAACTGGCCCATCGCATTATTGAGGAGCGCGAAGCCAATGGCAAGTACACGAGCCTGGAAAATTTTGTTAAGCGCACACAGACGGGTATTGAGCAGGTTGTTATCCTAATTCGTGTAGGTGCCTTGCGCTTTACGGGGACGGGGAAAAAGCAATTGCTGTGGGCAGCTCACCTGATGATGAGCAAGCATAAGCCTGTCGCAGCAGGTATGGCGCTCTTTGAGACCGAAAGTCGCAAGCCTATTCTTCCCCCTTTGGAAGAAGATATCCTGGAGGATTATTATGACGAGATGGAGCTGATTGGCTTTTGCGTAACGGGTACGCTATTTGATCTTACCAAAAGCGATTACCGGGGCGATATGCCCGCTCGGGAACTCCATCTGCATGAAGGAAAGATAGTCCGTGTGGTGGGGGATTTTGTCTGTGAGAAATTTGTGAAGACCAAGCGTGGCGACCTGATGAAATTTGGTACTTTCCTCGATGCCGAGGGACGATTTTTTGATACCGTCCATTTCCCACAGACCTTAGCCAAATATCCGCTCCGTGGGGCCGGAATCTATTTGGTTGAAGGCAAAATTGTTCTGGAATATGGTTGCCCTTCTATTGAGGTGATCCGCTGTGCCAAGATGCCACTAAAACCCGATCCGAGGAGTGAATAGGACGGAAATGATCTTCATTGGGGAAGTTGTTTTAATTCATATACATACTAATGTTTTTACGCTAAAAATATTAGTATTAAAATGCTTTTTTACTTATATTTGCATTGTTAACCAATTTAAAAACAATGTATTATGAGTGAGTTGAAACAGTCGAAATATATCGATATTACAACAGATTATGGATTTAAAAAAGTTTTCGGATCAGATACCAATAAAGATCTTCTGATCGCTTTCTTAAACGAACTGTTTAGAGGACGCAAGATTATTGCCGACCTGTATTATAACAAAAATGAGCATGTCGGGGATACAGAGGATATCGGTACCGTTATTTTTGATCTGACCTGCACGGCAGACAATGGCGAACGTTTTATTATTGAAGTGCAGCGCACGGCGCAGGATAATTTGAAAAAGCGCATGCTTTATTACAGCAGTAAATTGATAGCGGATCAGGCACCCAAAGGCAACCGAAGGGCTTGGAATTATGCAATTAGTGAAGTTTATATCATTGTACTGATGGATGGATTTGCAATGCCTGATGCGGGGGATGAGAAGTATTTTCTGCACGATATTTGTTTATGTTATCGAGATCATGGTAAAATATTTTATGACGATCTAGGCTTTATATATGTGGAATTGGTTAACTTTGTTAAAGCTGAGGCAGAGTTAGTTAATGATTTAGATCGTTGGCTTTATGTACTCAAAAATATGTCTTCGCTAAATGGACTTTCCACTTATTTGCGTAAGCCTATTTTTGAGAAGTTATTTCAGTTAGCAGAGTATAGCAAACTAAAACCGGAGGAACGAGAGATGTACAACGTAAGTTTAAGGAATAAATGGGATGCCGAGAGTATCCGAAGTAGTCAGGAGGAGCAATTGAAACGAGCGCGCGAAAAAGCAATGGCTGAGGGAGAAGTTATCGGAAAAGCTGAAGGAAAGGCGGAAGTAATAAAAAATCTTTTGTCTTCGAATAAGTTTTCGATATCGGAGATAGCCGAATTAGCGGACGTCACTATAGAGTTTGTAAAGCAGATCGAGGCAGAGAAGGCTAAAGGAAAATAAAACAGATTACAATATAAGATTTTAAGGCCACTTGGATACTGTCTAAGTGGCCTTTTTCTTTTTATAGGTTAAGTTGGTCTTAGACAATACCGTTTTGAATAAGCTCTCATTTAAATAAAATAATTGTAAGGTCGAAGAGACGAAACCTTTTTATAAAAAGATCAAACGAATATTATATTTCTGTTGTCCTTTATTCGAAAAATGAGAAGATTGCTTTTGCTGGCTTGATTTGCACTTGTTAGGCCAGCATTTTTTTGAAACCGACTATCCCATTATTGGGATCATAACTATAAATATGAGGGCTGGTTTATTCCGGCCTTTTTTAGGATATAAATCCTATCTTAGCCCTATGCTGTACAATCCCTTTGAACAAGTCACCAAAAGTTCCTTTCGCGAGCTCGTCGAGTCGGGCTATGCCGATTTTGTGCTGCAGCGCTTTGAGTGGCCCGATGTTAAGGAAAAGACAGGATTTCTGCTCACACCTTACGATGATAAGGATGCCGCCGATCGGCATGCCCATCAACTGGAGGCAAAGGAGGGAAGAACCCTGCAGCTGCCGCAAGATGCCGATAAAATTGAAAGCCTGTTAACCACAGAAGCACGCTATCGGATTTTTCTCAATCGCATTAAGGAGGAGAACTGGGACAAGCGCATGCTTAAGCTCTACGAGAAAAATATTATCAATTACCTGCGTACCAAGACCAGGTTTCAGCGTAAAAATCCCATCGACATCTTATTCTCGCTAGAATATGGTCGGGTAGTGGCTACCATCACCGATGGGCAGACCCAAAAGAAAGTATTTGCTATAGAGATTCTTCGGTAGCTAGATCTAGTTCCAATTGAAATCCACTATTTTCTTGCCTTGGGGCAATCCTTATTTACAGCACAAATTGTGTATATTCGTATCAAAGCCAAAGAAGAAAGGATACCATTATGTGCTGGGATATTAGCCTCCATACCGATATTGAGATTATCAAAAAGACCTTTCCGCAGTTGCGGGATGAGCGTCGTCAATTGGATTATAATTATGACTATCTGGAAAACGTCCAGGCCATTACCTTTCCCAAGTATCCGATCCTGTATAAGGACAAAGACTCAAGCCAGCTGGCCTTGGCCGAGATGGAGTGGGGGGTATTGCCTACCTATATTGACGATCCGAAGCTGCAGGCCGATCGCCGGCGCAATATGATCAATGTCCGTAGCGAGCGTATCCTGGAAGATAAAAAATCCTATTGGTATCGCTTGCGCAAGCAGCGTTGCCTTATCCCCGTGAGTGGTACTTTTGAGCATCGAGCGGTAAAAGGTTGGAAAAAGAAAGTGCCTTATTTTATCGGTGCAGAGGGGAGAGATCTATTCTATTTACCAGGTTTGTACCAGTGGCATGAGACGGTGGATGAGGATGGCGTGGTGGAACGCGTAGGTTCCTTTGGAATGCTTACACGAGCAGCCAATGAAGTGATGGCCAATATCCATAATGATGGGCCTAATAAACATCGTATGCCTTTGTTCTTACCGGAGGATCTCGAGCGTCAATGGATCGAGGATATTCAGGAGGACGATATGCCACCGATTTTCCTTTTTGAAATTCCCAATGAAAAATTGAAGCAGTATCCGGTATTTACCTTGAGAGGATATCCAAACCGCCCGGATGGAAAGCATCGTTACGAGCAATTTGACTGGGAAGGATTGCCGCCGTTGGGAAGTGATACAGTGCAGACTTCGTTGTTTTAAATCAGTGTTCAATGGGAAGTTTAACGAAATATATATCAAACGATCACCCAGAATTCGCGGTGCTTATCGAAGATGACGGTAAGGTTTGTTACGCATACTTATTGAATGAGGAAAGAATAGTTGGAGATATATGGTTATACAATAGCGTTCCTACTCCGAGCGAACCTGAATGGCATAAAAGGGACAATCTACCATTTTTAAATCCTGCAGCGTTTGTCAAAGAGAATCTTGAACCATTTGATGCGAGTTCACTTGTCGAGGTAATCTGGGATTTTGGAGAAGAAACAGTGGCTAAGATATTTTTAGCGTCCAGATTGATCGCAAAGCTAACCGTAGGATCGTGTCCCGGTTGGTCTAGCCTGGTCACTAAAGATGGGCCTTTGGCGCAGAAGATGTAACGTTTTCACGATTCGAATCGGAAGTAGGTAGAAGATATATTCAATAATATTATTTGCATAGTCTCGCCCGATACTGCTGTGGTGATAGCCCAAAATATTCTTTGAATAGATTGGAAAAGTTCGGTACACTTTCATACCCAATTTGATAAACAATCTCAGCGATATGCATATCCTTATTTTCCAATAATTGAAGCGCCTTTAGAAGTCTATGCTGTTTTATGAACTGGAATATGGTGATCTGCATTTCTTCCTTAAACTGTCTAAAAAGTGTCCGCTCCGAAAGAAAAAAATTAGCGCTAATCTCAGCTATTGACAATTTATTGTCGAGATGTTGGAGGATATACGTGCATACCTGGATCATCAATTCACTTTTTGCAGGCGTAATTTGCAACAGGATCGGGTTTGCCAATAGTATCGGGAGCATAGACTTAAAGGCCTCTAAGGTAGATGCTGTCAACGTGTCGTGGTCTTTCAACTTCCAATGTTGCTGGCCAAAAAGCAAAAAATGATTCAATAATTCATTTGATGGATACACCTTAACGTCTTCGTGCATATTGTTCATATCGACAAAAATGGTTTTTATTGACAGTTGCTGTGAGCGGGAAATGAGTTTGTGCGGAACATGTGCTGGAATATATACAAAGAAAGTACTCGGTACACAGAAGCTGGCTTTTTCAGTATAGATAAAGAGGGTACCATTTGTTGGGCTAAGTACCTGTACTTGTTCATGAGCATGCATTTCTGTATTGAACTGTCCATAGGTACGTAATTCAATTGTGCCATCGCGGAAGTTTTTGGCACATTGAACGAAGGGGATGGTAGATTTTGGCATTATTGAATAACAATTGTTTTATTTTCAAATATATTAAATTTTATAGTTCTGGTACTTTTGATCTATAACAATAAGTTGAATATGAAACAAGTTAAGATTTTCGATACTACTTTACGTGATGGAGAACAGGGCCCGGGCTGCCAATTGACACTGAATGATAAATTAGAAATTGCAGAAAAACTCGATGCAATGGGGGTAGATGTGATAGAAGCAGGGTTTCCAATAAGTTCACCCGGAGATTTCAAGGCAGTCACAGAGGTTTGTAAATTGGTGAAAAGGGCAACCGTCTGTGCATTAGCTAGAGCCAATAGGAAAGATATTGAACAGGCCTCTTTGGCCTTGAGTACGGCTAAGGTGGCACGGATTCAGCTGGGAATTGGGACATCGGACATTCATATTAAACATAAGTTTAATACCACTCGTGAGGTAATCTTGGCGAAAGCTTATGAAATGGTGGCTTATGCGTCTGATAAATGTGATGAAGTACAATTTTTTGCAGAAGATGCTGGCCGCGCAGACAATGATTTTTTGGTTCAAATGACCAATACGGTGGTTGAAGCGGGAGCGAAAGTTGTGAATCTTCCTGATACCAATGGTTTTTGTACACCCTTTGAGTACTTTGAAAAGATAGCCTACGTGAACCAAAATAGAAAGGAAAAAGAGAACGCAATTCTTTCTGTCCACTGTCATAATGATTTAGGTATGGCTACCGCGAATAGTATAGCTGGGTTAATGGCAGGTGCGCTTCAGGTGGAAGGAACGATTAATGGCGTGGGAGAACGTGCAGGAAATGCTGCCTTAGAAGAAATTATTTTGACACTCATTGTAAAGGAAAATCTAGGTATTGCGACCGGAATTGATCCAAAATATATTGTAGAATTAAGTAGTATGGTGGAACGGGCGATGTCAAATCCTATACAGGCCAATAAGGCCATTGTCGGCAAAAATGCTTTTGCACATTCTTCCGGCATCCACCAGGATGGCGTGCTGAAAGACCGTAGAAACTATGAAATTATTGATCCCCAAATCATAGGAGGAAAGTTGCCTGAATTGTTTTTATCTGCCAGGAGCGGACGTGCAGCATTGAAAAATCGGTTAAAAAGTATGCAGATAGATTTCCCGGCTGAAAATTTTGAAAATATCTATAACCAGTTTCTTGTTTTAGCAGATCAGAAACGTTTTATTGAAGATAACGATCTACGGAATTTGGTTTAAAAAATATGAATGAACATCCAAACTTAGTTTTAGTAAACAAATTTTTCGATGCATATTAGCACAAACGCCGAACCGGTTGAAAGATACGAGTTCACATTAGCTCATAGCACGTTCTTAGCGGCTGATAAGAAAGGCTCTTATAATGCTTATAAATTGGACGTTGATCAATAGGATCAGGATAAAAATATGTGAATTAATTTTCATCAAAACCCTTGTAATTAAATTTTTCTAATATTAGATTAGTAGTGTAAAACCATATTAATCTAAATTATGAAAAGAGTTCTATTATTATGCACTATTTGTGCTTTATCTATGCCTGTTTTTAGTCAGGTTGATACCCTTCATGTAACTTCAAATGTTGCAATTTTAAAAGTTAAAAACCAAAATTCTTTGGCCTTTTATGCTGATGAGGAGGGGGCTGATGAAGAGGACCAGTCTTCATTCCAGGCTTTAAATGCACTCCTTTCTTTCAATTTTTCAGGGAATAATAAGGGGTTGTCCAATTTGACCCCAATTGTAAATTATGGTTGGATTGAAAAATGGAAGTTAAGAGAAAAATCAAAAATTGCATTGGAAATTCAGCCATACGCTGGAGGACAAATTAATATGCGGGACTCCTCATCATATATTCCAGGATTAATGCTTCCAGGAGTTGCAGGGATTAAAGTGGATTTATCCTATAGATATGAGAATCAGGACGGTTTTTCTTTCATGCTTGCACCGATCAATTTTGGATACAAACTGATTTCCAATTTTGCTGATACTACTGTAACCGTTGCTCAGCATAATCTTCGCACCATCGGTGCAATTCAATTCAAAGATAAATTCACCCTAAGTGTCCAGTATACTTATGGATGGCATAACTCTATTTCGGAATCCAGTAGTGCTTTTCGATCCATATTTGGTAAGGATGCGACAGATATACAATATTTGAATTTAAATCTACAAACCAAGCTAACAAATACTACATCAAAAATGCCCACTTATTTATATATAGAATGGCGCGGTCTCTTAAATTCAGATAAGTATAATTCATTTCAGAATACTAGAATCATATCTATAGGGTTGCGATCTGAAATGGGATTTAAATTTAGCGGTAGTGCTAAGAAGCTTATTAATTCCTTTGTACTATAACATATTATGAGATTATCCTTTATTATTTAATCTATTTTTATGATCGCAAATAAATTATACACCACAGTTTTTTGTTTGCTTATCTCCTTTTGCTGTTATTGCCAGGAGGAAAGGGTAAATAAGCAGCAAAGCAATCAGAAGTCGTTTCGATTGTACTTAGATGAAGATTTCAATCCGCTCCAGTTATTTCCCCCTGCCACAGATCAAAATTATACATTAGGTTTAGGATTTGGCTTCTCAAATTCAAATTATATCAATTCTCCTTTGTTTTATCCAATTTCAAAACTGGATCAATGGATACTAGGGAAAACCAATGTAGCGCATAATGATGTGGTGCCTATTGACCCTTCATGGATGGTCAATGGTGTTGCGTTTACGCCTGATGACCTTAGAGCCAAAGACCCGGTTTACAATGATCGGCCCTATGCCTTTCTATTAGGGTTATCAACCAGGAGGGGATATGTAAAGCCTAAAAATGGAGTTGCTTTTCAAACGGAGCTAAATATTGGTGCCTTGGGCCTTCCCATTGGAAAATGGGTCCAAACCGGGATACACAAATTGATGAATGATAATAATACGCATTCCCCTTATAATCCCGAGGGCTGGCATAATCAAATTGCCAACGGTTTTTCTCCCGTATTCCTTTACGCTGCAGATTTTGAAAAATTGATTTTTGGTAATCCAGGAATTGAACACGCGGAACGTTCTTATTTTAATTTTAAAGTTGGCGCTGGTAGCTCAATCGGATATTATACCCAAGTCCATGGTATGGCAACGATGAGGATGGGACTCTTGGATTCAAGGAAATGGGTTCAGAATTTCAATCCTCTAGGAAACATGAATCAACTAGTTGATAATGCGCAAAAGGACCTGTGGGAATTATATTTCTTTGCAGCAGCAAGACCAACATTCATGGCCTATAATACCATGTTGCACGGTACACCACTTAGGTCATCAGTTCACAAGCTCTCCTGGAAACAAACCAATCCCTGGATTCTTGAATGGAATACGGGAATACAATGCCACATACCATTTAGCAGTTACCGCTCATTGGATATTACATGGGCGATTAATTCAGGACGCACCTCCGAATTAAAAACTGATTTGAAAAGAACACATTATTGGGGCGGCGTGTATTTAGTTTATAACTTTTTTTAAATTATGTTTTTATGAAAAAAATCATTCTATTCCTCGGATTTCTATTGTCATCCCAGTTATGCTTGAGTCAAAAAATAACAATTAAGGTCCATTCTGTAACCGGATATGGAAAGCATACCGAATTTGCCCAAAAAGCTTTTAAGGCATTTGAGCTGGTACTGAATTCCGATGAATTTAAAGAGGGTATTGAGGCCATGAAAGCCGAAAAGACACAGGGCTATACGACGGGGCAGCTTTATGGGATAATAATGAAAGCTCATGAAAAAAACATTCCAAAAGATAGTATAGCAACTGATGGAATAGTGGACCTTTGGGTCAGGATCTTGGAGATAGATGGAAGAGATTCCAGATGGAAAGATAATTGTGAAAAACCATCCATATTTGGGAATCAGACAATCGGCATTGATGGCGCTGGAGATGGAGTTATGGCTATTTGTCCAACAGCATTAGAACATTGGGCATCCACCAATGATTTAGCCGCCTTGGCGGGTCATTATGCACACGAATACATGCACGTATTAGGATTTGACCATTATCGGTTTCTCAGCACGCAAGCGTGGCGGGAAAGAACTTTTGTTTATAAAGTAGGGTACTTGGTCAAGTACTTGGTGGGAACGATGAATTCTACTAACCTATGAATAAAAAAGCCGCACTAGTAGTTCGAATATACAAGTTCAATCATTTTCTATCACTTGCCATAGGACAAGAACTGACTGCTCCACTAATAAAAATGGGACAGCTTCCGATAACAATTCTACATATATGAAATGCTAAAATTTTGACTCAACCCATATGTGTTGTTTTTGGTATAGTTAGATTATTCATTCAACGCTAATTATCATTTATATTGATTCTCGTTGCGGCATGCACATGCTTACCTAAATTTGCCTCTTCCTCATCCTGTTGACGGATAAAATCAAGTAGTCGCTTCAATTCTCCATTGGCATCATCCCACCATTTAATGGACCATATCCTATGGAATATAAATCCATGTCTTTCAAGTTGCTCCTGGCGGAAGCTGTCCCAAGCGTAAGCTTCAGGACTGTTATGGTATTTCGCACCATCACACTCTATTGCGATGAGTGGTTTGTGGCTTATTTTTGATTTTACAACGATATCAATCCTAAAACCGCCTACGGAATGCTGCTGTTCTAAACGGTCTGCACCGATATGCTGTGCAAGTTGTTCGAATACTTCATCTTCAAATGGAGACTCAGACCCCAAGCTAAATTCCGCTGGTTCATACAGTTTATCTGTACAATACTGACTCAACAGCTGTAGAATGCCCCTTCGCAATTCGTCATTCCCCTCACTTACCGCTTTCGCATAGGTAAAGTAAGCGTACAGAATTCCACGGCCTTTATTGCCCTTCTGTTGGATAAGATTTGGGTACTGACCAACATACTCCTGCGGGAAAGAGGTACATACATATACCTTTGACCGTGCTCGAGTAATGATTACATTCAACATGCGATGTCCCTTGCCCTGTATAATCGGACCAAAGTTTTGACTAAACGAACCGTCGGCTTTTCGTCCAAATGTCGTTGAGAGAATAATAATATCCCGTTCGTCGCCCTGAATGTTCTCGAGGTTTTTAACAAAAAATGAATCCCCTGCCTGCGCCATTAAACTATCGAATACAGAATCGTTCTGACGAACTGCACTCAGCTCCTCCAGGATCAAGTTACGCTGGTAGATATTGAAAGTAGCAACACCCACGCTTGGGATACTATCTTTTGCATCCTTCATGATCTGTTGTAACAATTCGACCACTTTCAATGCCTCTTGCTTATTTACTTGTCCCTCATATAATCCATCAATCTGTAAGTATTCGATAGGCGTGTAGTGCTCCTTTGCTGGGACAGGCATCAACCTATTTCCGTAAAACGCATGATTGGAGAAGTCGATAAGATAAGGGTGTTTAGAGCGGTAATGGACTTTTAAATAAGACTCTACAAAACCCTTGTCTACAGCATAAGCTAGCAAGGATTCACTATCTGCAAGATTAAGCTGAGCCGCTTGTAGCGCAGTCCGATCTGAAAATTCGTCTTCCGAATCTTCTATCTCATCATCAATCGGGTCAAGTAGCGCTCCACTTCCTTCAAAGTAAGAGGAGGGAGCCATCTGGTGCTTATCACCGGAAACGATTTTAGCCTTTCCTCGGATCAGGGCCGCGTACGTATCTTCGAGACGCAACTGGCTGGCCTCATCAAATATGACCACATCAAAAATTCCTTCCTCCAGTGGTAGGATAGAACTGCAGACAGATGGATTGACCAACAATACCGGGAAAAAATCTGTAAATAGTTCAAATTCTCTGTTCACAATAGTGCGGAGTGAATTGCGACGCATTCCCTTCGATCCCTTTTTGTTAAACAAACTATTGATGTTTTGTCCTCTGGCTTTAAAATGTCCGACGGCGTCAGCTTGCCTTTCCGTCCATAAGGCAATAATACTATTCAGCTGTGCATGGTTAAACTCTTGTTTTTGCTGCTGATATAGTTGTAATTGGTAATCACTTTTTGGCAATTCCTGTGGCTCACTTGTCGTGAGTACCCAATACAGATACCAGCATTCAAATGCTTCAGCCCAATGATCTTTAAGATGTATGCTGATTCTGGTAATAAGCCTTTGTTGCGCTTCGTCCACTGAAAGGAAAAATGATTTCCACTCATGATAGCTACGGAAATCACCCATATGGTCAATGAACGTTGTGACGGTATGCTTAATCTTATCACAGAGTTCCTGTGCCGCCTGAAGACTTGTATACGGCAAAAATACCCCGTTTGTTATATTTCCTGTTAACCGGTTACCTTCGATATCGTCAAACGAGTTTTGTAGACTTCGATAGGCTTCAGCGCGTGCAGCGTAATAGTCACGAAAATTATTAAAATACCTTAATTGAAAAGTTACTCTTTCAGTTAGGTAGGGTACTGCCTTTATCACCCCATTGATATCAGTAACTGGAGTCGTTGGAACAATATTGTAATCGGCGATTAGCATTTGCTCTATGCTATCCAATTTTTGAAGTAGGGGAGCTATTTGCGCTTTTAGTTCATTCAGTTCAACATGAAAATGATGATCATTAATATTGGACAGATAGTTACTGATCGTAGGTGGGTATTGCTCTTTCCAAGCGGCTGCCTTTTGTCTGAGTTCCTCTATATTGTTTAGATATATAGATAAGTCAGTTGTTTCCAAATGATCGTTATATTGATGTTCAATATAATTTTTCTGAACATGGGCTGATCTTACCTGCGCGATACGATTCTTTAATTCGATTCTCGTTTGTTTTATCTGTTTATGCTTTCCCGAGAATATACTTAATAAACTTGTTTTAAATTTTGCACCACTACTATTATTTAATAAGTTATTGCCATATTGAGCAATGCTTGTTTCAGCGTAGGCAAGATAAGTTGATATTGCATTGCTTAGCGATGAATGATAGCTGCTATAATGTTGTTGCAGAGCATCTTCATATTGCTTGAAAAATTGTTGCGCTTTTATCCCTACTGTTTGTAGTCCTAAGACAATTTCATTGATGCGCTGTTCCTGAGGAAAAGTGGATGGTAATACCTCTTCTTTCACTGAATCTCCAATACAAAATGCTAAATAGGACTTAAAATCCTGCTGCATTATTGTGGGGATGCCGCTCAAAAAATCATCAGCCCACTGCTTTCCACTCACTTGAAGTTCAGTAATAAGCTGTTCAATAGTTGGTAGCTGTTTATGCGCGTATGCAACAAAATCCTCAATTCTTACACGCGATGGCCCAACCTGTTGATCTATAAATAGATCGTCTGCCAATGGTCTAAATATAGAATGGACTTGCTGCGATTGCTTAAATAAATTATGGCTACGCTTTAAAACAACAAGTGTCCTTTCCAGCTCTGCATGATCCTGAGCAAAATTAAAATCCTCTTTCGGTATAATATTCTTGAGCGGTACTTGATTAAAGTGTTTTAATAAGGCCAAATACCGTCCGACAATCTGCGGCCAACTCTTATCGCCGTAGACCGTTTGAGCTAAGGCAGCATGCTGTGCATTGATAAGTTCAGCTGATTCCTTGAGTTTTGATTTTATCGCATCATATTGGTTTTGGGCTTGCCTTCCTGAGATGTGAAACGGAACTCCGATCTGACGATCTCTGACGGAATCTACGATCGCTTCACGCGCATCGTTCACATCATCAATTACACCGACTAGCGCGCCGATCTGAGGATTCGTACGTTCGATATTTGCTTTAATCACATCAAGCGCTGTTTTCTTTTCGCAGACGACAAGACATTTCAGACCATTGGCAAGTGCATTTGTGATCAGTGCAGTTAACGATTGGCTCTTTCCCGTACCTGGAGGGCCTTGTATTATTTGGTTCGGTTCATTTCCAAGAGCACTTATTATGGCCTGTTGGCTTGGGTCTGTATCTACGGCGCTGAAAGGTGTTGTCGATAGATTTTCCACTTTAAGCTCATCAAATTCAAAGGCATCGAAGCGATCCAATAAGCGGGAAATGTCGGTGATAATACTTTCTTTTTGCGCTCTGAACAAACCAAAAACACCACCAAAATGAATGTAAGCTTTGTTATTGGCGATAGCATCTATCTGGGATGCTTCGGGTAATACATTGATAGCTGTTTCAAAGTTTTTGCTTAGCACCTCAAGTATCTGCTCTTTACTATTCGAATTGAGTGCTTCCAGTACTTCAGCACAAGCGTTCACTAACTCGTTGTTGTCGATCAGCGCGTCATCTAAGGCTTCATTGGTCAGATTGGGTAATGTAATGTCATCTTCACTTTTGATAAAAGAAAGGAGGACCTCGTTGATACTAATCGGGTGAATATCTGAATCCACTATTTTTCCATTTGCATGAATCGCTTTATTTCGCAAAAACGACCATTCATTGACTTTGTTTTTAGATTTAACGGCCTCTAGTTGCCAAATGAATAATGGGGCTTTTATGATCTTAGAAGGATCTTTTGAGGATCTTTTTATAAGAATAGGATAGCCAAATCCGAGGGTCTTCATCCCATGTTCTTTAAAATAATCTTCATTTTCTATGATGATGGAGTTCAGTCGCTTAGAAATTAAGGTTAGTTTCTTTTGAGTCTCCGTATCTTTTTCATTGAGATCTATCGTATCAAATGAAATCTTAAACTCAAAGTTTGCTTTGGTCAACAAGGTATCCAAAAATGATTTGGCGAGACCATCCTCAATGAGGTCAAGCTGCTGCAGGTCTAACCGGGTGGCCAGCCTTCCTGGCAATGCATTTAAATGAATAGAACGGGCGTTACCGCCTTTTAATTTACTTTGTAAAGATTGCAGGAAAATCTTGGATGACATAATTGTAATATTTGTATTTAACCTAAGATACAAATATTCGGTACAATTAGCAATGCAATCAATTGCTGGTCTCCTAGAATACCAATTGTAAGAGTCCTGCTCTCCGCTTTACCATCTTGCACTACTCGGCATCTGTAATGGGTATTTGGCCGATACAGTTAGTCATGGGAAGGGAGGCTTTTTAATGGTAAAAGCATAGTCCTATCGTCAAAGTAATTGTTTGAATAGCTGAAAATTTTCATCATCAAAACAAACTATTGTAATTAGTTTGATTGTAGTATTTGATTCAAGAAACTGATTTATCGCGTTAATCGATATTTGGGCAGCCAATTCCTTCGGGAATCTGTATATACCTGTGCTGATATTCGGAAAAGCAATTGTTGTACAGTTATTATCCGCAGCCAGTCGAAGAGAGTTGAAGTAACAATTTGCCAGGAGGTTCTTTTCATTCTTTTGGCCGCCGTTCCAAACAGGACCGACGGTGTGGATGACATATTTAGCCTGTAGATTGCCAGCTGTGGTGATAACTGCTTCACCCGTTTTGCAGCCCCCTTGTCTAGCTACTATCATTCGGCATTCTTCCAGAATAGCTGAACCACCCGCTCGGTGAATGGCACCATCTACACCGCCACCACCAAGTAAGGAGCTGTTTGCAGCGTTTACGATTGCATCGACTTCGACCTTAGTGATATCTCCTTTAACAACGTTTACTATTTTGTTCATTTGGTATGGATAATGTTCGGAAATTTGCATTGGCGTATCCGATGACAATAATATTTTAAATTTAATAAAAGTTACCCATTAAAGCTTCCTTTATCAGCTTAACACAATATTGGTTTCTTCTTTTGTAAAAATTAGCTAGATTAATGTGATTAAATAATATTCATAACGCTAGTACAGATCGTCAATTTTATTGTTGTCTGTTTCGATATCAATATGTAAATTTATTACGCCATAGGCCATATAACATTTTAATTTACATGAAGATCCTATTTATTTTTTTAGTCTCACTGCTATTCGTTTATCCATCGTTTTCACAAAGCGATAAATTGTTAGGTCAATGGGTTTTAGACTTTGCGCTGACTGAACAAAATTCGCTTGTTCCTCTAGATAATCCCTATTTTTCCAATGAGGTTATCTATGAAATAAGTCGGAATAAGATGAAGATATCAGCTTTTACATTTGACGCGAAATACATTGGCGATAACGAGATCGACCTGGGTCATATGAAGCTAAGTTATACATTCAGCGATGGCTATTTGACAGTTATTGAGAAGGGTACTGAAATCAAACTCTATTTTTTAAAGAGAGACGATTTTGTTAAAAAATATCCTGAATTTGAAGAAGAACGCATACTTAGTGAGGGTAGAGAATTATATATTGCAAATACGCTTTCCAAATTAGTATTCGATAATGGGACCATAGATCCCAATTCTTTTATCACGAATGGGGCACCACTATTGAAAAAGAAAACATCCAAAAATTACTTTATGAAGGCCGCGTTTATCCTTGACCGGCGTAATCAGATTTCAAATATTGTTGTTTCAAACATTGAAGAAGATGACATCAGGCAGCAAGTCATAAAATCAATAGAACGTTGCAGTAAATTTTATAAAAATTATACGGGGAAAGATTTATTGATCACACTACCTTTTAATTTTTTTAAAATGTATCAGTTTTTTGATCCTGAAACCAAAAGAGTTTATCGAGCCTATCAACAGGGAGAAGAATGGTTTGGGAATTCGGAATTTGAAAAAGCAATCTTTGAATACGAAAAGGGTATAGACACAAAAATTGATATGGAGCGATACGGCAATGTATTTTACCACGATTATATTATCCACCTTGGAATTGCGTATTTATTGACGGATCAAAAGGAAAAAGCTGCCTCTACATTTCGAAAGTTGGGCGATGAAACGAATTTTAAGATTCGGAACTATTTACGTTTTTATTGTCGATCTTAAAAGATGGAAATCTCGTAAAAAAATAAATCTCACCCTTCTGATGGTTGTGCCGCAATTGCTGTTTTATCGGTTATCATTGGCTTGTTAGCAATTCAATCGAAATGTCTGCTCGTCATATTTGTTCTGCTTCATATTTTACAATAGATTTTGATAAGCTTAAGATACATTTTTATTATCGTATTGAAATTATAAAACCATTGCATTAATGGATGACTTTCCTATCTTAGTCCTATGCTGTACAATCCCTTTGAACAAGTCACCAAAAGTTCCTTTCGCGAGCTTGTCGAGTCGGGCTATGCCGATTTTGTGCTGCAGCGCTTGGAGTGGCCCGACGTTACGGAAAAGACAGGCTTTCTCCTTACGCCGTATGACGATAAGGTTTGTTACGCATACTTATTGAATGAGGAAAGAATAGTAAGAGATATATGGTTATACAATAGCGTTCCTACGCCGAGCGAACCCGAATGGCATAAAAGGGAAAATCTACCATTTTTAAATCCTGCAGCGTTTGTCAAAGAGAATCTTGAACCATTTGATGCGAGTTCACTTGTCTAGGTAATCTGGGATTTTGGAGAAGAAACAGTGGCTAAGATATTTTTAGCGTCCAGATTGATCGCAAAGCTAACCGTAGGATCGTGTCCCGGTTGGTCTAACCTGGTCACTAAAGATGGGCCTTTGGCGCAGAAGATGTAGAACTTTTACAATATAATTGTCAGTAAAGATTCCTATGTGTTTTTATTTCTTCGATCCTTTTATAATAAAGTTTTCTTTGTTTTTGTTTACGAAATGGGTCAACAGACAAATAAATAAACGACAATATAATAATAACAGAAAAAAAAGCAGCTACATACATTAACCAAGTAAAAAACTTTTTCATTTTTTTCGGGGCAGTCCCAATAAGTATGTGAATAAAAACTATGGATTCCAGTTATGTTCCTTATAACTGGAATCTTTTTTTCAAATAAAGTTAAGAATTGTGATAAGATCCATAGTTATTGAGATTTTATTATCGTTAACTCGCCATCATCAAATCCCAACGTTATTGCTATCGCCTGGGCAAAAATTGAAGTTTTGAAATCTTCGGATTTTACATACGATTGGACTAACGATTCAGCACATTTTAAAATATCCTGCCAGTCTTTATCTTTTAACAACTCATTACCGAATGAAAAATATTTCTGTTTAGGTTCAAAGTCCATATTTGCAGCCCAATCGTCATCATCTTTATCGAATATTTTGGAGCCGGTGAGATACATGGTGAAACCCTCTTTAGATTCGAAAAGCCCGAAATTGAACGCAATTATTGATTTATCAATTCTTTCAATTTTGTTGATGTTATCCACCCATTCGTGGAATCTTTGATCGACTGGTTTAACTTTATGCAGATAGCTCATCATGGTGCAGTAGGAGTAATGTCGTCAAAAGTAATAATTAATACCTATCTATTCTGGTTTTATTTTCACGCCACAGCTCCTGTTTTACAGCAGTAGAGCTAATTCAATAATTACAAAAAATGGCTCCCATTTTCCATATTTGAAATCGACGAAATTGAACTTAACTAATGTCGACTCAAAGAGTAATTTGGCTGAATTGACCTATCAGCTAGATCGTGGTATTACGTTGAAGCAAAAAGCATCAGATAATCCAAATTATCCAATTCATACCTCGCTGGATTTTTTGGGACGAGATCGGTTAAGCGTCTTTAATAATGGGACTATTAAGGTGTCAAATTTAAATGAGGCAGGTTATGTAATTATGAACGGAGAGCTTATACCAGAAGGTAACGTTACTGCTGATCCGTCAACAATATATATCCGGTCTGCTAAATCAGGAGGGAGTTTGATTCCAGGTTCGATTTGGTTTAAACAATCCACAAATGGTAGTACAGGCTGGGTGCGAATTGACAATGGTAATGCAACAACGACCGCAAAAGGAGTCGTTAATCAGGCTGCTACATCTATGGATTCGGCACCTAGTCCAAGCACGGTTTATACCCAGGCTGAGGCACAGGGTGTGCTGGCCGAACTTAGAGATTTAAAAGCTAAGTTGCGCAGCGCAGGAATTTTAGCGAGCTAACCGTTTAATTTGGAACGAACAACGGTTTATACAAATAAACATTTTTCTTGTAGAAATCAAATGGAAAATTGTTTGTGACCTTTCTTCTTCACGTAAGAAGGAAGGTTATTTTATTACTGAAAAAGTAAATATTGGTTTCAGACAATTTTAATGCCGCTGTTTACCGGCATTAAAATTAAATTATTCAGCAATCATCACCTTTTCCTCCTTGATATTATTTAGAAAATTCGTGTATTTTATGGGTAGCTTTTTTCTGTTGTAATAAAAATAGAAGTCAAATGAGCCCCCGATGATTCCCTTATCCGGAGCATATACAAATCGATCAATTCCTCGCTCAAAATCATAATTATACTCATGTTGTGTCCAATCTACATAGGTCCAAAACTGATATCCTGTTGCATGCTGTGCTAAGGTGATTTTTTTGGATAGATATTCTCTTCTGTCCCGGGACCAATCTAAAAAGGAGAGCGGGTCTTCACCTATCCGATATAAGGGGAATTGTAAACTAGGATAAGCGCCTTTAAATATTTTTTCGAATTGAAGTACACTATAGGCCGAATCTTGGGTATTGATAGTCCCATAGACATTCGTAAAAGCTTGCGGACGATTGCGGACTGCATAAAACTGTAACAAACAATATTTTGGTGCATAATAAGTATCTCCTTTTTTTATAATTAGCTTATACGCATTAAAATACTTTGTTGTTTGCTTCACAGTGGTGTTGAAGTACGATAACGTATTTTTTTTATGAAGCTCTTCCAGATCTTTAAAGTTAATCATTGAAGAACGTACAGTATCAGGGTTGATTTCATACCAATCTTCTAAACCATCTAAATCAGGCAGAATGGAAAATAGCATGATATTATAATCAAGTTGTCCATTATATATACCCTTATTACCAATAAACGTTTGTACTTTACTCATTACATTGAAAATATGCACTTCACGCTTAATCTTATATAGCGGGTAGGTGTTTAACCTAAAGGATGAGGCTGTAAACTCTTTGCTATCTTCTTCAAAAAGGAAATATTTGGTCTGACTAAATCCTTTATTGAAGGAAAATAGGGAGATAAGGATCAACCAAATTATAAGGCACTTAGTTTTAAGCATAGCAATGTTCATTTTGTTTGTTAATTAGTTTCTTTCAATTAAAAATTAGTCGCATTTAGTACCTGCTTTGCCATCTCTATGAGTCGAATTTACACTTGACTCAACTGCATCGAGATTATTTACTATTCCATTTTTTGCTAGCGCCAATGCATCATATTTGCTCAAATTAGGATTAAAAGATTGTATTGCCTGTACAAGCTTATCCAGCTGGGTGCCAAAGCTGTTATGTTGGTTTACAAATCTTTGTTGACCATTCACATTGACTGCTGTCCAGCCAGAATATAATATTCCAAATTGGTCTCCCTTTCCTTCCGTTATTAATCTTGTGCGTTCATAATTTAAAAAGCCGTGTAACGCCTCGTGAAACATCGTTGCTGCAATATACTCTTTTGAAGATTTATTAAGGACATCTGGGTTGATAATTATTTTATGCGTTTGACCGCCTACACTACCAAAAGAACTGTGTTCTGCATCAATTTTAGTTCCGACAAATTGCGGAGCATCGGAGAAAGTGATGTTAAATGCGGTATTGTTACTAAATACAGAATTTAACCATTTTGAGATTTCGTTTTCTAAATTAGGAATATTTGCCAAAATGGATTGAGCACAAGGGTATCCTTGTAAAGAATCTATGATTTCTTGGTCCTGAGTCGGATCAATGGGTGGTTTAGTGCCACCGTCGCCGTTGCCACCTCCGCTCGAACACCCGTCGCATCCATCAGGAAAAGGTGGGAAATCAGGAAAACTTGGATCAACAATATCATCACTACAAACTTCTTTCCATCCTGAAGAACATATATCAGTACCGTCTAAACAGACTTGATACCACATCATTCGACAATTCTTAAGCCTTTCTTTTGCAAGCTTACTATTCGAAGATGCATAAATTTTTACAATGTCATTTCTTGAAACTAGTTTATTGTTCAAATAATTTACAAACGAGGTCTTTCCAGTTAACAAGTCTTCTGAAACAATCACTCCGCCACTTTTTACCTCATTTATATCATCTGGAAATACGGTTAGAACCTTAAATTCCCATTTGTCATCATTTTTGAAAGCAAATAACCAAGTTTTATCTGCCAATGAATATATCGTGCTATCTGACGTTTTTGAGAATCGATTATTGTCTGATGACAATGGAATATAATATCCACCGTTTACGCTTTGTCTTTTGCTCCAATTGGAAGTGAAATCATAATTTTGAATTGTCGTTTTACCTTTTAGCTCTTCATAAGAAGAAATTAATGTATCCTCTATTTGGGAATGCTCATACTGTTTGCATGCAGTATCATTATTTCAAAATTAAGATATTTTATTGTTCTTAACTTGATTTGCCGACTAAGTTAGCAACTCCACCTTATGATTTTAAAATAACGTGTCCACTTTTTGCTGACGATTTACATCTTTTGAACCTTTGTAACCGTCTAAACAAAATTCAAGAACCCTGTCACCACCGCTGTAATCAGTTTTTATTTTCCAAATCGTATTTTTAGCGGTCTCCTGTTTTTGATTTATAGAAGATTTTTCCGTTTCTAGTTGTGCATTTTTGATTACTTTATCTTCCTCAAGTTTTTTAATTTCTTTCAGAGCATTTGCAATCTTTGTTACTGCTTCTTTGTTTTCTTTTGAAAGTGTGAAAATTCCTTTTAAGTTTTCAGCTTCAAAAAAGTTTTCCTGAATGAAAGTTTGATTATAAACGAGTATTTCGTGATCGTCGTCCAATCCTTCAACCAAACAATTTTTAAATCTGTCGTCTGTTCGTTGGTGTAAATAATTTGATAACGTACTTTTTCCTGTACCGTTTAAACCATATATTAGGTTTACCTTTTTGTCAGTTATTAAAGCTGTTAGGTTTGTAGCTTGCTACTTTGTTTAGGTTTATCTTGGTTATCATAACTGATTAAACTTTATTCGTAAAGTTTTTGTAATAATTTGAATCTTTAATTTACTTTAACACAATTTTCTCCTGTGTGTCATCATACTTATAATTGAAAATAGTGTTATTCAGAACAAGTTCAATAGCTTCATCGATAATATCAATCGGAACGCAAAACCATTCTCTTGGAACAAATCTATTTCCACTCTGATCATAAATGTCTAGATTTAAACATACGGATCCGAAAAAACGGTGTAAGAGAGTTTCTAAAGCTTGTACCTCAATTCCGTAACAGTTATAACTAGCCACTATTTCTACATCAGCGAACAGATAGGTCGCTTCTTTGCTAGCGTTTTTAATACGTTCTTTAACCGGCAACTTGGAAAACCCAACTTTATATAAGTTTTTTAAGCCATTAATATCAGGATTGGATGATCTAGATCGCAGTACATAGATCCATCCTGACTGCAATGCTTCTTCTTGGGCAATATTGGCATTCTGAAACAATTGATTCTGCTGATTCTCATCCGTATCGGTGATCATCTTACCATTCTTCTGAATAGCTTTGCCTAAAGACCTGAACAACATATTACTAATCGTTCCATTTTCGAATATAGTTACCGTCCTACCCTCCAGTCTCATCCGATCGCCTGATCGGTTTTCTTTCAATACCTTTTCAGCATCCGAAACTTCTAAGTAAGCAAGCAAACCATCCACAAGATAGAAATGCCCTTCTTTTAAATTTCTTTCAGCATCAGAAAATGGCAGTAAGCGTCGTTTCCCTAGTTTTAGTTCCTGATGCACCTGTTTAAACATCTGATCGTATCGCTGAAATTCTTTTTCCGGCAATGCCTTACGCTGTGCAATATACTCCGCATCCGCTCTACTTCCACTTTTTGGCGTGTGGACAAAATCAAATATTGAGCTATCGCCTTCCAAATCAAGCAAGCCTAGATCATCATTTTCCAATATATCGTCGATCGATTCGACTTCAACAACTTCCTCTTCTCCCAATAAATTATACCGGTCAAACGGTTTTAACAAACTCCTTTTCGCTGGGTTCGACCGCCAATCTTTCAATCGAGCAAACAATGCGTACTCTGACATCGATGTTCTGGCTGGCTCTCTGTTGTTTTTTTCGAAAAATATATTCAATTCTTCAAAAGAGTCAATTAAACGATCCTCATCTGTTTTCAAATAATGATGATGTGGTTCCTTCGCATTTAACAATCCAAAATCGTCATCATCAAAAATATCATCTAATGTCTTAGCCATGCTGTGCCCTTTTCCGTTTAGCGTCCTTCAAAAATAACAAAGCCTGGGCTAATCGTTGCTCCTTGGGATCATAAGAATTGATATCAGGAGCCTTCCCTGTATTCAATTTCCATCGCTTAATCGCATCCCATGAAGCGATAGCTTCCTCCTCTGTCATTTCAATTCTGATAATATTAATGGCATCCTGAATGGATCTCAAAACAGATTTCGTCACACTCTTGGATAAGATTTCAAAAGCCTTTTGAAAAGGATTAATTGTATCAATCAAATCAATATAAATATAATCTATATTGACAAACGATCCAGCCATCCGGATAAATTTCTTAGAGCCATGATCTTCAACTTCACCATTTTTTATAACAGAATCCACAACAACATGTTGCCTTATCGCCTCTACATCATCTGTGCTCAAATCTGGATAAACTTCCCGGATAATCCGCGGAATAATAACCGTGTTGATCACTTCCGGCTCTATATTCCCAGGCATCGCTTTCAACATGGTGTCATCTTGCAAAATCCTAGCTTTGAGGTCATTCAGGTCACTTTCTATAATATCCTTGGCTCGTTGTGAAGATGGTTTCTTAAAGCCACGAATTTTTATTGTATTTTCATCATCGCCCAATTCATCCTCATCATCCGTAGGCTTAAACTTAAAGTTGGGGGCTAACACCTGTTCCATCAACAAAGAAGCTGTAATGGCTTTTAACATGTTGTTGACGGCCAATTTGACATCGTCATCAACTGCGTCCGGTTGCGCAATCAAATTAGTAAATTGTGCGTGTGATTTGTTGCTGCTGTCACGCGTCGCGCGCCCAATGATCTGGATAATTTCTGTCAATGATCCTCGATAGCCTATCGTTAAGGCATGTTGACAATAAGGCCAGTCGAAGCCTTCTTTAGCCATTCCTAGCGCAATAATCATATCGATATCATCCGGCGAGCTGACGCCTCGCAAATAAGCCACGATTTTATCCCGTTCTTTTTGGTTGTCATTTACGAGGTCAGCTATCTTCAATATCTGACCAGACCGTTTGCTTTTCACATACAAGACACCTGTTTCCGTATCCTGATATTCCAAATCCCCTATACAGTCGATAATATGATTAACCTCTTCCAACTTCTCTTTAGAGGATTCAGCTGAATTCACGCTCGGTATATGAATAATGGTTTTAAGGTTTTCATCCAATATTTCCTCTAATGCCGACGTTCCCTTTTCCGGATCATATTTGTAATAGCGGCCTCGGTAGAAATGATACCCTATCCCCAATGACCGAAGATATTCGTAACCATTCAGCTGATCGTAATAATTGTAGGTAACCGGCGTAAACTTAGCTTCATCTTCCGGCAACAGTACCGGAACACTATCCCCCCGGAAATAAGAGCCTGTCATCGCTACAATATGTGCGCTGGACTTAGACATAATGTTCCGCAAAACATTGCCGAGAATATTTTCTCCGTTGGCTGAAACATGGTGAAACTCATCTATCGCCAACAAGCAATCGTTAAAATCCGTCTCCTTCAATCCTTCAAAAGCAAAACGAAGTGTGGCATGTGTACAGATCAGAATACGCTCATCAGATTCCAAAAAAAGATGAAAAGCCTTTACTTTGCTCTTATCGCTTCCGGCTGTACATAAATTAAATCGCTGGTTAGGCTCCCAGTTGGCGTAAAATCCATGTTTAGCCAATTCAGTAGGAGCAAAAGAGTTACCTATTGAACGCTCCGGTACAGCAACGATTACCTTTTTGATACCCTGTTTAATCAGTTTATCCAATGCTAAAAACATCAAAGCACGAGATTTACCTGAAGCGGGCGGCGCCTTCAGTAAAATATACTGAGCAGAGCGAGCCTCATAAGCTTTCGCTTGCATTTCACGCATACCCAATTCATTGGTCGATTTGCTTTGCCCAGTCTGTGCATAGGTTACATTAACCAGATTGATCGGCTTGACATATTCGGGATGTTGAATTTCTATTTTTTCTTTTACTTTCTTTTCTTGAGATGTTGTGTTAACTGCAACCGTAGCACCATGCTGAGCCGAGTCGTAGACAATCTTTCCCAACAACAGGTTAATCGTTTCCGAATAAAGTTCATGGCCAGTAGGGTCCAGTCCTAAGGGGTATCCAGCTTTATCGATTACCCACCCTTTTAATTCAATCAGGATACGTGGACTATCAGCATTGTATCCGCCTTGCAATAAAATATGCGTTAGCGGCTTGGGCGTAGCATAATTACCATCCTTGTCTCTTTTGTACAGTTGCTTGAGATAGAAATCAGATATATCCCTGTATTCCACATTTTTGGTACCTGCACGCATCTCGTCCAGATAGACATTCTTAATGGTCAAATAAAGAATATTCTCTTTTTTCAATTCTAGAGAATTAATAACCTGTTGCAGTTCGATCGAATAATTCATTTTTCTTCCGGTTTATCTAAGAGCTGTGCTAATTGATGCAATTTTTTCGCTAGTACTTTTTTATCTATCAATTTTGTTTCGTAATCGGCAATCACAGATGGACTTGTATTGCGTGCCATAGCATATTCTACTACTTCATTATCTTTTCCTTTGCAAAGCAAAACTCCTATACTTGCTTTCTCATGAGGTCGTTTCACATCTCTGTCCAAGGCTTCTAAATAGAAGTTTAGTTTACCTAAAAATTCTGGCTCAAAATCCTCAATCTTTAATTCAAACAGCACTAAACACTGTAAATCTCGATGGTAAAATAATAAGTCGGTATAATAGTCTTTATTGCCTACTTGCAGGCGGTACTGATTCCCCATGTACGTGAAGCCCTTTCCGACTTCCAATATAAATCGCTGTAAATTAAGTGTTATTGCTTTTTCCAAGTCCTTCTCCGTATGCCCATCAGGTAAATCTAAAAATTCAAACATATACGGATCACGGAATAAGTCTTTTGGCAATCCTGATGTCGTGGAAGCTATTAATTTATTTGACAACATAGTGCGCTCAAAAGCTGCCGTATTTAGTTGTCGTTCCAATTCCCTTACCGACAATTTTTGAGTAATAGTCTGCAGAAGATAGAAGAGGCTTTCCTCTGCGGTTTTGGTTTTGCTAAGAATGTGTAAATGAGATGACCATTGTATTTGTGTCAACACTGTTGACACAAACTTTTCATACAATTTATCAGGGGTGTGTGATGGTGTCAACGCTGTTGACACTTTCGCATCTTCGTTTACCGTTTGTGCTCTCCAGCCTTACATTCATGCCCATATAGTCAGCCGGAACCGAATAATAATTCTGCTTATAGGCGACATGTCCCATACGGTTTACCCTGCGGTGGCTGACATCCTGTATCTGGAAACGTCTGGAAGGCAGGGGCTGCAGCGCAGCTTTCTCCGATTCAAGAAAGATATCATGAGGCCTGCGCCTGGTGGTGCCGTGGACACGTTTATTGCATATTTCATCATTCCATACGCGCAGACCACAGATCAGGTCCTCATAGCTTTTGCTTTCAAAGGCTTTCAGAAAGTTGTTCCTGACATATTTTATGGAAGACTCTACTTTACCTTTGTCTGTTGGCCGGCGGGGTCTGCAGGCAATACCCGCACAATGATAATAACTGAGAAATTCCACATACTGTGCCTGTAGGGTGGGTTCGTAGAGATCTACCTTGGTTACACCCGAGCGCAGGTTGTCCAGCTTGACCATTTTTGGGACACCCCCAAAATATTCAAAAGCACTGATATGGCAGTCCAGGAACTCCCGGACCTGTTGACTGGTAACAACCTTATAATAGGATTGCCTGCTATGGCTGAGTACCATACTGAACACCCAGACCTTAACACCACGGCCATTCCTGCGGAACTCACCAAAGTAGCCGAAGTCGACCTGTGCCTCTTCACCAGGAAGGCTGGGCAGCGGAACAAAACATTCTGCCCGCTTGAATTTACCAATGTAACGGGCGACACTCGAATAAGACAGGGTAAGCCCATGCTGCTGGATCAATTTCTGGTGGATCAGCAGTGCCGAAAGTCCACTGGCCAGATAATGCTCGATCTGTTCATGAAATACATCAAGACCACTGGAACGGGACTGCTGCCTCGGAGCTGAATCTCCATTCAGCAGCGCTTTTTGGATACGCGAAACGGTCTTGCGGCACATCCCAAGTTCCCTTGAGATCTCCCGCAAAGATTTGCCGTGTTCCAAAAGTGTTTTTATCGTATTGTACATAGCCACTTTATACATAACGCTGAGAGTTTATTATACTCTCAACAAGTAAAACCTTAATTGTTTAAGGTGGTGGCATTTTAATGCGAATCGCTGGGGGTATTTATATGCGAATTAACACTGTCTTGGATTATGATGGCTGCCTACCTGTTTTTATGCAGATTACCGATGGAAAAGTACATGAGAGCCAGCGAGCCGGTAGGTACAGTTTTTCCAAGGGAAGCGTGGTGGTAGTGGACCGTGGCTACGTGGATTACAGCTGGCTTGGGGATTTGGACAGCAGGGGTTATTATTTCGTTACCAGGAGTAAAGTTAATATGATGTACAAGGTTATCAAGTCCTATCAGAGTGAAGCACTCATGGAAAAGGGGATCCTTAAGGATGAGCTCATTGAGCTATCCGGTGCTGCCTGCAATAAATACAACGGCAAGCCGCTACGCCTAGTCCACTTTTGGGACAGCACCACTGGCAATGAGTACCACTTTTTGACCAATAATACGAAGTGGAAGGCTTCTTTGGTGGCAAACATCTATAAACAACGCTGGCATATCGAAGTCTTCTTCAAGCATCTAAAGCAGCGCTTAAAAGTATCGACATTCATAGGGACTTCTGAAAATGCAGTGATGATCCAGATCTGGACTTCACTCATTGGCATATTACTGTTAAAATACTTACAAAAAAAGGCCAAATATGACTGGAACCTGTCCAATCTGGTCGCATTCATCAGAATGAATATCTTCGTGAAAATAAACATCTGGCAATGGATAGATGATCCCTTTCTCAGGCCGCCTATAAAAGGAAAAAAGGGACAGCTAAAGATCTTCGCAGATTGAAAAATAGGGGTCAATATCGAAATGATGAAAAAAGCTATGCTTGTACCACAGAAATCCAATCCTAAAATTTATTTAGGACAGATGTGATGTCTGAAAGACTTCTACAACCTAATGTTCTATTAGGTTGTAGAAGTTATAACAAACGCTTAAATATATTTCTTTTTTTTGGTCTTCGATATTTCTTCCATAAGAGAAAGTTGTTTTGCAAAAAACACCCATAAGAAAGGAAACAGAAACATTAGTATGATACTCAAAAAAGATATTCTCCCTTTTGATTTAGCTATTTGAACGACCGCCACTATATAACTAATAAACCAAAATAAAGCTATTAATATCACGAAAAATTTCATTTTTAAAAGTTTTATTAGTAAAAATAATCAAAAATTTAATTATAAGCAAGTGTATGCAGCCGCTTCTCAATAAATTGACTATTTTGTTTAGCAAGTATAGGATAGGAGAAAGGCTTAAAATTTATAATTTCAGCATAGTAATCATTTTTCTTAGAATCATTATCCTTCTTAACTTCTCCTATTTCCGGCATCCCAAAATAATGAGGATCACGAGTCATTCGCTTTGAAGCGAATGAGGAATCCTTCATTCGACCTTTATAGTAAACGATGACAGTTCCTTTTGTTAAATATTTTAAATAAGGTTTTGGGAAGTGATACTCTCTTCCTGTATTGTCCTTCCATTGGGAAACGTCATTTTCAGTGATGACAACGTAATTCATTAAATATTAAATTAATTATACGGCAGGAGGAGCGGGCAAATTGTCGTCGCTAGGTTTAACAGCTTTTGCAATATCCTTTAAAATTTCATTTTGCTCGCGTAACGCTGCGGTGTAATCACGTTTGACGATTAGGTATCTTTCAAGGAGATTTGAAAGAACCAGGAACAGCCCGTAAAGACAGATTGCAATAAATCCTCCGTAAATGAGGTACATGAATAACCCGAAAGAAAACATAATTTATAAGTTTAGTGGTTTAGAATTGTAAAAAATTATTACTAAGTAAAATCTATAGTACAGGTGTTGCCATCGATTTTTACAACATTGTAAGGATCGTTATGTCTTAATCCAGCTGCGTAAGGAATTGCCATTTCTCTTAGCTTGAAAGGATCTATATGCTTTAAAACAATTGTTTTTTTCTCCCCCAATTCCATTTTTGATAACAATTCCAGAATGTCATCGCTCTCTTGCCAACTTGCAGGCTTATAAGCAATTTTAACAGGGCTTTTATTTTTATTGAACAAAAGTAGATCACCGCTTTCTACCTCAATGCCGCCGATACAAACACCCTGACTTGTATTGTAAAGGTAAATGGACTCAATCTTTTGACCTTCAAATGCTTCTTTTACCCAGTCGATCGCTTTTTTCATATTTGTACTTTTTTAGACTATATCCGTTAACCTAATTATCTTACCATCGTCAGAAAACTCAAAGATCGACTTCCCATCCAAGCTTATCTCTTCACCTTTTTTCAATCCATTTGGAAAATCCATCGCCGCGATTGCTCTATAGGTGATTGAGATATCGGTAGTACTATAATTATGAGTTATTGACTCAATGACTTGTTCTCTCTCGCTGAAATAGGAGAGCGCCTCAATAGCCTGTTTTTTAAATTCTTCAATACCTTGTAATTCCATCGTTTTCTCACCATTCACAACATTCTTGAAAATAATATCATCAGAAAAATCTGCTATCATATTTTTCGCATCCATCTGATTATAGGCCTCGACATATTTGAAAATCTTTTCCGTTCTATTATTTAAGATGGATGGCTCAGTAAGCGCTTTCCCGTTTGCGTCCATAATTTAAGTAAGATTTATTTTTTACGTTTCAGACCTTTTTCTAACGATATTACTTTATAATATTCCTGTTTTCGGCCAACCTCTCCCTTGTCAAGTTTTTCTCCTGTTTTTTCAACGTTTTCGCTAAGTTCATCAGAAAAAAGACCAGTAATGCGTATTGTAGAGCCTAATTTTTCTTTTAATTCTTGAGGTAAATTATCATACACTTCTGAAGGAAGAAATTTCTCCATATCTTTAATAGCTTCTAGTGCATCAATAACAGCATTATTTAAGTCAAGTTTATTGTATTTTTTAGATTGAGGCGGTCCTACTTCAGCTCTCCACAAAATCTTCTCTTGGGTGAGCGTTGGCAAATTCTCTTTTTCAGGCAGCTTGAATTCGGGATTTCCAAACTCGTAATAATTTAAACCAAAAAGTTGAGCTATTTCTCCCAATTTTTTCAGGGTAGGACCATTTTTACCCTTTTTAATATCTTGAACAATATCTGTAGAGGTATTAAGAAGGTTTTTGATATCTATGTGATAGAGTCCATAGTATTCCAGATAATATTGTAAAATATCTACATACTCATCAACTATATTCTTACTCATAATTTATTGAAAATATTTTTATATTTTATATTTATTACCTATATTTGTTTCAGCAACATATAGCGACAACTAGGGTAGAGGATATCTCTACTTAAACGATGTCACTCATATTAGGAAGCCGCTAAATTTTTCCCTATGAGTCGACCTTGGGTTCGCTTTCTATTGGATTTTTTTATCTTTGTAGATATTAGTCCAATAGGGCGATTCCCTTGTCAGTCTCCGGGGAGCCATGGTTTTGATCATGGGGTACTTAGCGGCACCACTAACGGAGCATTGGGATTCGCCCTATTGGTTTTTAACCAATCCGACGTTCCAGCCTAGGAGTTTCATCGTTTTTATAACCAAATGGATTATGAAAAAACGATTCAAAGACCACCAAAAACACCGAACTTACCTCAAGGAGGTGAGCCTTAAGTTTTCCAATTCAATTCTAATAAGCAAGATTATTCGGTCTCCAGAATAATTAGTTAAACCATATAAAACCAAAATAGGGGATAGCGGCATTCGCAAAATAGTTCGTGCCGAACAGGTAAGCACTAGAAAGGCCCTTAGACTAGGTTTCCCGATCTGTATCAGATACACTACGCCCTTTAATTTTGTGTAATTAATAAAATTGCTCTTACGAGACTTTGAACACCTTAAATGTAGCACTTTTATTTCTAAACAACAAAATTAAATACTATAATTTTGTATTGTTATTCTATACTAAGTAGGTCGGGTTTTTAATTCTTTCCGGGAGGGAGCGCCATAATAACCCCTAATGATGACTTGTAACCAATTTGAGGGCGCTTTGCGGATCTGTTAATTTTTTCTTGTTGGATAAGCAGTATTTAAAAAATGCTGCAAATGACAACCCTTTTTAATGCAAAAAAATCGCAATTGGGGAAGCTATGCTCTTTTTTTTTTACAATATTGAGCGGGGTTAGAGTCATCTTTATTGAACCTATAAAATGAACCAAAAATATTCAAATGTACTAGCGCTAGAGCTAGCCATATACCAAGTACACGATCAGAACTATGATCCTACGGATAAGATTGCTGATTTTTGGAAAAAGTATGATATCCGTACCATCCAGAATACCATTTCTTTACTACTTAAGAAGTCAGCAGACCGTTGGCCGAATGAAAATGTATTAGAACTCTGTCACAAGCAGATGTTCGGCTTCGATCTATTAGCTGTACTGATTGCTTATTTCCACGTGCATAAAGACTATGTGGACATGAGCAAATTAGATTTTTCAGACGCAGAAACAACAGGTTTTAGTTTGGATGAGCTGGAGATCACCAAGCGGATCCATGAGTTTTTTGGACGAATACAGACTAACCTTTAACAATAAGCAGATGAAACACAGATCAAATCTGATGGCTGCCTTATTGGATAAGGTAGCATATCTGGCAGCTATAAAGGATGCCGCAAATAATAATTTTAAAAAAGTACCATTTACGTGGGGTAAAAAGCACCCCTTCGATTGTATAGTATATAGCTTGAGGCAGATGATGTCGGCATGTACCCCTGTGCCGATGCCAAAGATCGTAAAGGGAATGTTTACCATAAGGACAATTCTAATCCTGTTCCTTATGATGTTCAGTTTTCATATGTTTAGTTTATCAGCTCAGACGCCCCGCAAGGACAGCGGGGCGGAAGGGCTGTTATCTATCAGCGGTACTGTCGTATCCTCCAGTGACGGAAAACCTATCCAAGGGGTGTCTATCCAAGTGCAAAGTGAAAAGGGTAGGGCTTCGTCAAAAAATGACGGCTCCTTTACGTTACACGTCTCCAATCCTAAAGGCACAGTTGCATTCTCCCACATGGGTTTCAGGCGATTAGAACTGCCTTATGTTGCTGGGGTATCATTGCAAGTAAAATTGATACCGATAGAGAATCAATTGGATGAGGTGGAGGTGGTCTCTACAGGATACCAAAAGATTCCGAAAGAGAGGGCGACGGGGAGTTTTGTGCAGGTGGATAATAAGCTGTTAAATAGGAAAGTAAGTACAAACATCCTCGATCGGCTCGAAGGGGTAACAAGCGGTGTAAATTTTAACCGCTCTTCGGGTGGATCGGGTGGCATGCTTCCTCCAAACGAGCAAACGGGCCTATCAATTCGTGGAAGATCAACAATTGACGATAAGGTAAGTGCCGATCCCCTAATTATATTGGATAATTTTCCTTTTGAGGGGGGCTTAGATCAGATCAATCCAAACGATGTAGAAAGTATTACCGTCTTACGTGACGCCGCTGCCGCATCCATCTGGGGTGCCCGATCGGGAAATGGCGTTATTGTTATCTCAACTAAAAAAGCCGCTTTTAACGAAAAAACAAAAGTGGATTTTAATACGGCCACAATAGTAGGATCGCACCCAAATTTCAAGTATAACCGAAATTTTATTCCCAGTGCACAATTTATGGCTGTGGAGAAACAGTTATTCGATAAAGGCTTCTATGACGATATGTTGTCCAATACAAGCACTTACCCCGTTGTGAGTCCATACGTAGAACTGCTAAACAGCCTTCGCTCGGGTAATCTGACAGACAATGATCTCCAATTAATGGAGAGTCAGTTTGCGCGGAGGGATGCCCGTGATGAAACAGCTAAATATTTCTATCAAACTTCAAGGAAAAGCCAGTATGCACTTAATATCAGGTCGGGTGGACCTAAATCAAATACTTACTTTTCGGTGGGCTATGATGATAATAGGGAAGCAGTGCAAGGTGCAAACCTTCAACGTTGGACAATGACCTTAGCTCCACAGTTCAAAATATTATCCAACCTTTCTTTTTCGCCATCGATATGGGTAGCGCATACCAAGCAGTCGTATGGCTACAGCTATAGTGCTTCAATTCCTTACATTTCTATACTGCAGGACGATGGAAGCCCGGCCAGTGTTCCTGGGCCTTATAGAGAGGCATACTTAAAGAACATGGAAGCGAAGGGGTTCAAAGATTGGTCACTTCGCCCATTGGAGGAGAAAGCACTGAAAGATACTGGCCTGAAAAGACTAAACACCATTTTAAAGGGGCAATTGAACTATCAGCCCTTGGAATGGCTCTCCCTGTCTTCTTTATTTCAGTACGAACGGCAGCAGGGTGATTATCAGGATGTGAAAAATAGAAATAGCTATTATGTGCGAAATTTAGTCAACCGCTTTACTCAGGTGAATGGAACAACCATGACTTATCCCATTCCTGATGCCGACATATTTGACTATAGCCACGATCGGATGGAAGCTTATAATTTTCGCTTGAATGCCGCTGTAAACAAATCGTGGTCGGATATACATCATCTTGATGCGCTTTTGGGTACGGAGATAAAATCTTCTACAGTCGGCTCGAATACAGGGCGTTACTATGGTTATGATAAGGAAACAGGCACGATTTCTGGAAATCTCAATTTCAATCAATATTATCCTGTTAACCCTGCAGGATTGGGTTCGCAGCTGATAGATGATGGTATAGGCAACATTGGCCTGACATCCCAACGCTTTATTTCTTATTTTTTTAACGGGGCATATCAATATCGGGGACGTTATACTATTTCAGCATCCGCACGAAAGGACGGCGCAAATCTCTATGGCGTAAAGTCAAATGATAAATTTGTGCCCCTCTGGTCAGTAGGCCTGCTTTATGATATTTCCAAAGAAAACTTTTATAAACTGAGCTTTTTGCCGACGCTCAAACTTCGTTTTACCTATGGATTTAATGGCAACTCCTATAATCAGGCTGCATACTTGATCGCCAGTTTCAATCGCAACGCAGTCAATGGCTTCCGGCAGGCTACAATCCAAAATCCGCCTAATCCTTCATTGCGTTGGGAACGGGTTCGTAACGTCAATTTAGCGTTAGAGTTTGCATCTAAAAACAATCGGATTTCAGGTTCAGTAGAATTATTTCATAAGGACGGCATGGATCTGATCGAGGAAGTGCTTCTGCGGCCGTCTACAGGATTCGAAAGTTACAAAGGAAATGCCGCAGCAGTACGGAATAGGGGAATGGACATCCAGTTAAATACAACGAACGTAAAAGGAAAGTTTGGTTGGAATACAGTGCTGCTATGGAGCTTCTTAAAAGATCGTGTGCAATCTTTTAGTGAAGATTATCCGACGCAATATCTCGTGTCAAATTCTGCCTCCATCAGCGGTTCTGCTCGTTATGGATTATACATCAAAGAGGGCAATTCACTATACGGTGTTTATAGCTACCGGTCCGCAGGACTCGATGAAAACGGCGATCCTCAAGGCTATCTGAACGGGGCGATCAGTAAGGATTACACAGGAATCATCGCAAGTAATACCATGGATAATGTGATCTATCATGGAAGCAGTCGACCGAGTTCTTTTGGTTCTTTGCGTAATAACTTCTCCTACGGGAACTGGTCGCTGTCTGCTAACGTGCTATTTAAAGCAGGTTTCTTTTTCCGTAAGAAAAGTAGTAGCACAAATTTAACGGAAGTACTTGTTGATCCGAATGCAGACTATCTGCTTGCCTTTGATCCCGCACATCCCAATGATAAAACGACAATGCCGTCGCTTGTTTATCCTCTTAATGTAAATCGGAATACTTTTTATCAAAATTCGGAAGCCTTGGCGTTACCGGGTGATCATATTCGTTTTCAGGATATCTCCCTGTCTTACAGGTTTACTTTTAAACCATTTAAACTGGAACTTTATGGTTATGTCGATAACATCGGTATCATTTGGCGCAAGAATAAATGGGGGCTTGATCCTGAGGTAAACGACTATTGGGGAGCTTATCCCGTACCGCGGAGTTACTCACTAGGTGCCCGATTTCAATTTTAAGAATTAACACTGATGATTAGGATAAACAAATAAATAGATGAAAAAATATAGCTTTTATCTTGCTGTGATCCTGTTTTGCTGCTCATGCAAAAAAATGGATAATTGGCTCGATGTAAAATCAAAAAATAGCGACGTCATTTTGAATTCCGTCGCAGACTACCAGTCCTTATTGGATAATACAGCTGTCATGAATACAACACCGGGCATTGATATTGTCGCGTCTGATAATATTCAGCTGCTAGAAAATACAGCTTTGACAGCTGGCCTACCAGCTGAGCGTAATGCTTATATCTGGAAAGAAGATATCTATGAAGGAGCCATTGGTGTCGGAACTGGAGATTGGACCGTTCCTTATCGGGCAATTGCTTATGCTAATATTGCCTTGGAAGGGATGGACAAATTGACCCAAACGAGTGCCGAAAGAGACAATGTGCGGGGTTCGGCCTTATTTTACCGCGGTTTCCACTATTACCAGCTGCTGCAACTTTATGCCCCGCCATATAAGGATGGGGCAAATGAGCCTTGTGTACTACCGCTAAGGGATGTGTCGGATGTTGGCGTATCGGGCACGTTGTCGACAGTAGAGGATTGTTATAACCAGGTGATTACCGATCTGAATGCTGCGCTCGCACTATTGCCACTTGTTCCTGCAAACAAGACCAGGCCCTCACGGCTTGCGGTCTTGGCGATGCTTGCAAAGGTGTATTTGCTGATGGAGAAGTATGAACAGGCCAAGGATTATGTAGAAAGGTATCTTGAAAATCAAAGCGAACTGCTCGATTTCTCGACCTTGAATACAGCTGCGACGTTGCCTTTTCCTACGCTAGATATAGGGAATAAGGAGGTGATTTTTTATGCTGGTCCGATTAGTTATTCCCTGCTATCCTTTGGCAATCTTAGAGTCAATGAGTCTCTTTATTCCAGCTATCAAGCCAACGATCTTCGGAAAGCCGCCTTTTTCCGACTGAACGCCGACGGGACAAAATCCTTTAAAGGGCGTTATACGGGTACTGTGGGACTTTTTTCAGGCTTGGCAACAAATGAAATACTGCTTATTAAGGCGGAATGCTTAGCCCGTACTGGAAAGTGGAAGGAAGGAGCCGACCTATTGAATACGCTCTGTGGAAAGCGTTATAAAAATTATTCGCCAGTAGTTGATGAAACAGATGAGGCTGCACTCCAACGGATACTTGAGGAAAGGAACAAAGAGTTGGTTTTTACCGGCACCTGCCGTTGGGAAGATCTGAGACGGCTTAATAAAGACCCTCGGTTTGCGAAGAGCCTAACGCGGAAACTGGCCGGCAGCGTTTATACACTTCCGCCAAATGATCCTCGATACACGTTTCCTGTAATCCCACAAGAATTAATAACAAAAGCTAAGTAATGATGAAATCGATTAAAACCACACTATTTATGGCTTTTTTAAGCCTAAGCATTGCGTTTTGGAGCAAATTATATGCGCAGACAGCCACCGTCACCGTTAAAACAAAAGTGGCAAGCAAGGGAATAATAGCCATTAATTGCTACTGGACTGAAGACAATTTTGAGTTTAATAGTCACATACCTTTGCAGAAACAAATAGCCAAGAGAAAAGGAAATCGATACACGATTACCTTTGATAACGATTTGAAGTTTCGCAATATCTCATTTATCGGGACAGATAAGGATAGTATAGACAAATTATTTTGGTTAGATTATTTGATTTGCCCAGGAGATCAGGTTGTCATTTTGGATGATGGTCATGGTGGCCTTTCCTTTAAGGGTAAGGGATCCGAGAAGTTTACTTTGCAGTATAAACTGGCACAGATTGAAAAAACATTTGTATTGCTCAATAAACAACAAGAAAGTAAAATGATTTTACCTTCGCCCGCAAATCTGTCACCCGTTCTCTACGATAAACTGGTATCAAGCATCAAGTATAATTATGCAAAAAGGGATAGCCAGTTCGTGGTATTAAATGCATATAAGCGCTTGTTAAATAATGAGCTATATTCGCTATTTAAACTAAATGTGATTGGCAGATGCGAATCTAATATATTGACAACGCTGCATATGCAATTTAATTGGTTGAGTAAAAAGTACCCTGAACTGGAAGACCAAAAGTTTTTGTTGTTACAGGCCTATACGCAGCGGAAAACTGGTTTAGATAATCTGAAAAATGCTCGTTTCCACTGTGCTAATGATATGCAGTTGTACTTTATGCTTCGGTTTAGGTATGCCGACTGGTTAGGATCGATATTCGAAGACGAATGGCATGAAAGTATGATCGACAAAGACTTGATAAATCGGGCATTGTACCGTCATTTTTATACAAGTTACGCCAAAATGGATAGTTTGAAAAGACAACAAGTGATAAGTCAGATTTCTGATCCCAGCTATAAACAGGAGCTGGAATCCTTTTTGAAAAATATTTCCAACGGGGTAGCACTGCCTAATTTCCAGTTTCAAGATAGTTTAGGTAATCCTGTTCATCTTGCTGACTTTAAGGGGAAATATGTGTTGCTTGACTTCTGGTATACGGGCTGCGGTAATTGCCGGATTTTGAATAAAAACTTGAAACCGATCAAAGAGCAACTGAAGGATAGAAAAGACCTGGTTTTTGTGAATGTATCCATTGATGGAAACTTTGCGCAATGGAAGGCATCGGTGGCTAGCGGAGCTTATACCGATTCCACAGATGTAAGCTTATATACGATGGGTCAAAAATCAAACCATCCGATCATAAAATTCTTGAACGTGATGAGCTATCCGAGACAGCTGTTAGTTGATAAGGAAATGCGTATAATTTCAACGCAGATACCACGAGTGGGAAATGCTAAAAATGATTTGGCGTTTAGCACTTTAATTGCAAAGTTAAAGTAAAAGAAAGGCGCCTGATAGACTTATCAGGCGCCTTCCATTAAATTTACTCCTATTATTCCTCGTTCGTCTCAAACTGACCATGATCCACAGTTTGGAAATTGGCAGGATTTCTAAACTCGTCGTTCATCGGTCCAGGTGCACTTCCAATCTTCTCATAAGAACAATCAGCCGATGGATTTTCCGTACAATCCCCTAGAGGATAGTTGGATTTCGGCTCCCATGTTCCGCTAATCAGTACATAATCTCCTGAAGGAGGAGTTAAATTATTTGTAAACGACTGCGTCAATATCGCGCCGCCTATTGTTGCTACTCCCAGTAGCAATTTCCCATATTTTTTAATTCTTACCATGGGTTTAAATTTTAAAATGTTTAACTTTTGTTTTTACAAGGGCAAATATTCCCGCAATCAGCCAAATAATATTAAAGACGATATGCGTTTTCCAGCCCATTGATTCGATCACACCACCACAGTGACAAAGCTTTTTCTCTGCAAACTTGACCATCAAACTGAGATAGACAGTAAATACGACCATCAAAAGTGTAGATGTCCACAGTGCAAAGCGCTTGATTCGGTATACAGGAATAACGAGCAGGATCGCAAGCACAATCTCCAGCGAGGGGATGCCATAGCCGATCAATTTCGCATAAGCTCCCAGATAGGGGATCTTGCTATTGCCTCTTATGAAAGTAGCCATGTTCATAAACTTGGCCCATCCCGTGTACATGTACAGAAAGGCATAACCATAAATGATTAGATCAGGTAAGCGACGATAAACCCAATGTGCACCCGAGCGGATTAAACTACCGCGTTTTGGGAAGCTTGCAGGCTGATCCTGTTGATTGACTGTAATACTGAAGCGCTTTTGCATAAGCTTGTTGGTGTTGTTGTTCTTTCTTTTTGTTTTTCTGCGGAGCCAACAGCTTATCACTGCCGGATTTCCTGCTTGGATTTACATTCACCGACATCGCGGGAATAGGGCAAATTTTCTTTTGTGCTGTTTCATAACTTTGTTTTTTATTGGGGCTTTTCGGATCAAGCTTCACCTGTACATATTACTTTCTTCGATTAAGCTTGATGGTATTGTTCTGCTTTATCCGAGCTGCTATTACAAAGTTCGAGCACAGCTAATTAGCTATGTTGGGATTTTGAAGACTAAGTTTTGTGTTTACACCGACAAAAGATTTTGACGGGATGCCCAAAAAATTGGGCCATTAGCAATCATGATCTCGCAAGAGCCGACGGAGCAGCTCGCTGCTGATTCCCATAAACAGGGCCAGTTCATGATGCTTCACATAGCTTCTAAGATCGGGATATTTGTCAAAGACAAAGTCGTATTTATCCTGATTGTTCAACGATAACAACTTATGCCGATAGTCCAAATAGGTCTGCTGTTTGTCTGTGAGATTGGCATACAGGTGAAAGACTTTCGGGTTGTACGTATTAATTTCTTCCAGTTGCCGGAGCGAGGTACGGTATGTACGGCAATCACTCAGCGCGATAAACTGATAGCGGTGCTTATGATTGGGGATCATCAATGATTCGCCAGAAATGGCGTAGCGTACGGGACAGGTCTTCTCATATTTCCCAAAGAGGCCACCAACGATTAGATACAAGTCACCCCAGTCGTTGATGAGCCGTTCTCCTGGGCTAAAACGCTCTTCTTCAAATACAGCAGATAATTCAGGGATTTCATGTTGCCATTGGGGATCAATGTCCCTGAAAAAGGGATCGAGCAGGTATTCTTTACTTTTCTTCATTGTTTAGTTTATATTGGATTTTTTATCATAAAAAAGGAAAAGGCAATTTACGAATGCTTAGTCAATCTGTGCTATTAAGGGATAGATAACCTATTTGATGGGTGAAATACCTATAGCATGGGTAAATGGTATTTTAAGCTACGATTGTTAGCTAATTTTCAGTTCAGTGCTGTTTTTTTGCTCTGTTTCCCCCGACTTGTTTTTTTTCCTTGCTTGTTGCAAATTTGTTTATCAGCTGATCATTAAATGAATATATCGTACGATAGAGCAGGATAGATTCGACCTGCATCTTTCGAGTCAACAAAATGATTTAAACATGGCAAATGAATTGCAAACAAGCGTAACAAGTGATCTATTTGAAGGCTATACAGCTTTTGAACTGTTTGGTGACGACCCTATATTGGGCGATCTGGATGATGATAAATGTTGGACAGGATCTCTATAGTTCTTCATCGTACACCAATGGCCTCAGGTGATTCAAATTCACCTGGGCCATATTAACCGAAAACCAAATGAACAATCAAAAAAAAGAACAACTACAACGCCTGCTGTGGATGGCGAATGTGCAAGGCTTTTATCCGGATAAGCCCGCAGTTGAACTTGAAACAGGCTATCAACGCTGGAAAGAACACCGTCAACAGTTTGCCCAATTGGATCGAGATTTTTCTACTGAAAATAAGGGGATAGGATCTTCTACCATTGAACCCGCTACTTTGGCTGGTAGCATCGTCTTCTCATTTCATTATGGGCCATATCGTCTGCTCCCACGTTATCTTGTCGCAGCAGGATACCGACTCACCATGGTGGTCTCGAATACGGTATTGGAAAGAGAACGTAAAAAATATGCCCGAGACCTCGCCGATATGGGCTTGCCAGCAGATAGGTTCGAATGCCTGGAGGCGAGTGACACCATGGTCATACGCAAGATGCTTCAGGCTATTTCACTCAATCGGCTGATAATCGTATTCTTGGATGCGAATGAATCAGTGGGCAACAATGAAAGTAAAGAGGAGCAGGGGCGACTAAGGGTCTCTTTCGGTGGAAGTTATTTTTATTGGCGTAGTAACCTGCTTAAGCTCGCCCATCGTTTTGGTTTACCTGTATACGCCATTCATCTAAGCCCTAAACTCCATCATACAGAACCAGCCTGGCAAATGGGGAATCCAATAAACATATTAACCTCAGCGGACAAAAATAATCCGACGGCGATCTTAAATGCTTTTACAAAACTGCAGGAAATCTTTCAGGCAATGATGCATAATGATTGGACTGCCTGGGAAAACTGGGGACTTATGCACCATTATAAGGGTTTTGACGAGCGGACGGGATCTGGCACAAAGTGTAAAGGAAGCTGGATGATTCCGTTTTCTTTTGCGGATAAAGGATATTTGTTTGACTTATCTAGAAAGATTTTTTATGAAATTATTGTTAAAAAGAACGATATTCTCTAATTTGGGTTAACAACTTGACCAATTAATTATGAAGACTTATTCATTCAATCTGGATTTTTTTAACCAATTGCATTACAGATATATTTATGGAGTCACCTTATTTATCTTATTGCTTGGCAGCGTATTCAAACACTTGTGGTTAAATCACTCTTTTAACATCTTTATATTGTTTATCATTCCGTATGTATCCTATTTTACTGTCAGTTTTGTCACTTTCCATATTATAAGGCTGCACAAATATCGACTCTGGTTTATATTGGTGGCCGGTGTTGTGCTGCTTATATGGGTTTATCCTATCGTAAAATGGTATTATTACAGTTTTCTAACGGCACATGGGGTCGTGTTCTATTTCCCTTGGAAAGATGGGGATGCACAAAAGCTATTTATTATAATCGTTCGTGGGCTTGCATTCGTGCTGCTTTTCCTCGCACTTGATACCGTTTTGTGGCAGAAGAGACAAAAAATAATAAAAATAAATGAACTTGAGCTCGCTGTAAAAGATATTTCTGACAACGCACTGCTGTCGGGGCATTTTTTATTCAAACTCTATCAGTTTTCAGTGGAGAAGAAAATTGTTTTTGATCTTAAAGTGCTGGATTTCTTTCAGTACATTATCAATAAGATCGCCTCGCGCAATAGCCGGGTAGCGTTGGCTGAGGAATGGGCTTATCTCAAACAATTGGTGGTTATGTGTGTGCATCGATCAATAGAGATCAAAGGAGAGGAACTTGTTACAGATTACATCTGGAATAGGTCTGTCCCCACGCTTTCGCTGATGACCTGGATTGAAAATGCAGTTTCCTATAGCCCGATTGGGAAAACGATCCCTATTGTCATCGAGTGGATTCGACAAAAGGATGCTATCGTTTTTACGGTACGCAATCGTATAGCCTGCAGTACTGAGGGAAAAGGTACGGGCAAAGGATTGGAACTGGTCAATCGTCTCTTTGAACCTTTACAAGAAGATCATGTAAATGTAACGTATCGTATTGAGGAAGAGATGTATTTTGTGGTGGAGTTAAAATTCATGGATTAATTATGCCTAAATATAGTATTGTTGTAGTCGACGACGAGAGATCGGATGCCAACAAGGTTGTCGAACAGATCTTAAAATTAAAAGACATTCACAAAATAGGTGATTTTGAAGATGTCAAAGTTTTCGAGAATGGAAAGGAGGCGCTCAACTATCTGATGCACCATAAAGTGGATATTCTTTTTCTGGATATACAGATGCCCGAAATCTCGGGATTTGAGCTTTACAAAATCTTGCCGCAGCCGATGAGACCGGCACTGGTCTTTGTCACCGCTTATGCCGAATTTGCATTGGATAGTTACAAATTGGACGCCTGTGATTATCTGTTAAAGAATGTGACTTTTGATGCTGTATTCTTGGCTTTAAATAAATGCCTTAAACGATTAGGGACACCAATCATGATCGCGCCGGCGGTACAGCGCGAATATTACGTGTACGAAGTCAAAGACTCTCGTTGTAAAAGGGTCTTGAAATATCGAGATATCATCTATATTCACAGTATAGACAATTATGTAGAAATAGTGACTCGTAATGAGCGGCTGATCTGCAGGATAACCATGGAAGAGATTGAAGAAAATATGCCCCATGCCGATTTTGTGCGTATCCACCGAGGTTATATTGTCAACTTCAAATTTGTTAAGTATATCAATGGTGGCAAGTTATGGCTTGCCGAAGGTGAAAAAATTAGTCTTCCGATCAGTCGATCGCGTAGAAAGAACATTGCTGGAATGGGAAAATCGATTGAATAACCTGTCTATTATAAACCCTAAATAAATATGTATGCGTAAAAATCGCTGTTTGAAAGGGCTTTCGATTAGCCCAGGGCAATCCTATGCCCAAGAATTGATCTTGCTGGAACTGTTAGCGGTCAAGCGTCAGTTGGCAACTTATCTCGAGCTACGGGAGCAGCTGGATGCGGGAAATGTACTGCTTCGTGATGCTGAATATGTTAAATCGCATGTCGGGATCTCTACCGAAACGCTCTATCGGCTGCAGCGGGATGGCTATATCTGCATCGCCAAGCGCGAGCGCAACAAGCGCTATTATCGCGATACGGATGTGGAGCGGTTGCGCAGGAGCTACCGCGGCCTATAGCCTGCTCGATCAATCGATTTTTACCTGTATACGATTACTTTCTTCGGACGTCTCCCTTAACGGGGAGACGTTTTTTAGTCACATCCCGACCTTTTTCGAACTTTCTCCTGTTCAGCTTCTACCTTTCCAGCTGTTTTCATCGGGTTGCCATCGGGATTTCATCGGGATAATCCGATCAGTACCCGATGAAATCCCGATGAAAATACGATCGAAGGTAGGCATTGGGCCGTAATCAATAGCCAGTTGTAGGTAATCGAGTGAATGATTTTATTTGACCGCAGTAACCTCTAGTTCTACCAGAAGTGTTTCGAAAAGATGTTTTACTTCCATCACAGTGGAGGCTTGCTGTAGCTGCTTCTTTTGAGCCCATGCTTTTTTATCGATCCAGCTAATGGAATGCTATAAAATCCCAAGTTAATTGCTGCTGTATTTGCTATCATTTAGCAGTCAAATGTAGGCAATTTTGTGGAAAAAAAAACTGCAGTGAAATCAAATAAGGTCTGTAATCGGTCAGTTTTCCGATGCCTTTCGGTCAGCTGTCGGTCTAATGTGTTTTGTGTATTTGTTGTTGATTTAAAGTGTTTTATGTTTGTTATGTCAATCAGGAATACCGGTATAAAAAAGGATTGATTTTAACACATGGGAACTATTGTAAACGGAGCAAATGGTGGCTTTAAGGGTAAAGCCGGCTCTATAATTGGAAGCAGCTGGAAGAGCATCAACTACATCAAAGGGGTTTATAAAAAAAGAACGAAGCCCGCATCAGAAGCACAGCTTATGCAGCAGGAAAAGTTCAGGACGCTGATGCGTTTTCTGCTGCCGATCAATGTCTTTCTGAAAATCGGATTTGGCGGTAAAAACACCGAGAAAGTGACCCCGATGAATGCCGCATTTCAATTCAATCAAAAAATGGCGATTACGGGTATCTACCCGAATTTCGCGCTTGACTATGCGAAGATCAGTATTTCAGATGGCGGCCTGTACGGTGGCGGTACGGTCGCAGTCTCCTATGACTCGGGTGAACTGATCTTTACCTGGTCAACAGGTGCAAGTGAAACATTCGAAACCTTTGGGGATGACTTGGTTTATGTGCTGGCTTATCATCCCGAAAAAGATGAGTTTATTTCAACGCCGGCACCGAGCACACGATCGACGGGGATGGTGACCTTTCTGGTGCCCGATCACCTAGCTACAGGTTCAGTGCATACCTGGATGTTTTTGTCCAATCGGTCAAAAACCCGGGTTTCGAAAAGTGTGTATCTAGGCGAGATACAGCTTATTTAGTGAACTGTGGGCTGAGCCGATCGGGCTCAGTCCCTTTTTAACCGCTTAATTATGGCAAAAAAGACAATCAGTCCCGGGCAGCAGCGGGTACGTGCGGCCTTCAAAGCGGGGGTGGCATTTTTGGCGCCCTTAAATGGATTGGTCAAAAACGGATTTTCCGAGATGGCCAAAAGAAAGAGCAGTCTCGCAGGGGGATTGGCACTTGGGTATTTGCTTAAGGTGGCCATCAGACAGGAGGAGGACGGACCAGTAGTCGATCCTGCTTTGGTGCGCCTCAGTGAAGGGGCTTTGCCTGGTCTATATGGCATCAGGATAACTCGTTATGCGGATTCCATTGAATTGACGCATGAGGTAATGTTTTACAGTTTTTTGCAACCGGATGACCGGCTGACACTCTGCGCCTACCAGGTGGAGAAAGGCTATGCCTACGTCAATGAGCAGGTTTGGCAACGCCGGGAAGGGCGCGTAAAGGTGCCGATTCCTGAAGGATTTCGTGCGGATGGATTCCATCTTTATCTCTTGCTGTCAGATCGCAAGGGCGCAAAGTATTCAAGGTCAAAATATCTAGGTTATTCAACATTATGAAAACAAAACATATTCTGTTGCTCCAACGTAAATACGGAGCGCAGGGAACCAACGGCACCATCACGTATCAGGGTGAAGAAATCTGTCATACAATCGAGCTACCCGACAGAAATAATATTCCGCGGATCAGCTGTATCCCTATTGGGCAGTATAAACTTGAAAAGCGGCGTTACCCCAAGCATGGTGAGCAGATCGGCATCCCGATGGTGCTGGGCCGAGAGGCGATCCTGATCCATGCAGCCAACGATGCGTTGAAAGAACTGCAAGGCTGCATTGCACCGGTCACCACCTTAACGGGTGAAGGTCGAGGGGACTACAGCGGTAAAGCTTTAGCAAAACTTAAAGCGCTAGTGTATAGCCTGTGGGATATGGGGGATGAAGTGTATTTGAATATTCGATAAATGGAGGTATGGAATAGATCATTGCATTCTTTGGTGTCATCTTTTTAGTTCTCTGGCTATATGAATCAAACTCGCTGCGCTCAGACAGTGATTCATATATACGCCAGATCCCGTCAAAGCTTGACAGTCAGAACGCTATATTTTCTATTCCTTTACCTGCAGATTTATCGAGGCTGGTATTAGGAGAGATTGGTGGTAGTAATAGCAGGCTTTCAATTCTTTGTCCTCCTATATTGCTCGAATAAAGAAGGGAATGTTTTTAAAAACGAATAGGTATGAAAAAAATCTTAAACAAAATAGGACAGGTGTTGCAAGTGGTTCTTGCGGCTCCCGTTAAATGGCCCGGAAAGGCGGGTAACATTTTAAAATATATCGCTGTGGGCCTGGGCATCTTGGAAACAGTTATGGAAGAGGAAAAGCCGCCTCCTGAACCTTCGCCTGAAAAGGAGGATCCTATCGATCTACCGCGTGACAATGTGCAGGAAAAGAACAACCTAGACGAGATTTATCGACGGTCTGACGGCGAGGCAATCCAGCAAAATGCAGAAAGGAGCGAAGCTGATGCGATGGAATGATATTCGCATCTCAGCACTAGGTGGTACGCTATGTTCCATCTGGGCCAGTATCTCGCTGGGTGATGTGCTGCAGACTGCCTTGACAGCCGCTTTAGGCACCTTGGTCAGTTTTGCTACAAGTAGATTATTGGCGAAGTTAGGCAAACGAAAGCGGTGAACGAATGTAATTTAGGCGTATCTACGGGTGCGCCTAACTTTTGTAAGGCTTCGACATATTGTACTGTTATCAATTTTGGAATGCGTTCGTGATCAGATAGAAAAGAATTTTTTTGCATTATTACTGGCAGGTCGGCGGCAAAATTCAGCAGTTTATGAGGAAAAGAAATAAAGTTAACGATATAAGCTTGGGTTTTTACCAATAAATTTTTGTCTATATTTGAGTGACGGTGATCAATTATAATAACCAAGTGAAAGCGAAACAACTTATTCTTCTATGCATTTTTGCGATAGCTTACTGTACACCATTACAGGCAAGCAAAATAGATTCCTTACTGCAAGTCTTGGATAAAGCTATAAATAATCGGACAGTTTATTTAGATACCAAGATTCGTCAGATTGATTCAATCAAAGATCGGTTGAGAAATCACTCAGCAGCCAAAGATCGCTATGAGATCCAAAATCAGCTAATTTTTGAATATCAAACCTTAAACTGTGATTCTTCGCTCGCCTATATCGGTCGCAATATCGCAATAGCCAAACAATTGAACGATCAGAAGCTCATGACCGAAAGCCAAGTCAAATTGGCTTTTGTTCTTTCCATCTCTGGATTGTTTACCCAGGCATCAGAATCAACGTGTCGTAAATCTAGGAATACAGATCGGACTTTAATCAGCCAATGATCAGTTTTAAATAGTACAATTACAGGTTTAAATAATAAGCAGGATCAAAATTATTTGGCCCTTCTTATTATTTTGAAGAAATTTGGACGATACGTATTACTCGCTCAGTTTTTTGAGCAGTTAGATTATCGGTGGTAATTGATTGTACGGCGACAACGCATCGTTGGAGTTAGTATTCAGGAAATTGGCGAACTTGAATTGGCACTGATTGCAAATGCCAACTTGGAGCATGGCGGATAGCGGACTTTTACGTTACAAAGCGTAGTTAGAACATCAGGGGAATCCAGTTTGAATTTATAGTGGATTTCAACGATTCAAAACCCAAGAACAAGCGTCGTTAAATCGCTTATCCTAAGTTTCAATGTGAGGGTTACTTCTTTCGGCCGATTGAGGCTGCAGAATGGATATGTTGCCGTAAACAGGCTGCCGTTAGCGAGACAGTATCTTTGAGCAAATCGGCAACGGTACCTGTAAACACCACATTTCCGCCATACTTGCCCGCTCCGGGCCCAATATCGATAATCCAGTCCGCTTGGACGATAACATCAAGGTTATGCTCGATAACGATCAACGTATTGTGATTGTCCACCAGGTTATCGATAAAGTTTAATAGCTTTTCGGTATCATTTGGATGTAAGCCTGTGCTTGGTTCATCGAGGACGATAATCTTGTTGGAGTTCTTGAGTTCTTTGGTCAGTTTGAGCCGTTGTCTTTCCTCACCCGAAAAACTGTCTGACCGTTGCCCCAAAGTCAAATAGCCCAGACCGAGTTGGAGTAACATATCAAACGACTGACGGTATAGTTTGTCCGGGAAAAAATCATAGGCTTCTGCTACAGTCATATCCATCACCGCAACAATATTTTTATCATGGTAATGATATGTTAAGACCGCTGGCTTAAAGCCAGAGCCACCGCAAACCTCGCAGGTCTGTTCAATATCATCCATAAAGGCCAGATCAATTTTTTCGATACCGATACCTTTGCAGTTTTCACAGGCGCCGAGGCTATTTCGACTAAAAAGCTTATCGGATACCTGATTTGCTTTTGAAAACAGGGTACGTATCGCGTCAGATAAGCCCAGGTAGGTCAACAGATTGGAGCGTGCACCCGTTGAAAATAACGACTGGTCTATAATGGTGGCTTCGGGATAAAATTTGGGCAGCACTTTGTTGATCAGCGTACTCTTGCCCGAACCCGCCACGCCGGTAACTACGGTCATCACCTTTTGGAGAATGCTTACATCGACGTCTTTCAGATTATGCAGATTGGCATGCTCGATTTCCAGGTATCCCTTTGCCGATCGTGGCTTATGATTAATTTGAGGCTGTTTGGCAAAGTACAGGCCTGTTTTTCCGGTGGATGTTTTTAGTCCCGCAACCGTGCCGTTATAGACAATATCGCCGCCGTTTTTTCCCGATTCTGGCCCCATATCGATTACATGGTCGGCTATGCGGATCAGATCGGGGTCGTGCTCATCAAGTAAAACGGTATTGCCTTTATCACGCAGCTGTTTAATAATTGCGGCTATGTTCTGTAAATCCATTGGATGAAGTCCGATGCTCGGCTCGTCAAAAATATAGAGTAAATCCGTCAGGCTGCTCCCCAGGTTTCGCACCATTTTGATGCGCTGACTTTCTCCGCCCGACAGCGTATCTGTTCTTCTATCCAAGGTCAAATACTGTAAGCCGATGTTGACGATATACTGCAGTTTCTTTTTCAGTTCGGTCAGAATAACATCAAAAGCGTTGGATGGTAAAGAAGCAACAAATGCCAAGAGCTCATCGATCGAAAGGGCCGTACAGTCGGCAATGTTTTTGCCCCCTATTTTACAGGACAGAATCGTATCATTCAACTGGTTTCCCTTGCATACGGGGCAAGTTTTGGTAACGATAATGGTATTTAAAGCCTCTTTTCGGTTCATGATTTCCTTAGACTGCTTTTTGAGGAATGCTTTTTCAATACGGGGAATGATACCCTCATATTGGACCGTTTTCCCCCATTCCGGATCAGGATGTTTGGGTTTGTGTTCGGCTGCATGCAAAAGGAGCTCCCATTCCTGCGGGGTATAATCGTGCAGGTTTTTATCGTTGTCAAAATAGCCTGATTGGGTGTAGCGCGTCAGGCGCCAGCCGCCCGGTTGAAAGGTCGGGAATCGGATAGCCCCTTCGTTCAACGATTTTTGTTTGTCGATAAGGGAATCCGTATCAATGGTCTGCACAATGCCAAGGCCTTCACAGGCCTTGCACATGCCCAAAGGATTATTGAATGAAAAAGCGCTTGAATAGCCTACAAAGGGTGTTCCCATGCGCGAGAAAAGCAGGCGCAAGGAAGCATATATGTCGGTAGCCGTTCCTACAGTCGAGCGTGCATTACCGCCCAATCTTTTTTGATTGATAATAATAGGGACATTCAGGTTGTCGATTTTGTCCACATCCGGAACACCGATGTGCTGCAGCCGGTTTCGGATAAAACTGCCCTGTGTTTCGCTGAACTGCCTTTGGGCTTCAGCACCTATGATTTCAAAGACCAAAGACGACTTGCCCGATCCGGAGACTCCTGTAAAAACACTGATCTTTTTCTTGGCGATCTGGAGAGAAATATTCTTGAGATTATTTTGTCGGGCATGTATAATGTGACTTGCGTTTCAAGAATAGTCCCTTTTATAGCGCTCCGTAGGTCAGGTATATTTTATGCTGTTTTAACTATTTCTTTTAACCACATCGACCATATGATCTAAATCAAATGGCTTTTCAATAAAGTCGTCGGCTTTACATTCGGCGGCGGTTTTTGCAATATCGCTGGCTGTCGATGTCAGGACAGATGGAAGCTCTTCGGTATCTGGATCAGCTTTGAGTTCCTTGATCACCTCGGATCCTTTTTTACTTCCTTTAATATGGTCATCCACAATAAGAATGTCGGGATCAATATCTGCAAGCTCTTCTATTGGTTCAGTCGTAAGCGATGGAATCACATCAAAACCCTCATCTACTAAGACCTCATCCATGATATTCAAGATATCTTCATTATCTTGAATAACTATAGCCTTCTTTTTCGTCATTTCTATTGAAATTTATCGCGTAAATATAGGAAAAAAGCGGATACAAAAAACAGGGGAACGCGCAATTTTCAGTTCGGAGAAACAGAACAAAAGTAAGGCTATCAGTGAGCTGATAGCAATGTAGGCTATTAGGGGGGTTAGGTCGTCGTTTTTGGCTAATTTTTTAACAAAAAAAAACAGATAACATGAATGTTATCTGCTGAACTTAACTTAAAGAAGTTTTTAAACTTCCTACTTAATTAATTATGCTATTCGCACATTAACTGCGTTAATGCCCTTTTTACCGTTTTCTAGATCGAATGTTACAGTATCGTTTTCACGTACATGATTGATTAAACCTGACGAGTGTACGAAAACATCTTGACCGCCATCTGTTGGTGTAATAAAACCAAAACCTTTGGTGTCATTAAAGAATTTTACTGTTCCTTGTTGCATTGTATATATGTATTAAATTATGTATTTATTAGAACGCTTTTGCAGCATACCTTTCCTTTAACCATACGCGTTAGTAAAGGATAAATCGATCTGTCAACAAAAAATGAAGTTTGCAATTTTTCGTATTGATACTATCAATCTGAAAAAGGCAATTGACTTTATATGTTGATAACACAATAGCAGCTGGAAAAACGAAGACTGAGAAGAATGAGTAAACTCAAAAGTGTCAGAAGAAGTAATGGCAGAAGCCTGATTATTATTCAAATGTAGTTATAAATTATTGAAAAACAAAGTTTTTTATTTTCTTCTGCCAATGTCAGCAAGCGCTAGAGGAGAAAGAGTTGCCGCCGATGCGGAGCTGATGTTTTGCTGGCAGAGCCATTTGAACTTGATGATCGCTATGATTTAGTAGAGAAAGTTAGGTAAGCGTAGTTTTAGAATTTAAGGTTGGTTCAGGCCACTAAGTGATTGAATGAGTTGGAAAAGCAGAAATAGGAAGCGGACCAAACTTAAGGATAGTTTGGTCCGCTAGGTTAAAAAAATATCATGCTTTAATAATTCTTACGCATGTTTCACAGTAATCCTCTTTGTTATGCATTAGCTCACCTACTTTATGAATCAATACATGCTGCTGATTGTGCATTGGATTATACGTTGACCAAACGCTATTAATGGCTTAGCTGTAACTTTCCGATGAAGGGGCGGTTATCAACCGTTAGAATAGCTTCTTTAAGGGAATAGCATAGCTGGTAGCTTTCGCTCAGTGCCTTTTTGCTAGCTTCTATTTTGTCTTTTTCAACCTTGTCGACAATCCAGGTTGGGTTTAACGGATCGGAATTAAATTTGGTGATTAATACGGTAAATCCTTCTTTCTGAGCACTGATTAAAGTGTCTTTTGTGATGTCTACTATTTTCATAGTGAGATAATATACAAAAAAAATATGAAACAGGATGTGCCAAGTTGAGTTGATGACCTGTTCGACGTCCGGACAATTTTAACGCAAATGTACCTTCTTTTATGGATCCGGCGCTAAAATTTGGCGATTCAGGCATCGGAATACCCATCGTAAAGCAGCTCACAAAAAAAATTATATGTAACTAAACTTTTTATCTTAATTCTATTCTCCATTGAGGTGGTCGCGCACAAAATTTAGCCAATTCTTAGGATCAATGGTTTTATCAATAAAGACGTCTGGTTGTAATCCGATATCGTCTACAGGGAAGTCCGGAATACGGTAACTTTTAGATAATCCATAATACAGTTCAATATCGCCACAAGGAGATGTGACGATATTTACATTAGAAATATCAAGCATCCCTTTTGTTGTTCGACCGTACAATTTTACCTTTTTACTTTGCATGGCAGTCAATAGAAATTGCTCTGTCGTGCTCCCGTTATTTTCATTGATAACGATTCCTATGTTTTTGGGGTAGGGCTGAATGGTATCCAGCTTGGTTATGTTTACTTTTTTATTGAATAAATCAACATACTCACCTTTATTGGCCTGCAATTTTTCGTAGTAGTTTTTGAATGTTTTTTTAGACTCCTCGTCAAAATCGGGGTTTTGACTCAGCTCCAACATGCGTTGATTATTTAAATCAGTCGAATAAAATAATGCACCTACGGTTCTGATCGGTTGCGTGTATAAGAAGGGGATAAGGCTACCATAACTCGCATCACTTCCACCTGGATTATTTCTGACGTCAATAATAAAGTTTTCGGTCGATAAGATGGTTGCTCGGTTGGCCAATATAAGGCTGTCAATCGCCTTCTTTTCGGATATTTCAAAATCAGGAATACGGAGGTAAACCGTGTTTTCATTTAATTTTTCGAAAAATGGCTTTGTGGCGTTTAATGGATTCAGGTCCTTTTCGATCGGCTGTTTATGTTGTTCGGTAGCCTTTTTGACGTTCTTTGTTTTTCCAATATAATTTACGCCGATATGTCCATTACGGAAGAAACGGATCCATTGATTGAGCAATGTAGCACATTCCTGATTATTGGGCAATTGTTTTACTTTTTTTAGATATAGCGCATTGTGCAATTCATAAGCATCCCGGCCTTTCTTGCTGATGATGTATTGAAAACCGGCATCATTCTCTTCAAACGTTTTTTTTACCCACAAAAAATTGGATTCACAATTGCAGTTTTGGGCGAAATTTAAGATAGGTAAACTTAGCAATAGCCATAAAAATAGGACGCGTGTGTTCATGTGTATAATAAGAAATGTTAATAATTGTTGATCCTACAAATATAGACTAAAAATAGAAAATACACGCGTACACAGCGAAGAAAAGATGCATTAGTACGGATGAATCTTATTGCTGATTTTGATTCGTCTTTATTAAAACTATAGTGGAACCTCGGCTGTCTATAGTGTACTGTTTACAAGATGCAAAGTCTGCTATATAATGGTTTACGCGGTTATTGTATAACCACGAAGGCACATCTCAGGAAACTATAAACGTATTAAAGATTCGAAAAAATGAAAAAGAAAATAGTCATTTGCGATGATGAACTTCTTATTTTAGATGTATTAGCCATTGCCTTAGAAAGTGACAGCGTTGAAGTGATCAGCACATCAAAAAGCACAGAACTGATCGCCCTCATTGAAATTGTGCAACCTGACTTGTTGATTATCGACCTAATGATGCCCTGGTTGACCGGTGATGAACTTGTGCGCGAGCTAAAAACTGGGCAAAAATATAGCCACATGCCCATTATCATGATGTCTGCTAGTGCTAGAGCGCCAAGAGTAGCCGACGAATGCGGAGCAGATGCTTTTCTGGCAAAGCCATTTGAACTTGATGATCTCTATGATTTAGTAGAGAAAGTAATGTAGCGGACCAAACTTAAAAATGTATCGGCTTTTCATGAAAAAAGCGGGCAGAACATATTGCGGCCAACTTAAAGTCGCAGTTTCGGGCTGGTAGTCACTTTGTTAATTTAGCTTAATGTTTGTTAAATCGAACCTTCCTGTAAGCTAACATAGCTAAATAATTCGTTATTTAGGTATAAAAGTAAACAGGATGATGTCCGACTTTAAAAAAAATATGCACCTGGCAAATCGTGCCGGATTTGGGATGAGCCTACAGCAGATTCCCATTTTTGACCAGCAGTCTACCGCAGTCCTCTGGAACCAATATGCCCAAAAACGTGAATTTCATCCGATCAGTTTCAATATGGAGCAGAACGATTTCGACTATACTGCACTTTCCAAGTTGAATGCCGCAGAAAAAAAGCAGGTTCAGCAGCTCAACCGAAAGCGTAATATTGAAATCAACCTCAACTTTCTGAATGAAATGGTGCATAGCGAAGATCAGCTCAGGGCGAAAATGTCCTTTTTTTGGCACGGCCATTTTGCTAGCCGGGTTATCAACTCCAATTTTAGCGCTCATATCCTCAACGAAATCAGGAAAAATGCGCTCGGAAATTTTCGGGATTTGCTGTTTGCCGTTTCCAAAGCTCCGGCGATGCTCAATTTCCTCAACAACCAGCGGAATAAAAAAGATCACCCCAATGAAAACTTTGCCCGCGAAGTGATGGAACTCTTTACCATGGGGCCTGGTAACTATACCGAATCGGATGTAAGGGAAGCTGCACGCGCATTTACGGGTTGGTCGTATGATAAGGATGGCCAGTTCCTGGAGCGTAAAAAGTTTCATGACTCGGGCCGCAAAACATTTTTGGGGAAAACCGGGAATTTTGACGGTAATGCCGTGTTGGATATTATACTGGATCAACCCGCTACGGCCCGTTTTATCACAGCAAAACTCTACCGTTTTCTAGTCAACGAACACGTAGATAGTGGCATCATTGCTTCGTTGAGTAAAGATTTCTACGATTCTGGATACAATATCAAGCAATTGCTCGACCGCATGTTTACAGCAGGCTGGTTTTACGACTCCAAGAATGTCGGTAATAAAATAAAGTAACCGGTAGAACTCATGGCCGGTATCATGCGCATGTTACCCATGGAAATAGCGAATCCTGAAAACCTGATTGTTTATCAAAAGTTGCTGGGGCAGATGCTCTTGTATCCGCCGAATGTGGCGGGATGGCCGTCGGGAAAAGCCTGGATCGACAGCTCGACCTTATTACTACGCATGCAGATTCCACAGATATGGACCGGCCTGCGCCCGCTGGACCTTGATGCGCAGAATGACGACGACCTCGACATGGGGCTGAAGCAGTCTCGGGCGCTGGCTAAGGCCTACAAAAATCCCAAAATATCCATTGACTGGGCTGGGGTCGAGGCTGTATTTGCCGACCGGGATCCCTTTGAGCTCTTGCTGTCGCAGCAGCCTTCGTTTGGTAAGAAACTGCGCGATAGCTACGCTGGTGGAAGCCGGCGTAGAACTATTATTGAAGTCATGAGCATCCCCGAATTTCAACTTTGTTAATCGTAAATAGGAAACCATGTTTATCAAAAGACGCCAATTTCTTAAAGCAGGTACACTCGCAACAGCATCGCTGCTGCTGCCCAATTTCTTAAAAGCCATGTCCTCGCCCGAAGCACTGGAAAGGGGAAATAAGGTGTTGGTCATCTTGCAGCTTAGTGGCGGCAATGATGGGCTGAATACTATTGTGCCGATACGCAATGATATTTATTTTCGGGAACGGCAGACGATTGCGGTCAATAATGCGATGGCCCTTACGGATGAAGCGGGCATTCATCCGGCTTTGCCTTTTTTCAAGACACTTTATGATCGTGGCGAACTGGCTGTACTCAACAATGTCGGTTATCCCGATCCCAATAAATCGCATTTCCGCAGCATGGATATATGGCATAGTGCGAGCCGTAGCGATGAGTATCTGGAGAGTGGCTGGATAGGCCGCTACCTGGATCAAGCCTGTTACGACTGCGATCATCCGACGCAGGCGCTCGAAGTGAATGATATGCTAAGTCTTGCTCTCAAGGGAAAAAAGAAAAAAGCGTTTGCGTTTAAAGACCCCAAAAAGCTTTATCAGACCAGCCGTGAAGAGTACTTTAATACACTCTATCAGGAACATCAGCATCAGCATGAAGAGGAAACAGTAGCCTATCTGTATCAGACCCTGGGTGATACGATAAACAATGCCGATTATATTTTTTAACAGAGTAAAGCCAGTAAGACCGCGGCAGCGTACCCTGATTCTGTGCTTGGAAAGGATCTGAAGACGGTATCTTCCTTAATTAAATCAGATATCAATACACAGGTATATTATCTGCAGGTCGGTAGTTTTGATACGCATATCAATCAGCAGCAGCGGCAGGAGAGCCTATTCCACACCATCAATGATGCCGTGGAAGCTTTTGTGGACGACCTCAAGAAAAATGGTCTTTTTCAGCATGTCATGCTCATGACCTTTTCGGAGTTTGGGCGCAGGGTGGCCCAGAATGCCAGCAATGGCACAGACCATGGTACGGCCAACCAGCTTTTCTTTCTATCCGGAGGCTTGAAAAGACAGGGACTGCTCAATGCCTTGCCTGACCTGACTCAGCTCAATGAGGGGGATCTCCAGTATACGGAAGATTTTCGAAAAGTATATGCAACAGTGCTGAAAAACTGGCTACATGCGGATTCCGCCAAAATATTGGGATGGAAAAATGGGATTTATGATTTTATTTAAAAAACACAGCTGTATGAATACGGTACTGTTCGGGGTAGCAGCGCACAAAAAAACTGATGCAGACTTGCATCAGTTTTTGCTAAGAGCCTTTTAAAATATACCATTTACTTCTTGGCTAGCAAGGGCAAATATTTTTCATAACCCTTGGCTTTCATTTCTTCTTTAGGCACAAATTGGAGAGAGGCACTATTGATGCAATAGCGTAGCCCCCCTTTGTCGGCAGGGCCGTCATCAAAGACATGTCCTAGGTGAGCGTCGCCAGTTTTGCTACGTACTTCCGTGCGGCGCATGCCATGAGAATTATCAGTTAATTCTTCGACTAAGTCTGGATTGATCGGTTTGGAAAAGCTGGGCCATCCACAGCCTGATTCAAACTTGTCGGTCGAGACAAATAGCGGTTCACCGGTAGTAATATCTACATAAATTCCATCTCTGAACTCATCATTGTATGCATTATCGAATGCACGCTCGGTTGCCTGATTTTGTGTTACATCATATTGTAGTGCTGTAAGTTCTTTTTTAAGTGTGCTCTTGTCCTTTCTTTTGTAGGTCGGTAACACAACTGTATCTTTGGCGGGAGAAGGATTGGCTTTGCGAGCCATCTCGAATAATTCCGGATCAATATGGCAGTAGCCACCTGGATTTTTGTCGAGATATTTTTGATGGTATGTCTCAGCGTCGTAGTAATTTTGTAAGGGTTCCAGTTCAACAACTATTTTTGCCGGATATTTTTTGGCCAGTTCGGCAAGGCTTTCCTTGATAACCGGAATTGCTGAATCATTTGTATAGTAAATACCGGTACGATATTGTGTTCCGATATCGTTTCCTTGCTTATTGAGCGAGGTCGGGTCGATAGTCTTTAGGAATAAATCTACGAGCAGCTTTAAGTCAACGACTTGTGGATCGTAAGTGACTTTGACAGTCTCCGCAAAGCCTGTTTTTCCTGTGGAAACCTGCTCATAGCTTGGGTTTTTTAGATTGCCATTGGCATAACCAACTTCGGTAGCGGTCACCCCGCGGACCTGCTTAAGAAAATGCTCCGTACCCCAAAAACATCCCCCTGCAAAATAAATAACCTGCTCGTTCTCACCATTAGGGTTCATAGCTTGTTTTTTAATTGTTTTGGAATCATTAGTTTTCTGTGAAAAACCAAATTTGCTGAGCATAAATAAGCCTAATCCTAGTAATAATAATAAAAATACCTGTTTCATAGCGTTTCTCCATTCTTGTTTTTTAATATACGATGTAAAGATCCAGATCGGTTTTAATCAATTTAAAAATTGGGATTCTTTGCTTCGTTATTGGTAAGATATATCTAGTTATGAAATTCCATAAAGATCGATAGAGCGTTTTAGGATGATGGTACTTTTTTTACCTGAAGCAGACAATACGATACAGTTACCGATAGAAATCTATAGTTGAGTTGCTAAAAGTTGACGGATAGTGCTTCCCATTTTTAAACTTAAATGGATGTTTATTGTTTCCTATTCGAGATAATGCCCCTGGCGGATTAGCAATGCCCGATATTTATTAAACACACTTGATTTTGACACAAAACCCATATACTTATTCTCAAGTCCGAGCACAGGTAGGATCCAGGTATCTTCTTTATTCATTTTGTTCATCACGGATTCCATATTTTCATTTATCAGCACAATATCATTGGGTTTCTGGGCGAGTTTTTCAAAGGTACTTTCCAGTCCTTCCAATTCACCAAGTAGAATCGAGAATAGATATTCGCTGTTGACCAGCCCGATGAATTTGCCATCATGGCTCACAATGGGAAATATATTTCTTTTGCTATGAATAATATCGTGCTGTCTAGATTTAGGGGTTTCATCAGGACGCAAAATCACAAAGTTCGTTTCCAAAACGTATTTGATACGCATCATGCTTAATACGGAACGATCTTTATCTTCATAAGAGATCAAATCACCTGATTCTGCGAGCACCTTGGTATAGATAGAATGCTTGAGCATTGTTCTATTGATGAGGTAAGATATCGAACAGACAAGCATCAAAGGGACCATCAATGTATAGCCACCGGTCACCTCTGCAATAAGGAACATACCGGTCAAAGGCGCATGCATAATGCCGCTCATGGCGCCGGCCATACCAGCTACAACAAAATTAGGAACGTTCAGCTCTGCAAGCCCTGTCAGATTGATGCCATAAGAAAATGCAAACCCCAAGAGCCCTCCCATCACCAAGCTTGGACCAAAAACGCCACCATTGCCACCTCCATTAAGAGTAAAGAGTGCGGCAAATGATTTTCCGAAGAGCGTCAATAGCGTATATCCAAAAACAACGAAGCCGATATTATGGTATTCGGAGAATAAACTATTTTTGACAATTGCGTTGAACTGTCCATTCAAAATTTGCTGTATGGTCAGATAGCCCTCGCCGTATAGCGCAGGAAATATTAGGATCATCAGTCCCAGCGCAATACCGCTCACCCATACCTTGTTATAAGGATTTTTGATTTTCCGAAACCATTGGTTGACAACAACAGATACGCGCGCAAAATATACGGTGTATAAGCCTATCAGTACAGCCATTAGCAGGTAGAAGAATAAGGCGGGTACCTGCCAGTAGGAATTAAAGTTCGTAAATAGGGGTTCACTGTAGAGCAGCCGCGAAACCACCGACGCCATTGCAGAGGAAATTAGCAGTGGAATAAACACAGGAATAGAAAATTCGGGTAGCAGAATTTCAATGGCAAAGATCATTCCTGCCAAAGGACTATTAAATGCACCAGCAATACCTGCAGCTGCACCGCAGGCCAGTAGCATGGTCACTTCTTTATATTGTAATCCAAAAAAACGCGCAATATTTGAACCAATAGAAGATCCGCCCAAGGCAACGGGAGCCTCCAAACCACAGGAACCTCCAAATCCGACAGTGATCGCTGAAGTCACCACCTGTGAATAAATATTACTGGGATCCAGTCGGCTTCCTTTTCGGCTGATCGCATAAATAATCGGCGTTATACCATGTTCTATCTTTTTGCCTTTGATAAATTTTCGGACAAATAATACACTCAGCAGAATACCGATCAACGGAAAAACCAGATACAAAGAATACTTTAATTTCCAGTCAATATCGTTCTGGATACTTGTCGCAATAAAATGAGTCAGTCTTTTTAAAACGGATGCCATGAGCCCGCCAACAATACCGACCAAAAAGGCCAAGATGATGATAAAGTTCCGATTCGAAACTTTTCTCATACGCCATTGGTTGATATGGTCTATTTTTTTATAGAAAGTCTTTTTAAAATTTGCCATTTTTGAAATATTCAGCACACTAACTTACGCACAGATGAAGTAGCGTGCGCCAATATAGTCATTATTGCAAGCAAATAATTTGTATCGTCTTATAGTAGGTATTAATACTAACGTATTGTTACATAAATAGGCTTATACACGACTTTTTTTGCCGAACACCGACAATACCAAATAACCTAAAATTCCCGCCAGCAGTGAGGTCAGCAGAATCGATAACTTCGCTTCTTTGATATGCAGCGCGTCGCTGAAGGACAGGATGGAAATAAATATAGACATCGTAAAGCCAATTCCAGCCAATAAGCCTACACCCAGGATATGTTTAAATGAGCTTCCTTCCGGGAGACTACTAATCCCCAGTTTAGAGCAGACAAAAGTCATGATTAAAATGCCCAACGGCTTGCCCAGTAATAAGCCAAGGCTAATACCCAGGCCCATCGGAGCGACCAATCCTGTAAGCATCTCGCTTTCAATGCTGATATTGGTATTGGCAAATGCAAATAAGGGTATAATAAAAAAATTGACAGGCTTGACAAGCGCATGCTCCAGACGTTCTAAGGGCGACTCAAGGTCTGTATCATTGGTCGGGATAGTCATCGCCACCATCACACCAGCAATAGTAGCATGTATACCCGAATGATGAATAAAATACCAGATAAATACACCTGGTATCAGATACAGATAGGGGTTTTGTATATTCATGCGGTTCATGACAAACAGAATAACCATACCGATACCTGCATACAGTAAGTAGGTGGTTTCAATGCCCGAAGAATAGAAAAAAGCAATCACCAAAATGGCGATCAGATCGTCCACGATAGCCAAAGCGGCCAAAAATACCTTTAAGCTTGCTGGAATCCGGTTACCTAGCATACCGATTACGGCCAATGCAAAGGCGATATCTGTCGCCATGGGTATACCCCAGCCACCTGCTGTCGCCTGCCCTGAATTGAAGCTTAAAAAGATGATCGCCGGTACAATGGCGCCACCAGTAGCGCAAAGGATCGGGAGCGATGCTTGTTTAGGCGAGGAGAGTTCGCCTTCCACGATCTCGCGCTTGATCTCCAGTCCCACGAGCAGAAAAAAGATAGCCATTAATCCATCATTGATCCAAAGCAGTATGCTATATTTTAAATGTACGGTGTCAGAATCGAAACCAAAGGGTGTATCCAAAAATGATTGCAGCCCAGGACCAGCTGCGGTATTGGCTACGATGAGGGATAAAATGACGCAGATAAATAATAAAATGCCGCCAGCGTTACTTGACTTGAAAAAATTTTTGAATACGGTAAGATTAATCAATTGGCTCATCGTGTTGCGTGTTCTTTTTGGACCATAGGTCCATGTTCGGAAATTGAAATTTGGAATTGTCGAATATAGGATCTTTCTTGGACCTCTGCTGCTCCCGATAGTCTGCATAGATGGCGACAACTTTTTTGTGAAGCAGGAGTATTGCAATCAGGTTGAGCCAAGCCATGAGACCGACACCAATGTCACCCAGGGTCCAGGCAGATTTTGCTGTACTGATACATCCGACATAGGTAGATACTAATATGAGCAGTCGCAGAATCCAGATAAGTACGGTTTTATGTTGTTTTTTTCGGCTAACGAAGCTGATATTGGTTTCGGCAATATAGTAATAAGCCATAATAGTCGTGAACGCAAAAAAGGCCAGTGCCAGCGCGACAAAAGCATCTCCAATGCTGGGGAAATGATGTGACACGGCCTGTTGGGTGAAAGCTGGTCCCATTTCCGTTGCCGGAAGATGTTGAACGAGAAATCCTCCGGCTGGATTTTCAACATTGTATTGGCCGGTAAAGAGAATCATTAAAGCCGTGGCGGTACATACAAACATGGTATCCACATACACCGAAAATCCTTGGACCAGGCCTTGCTTGATCGGATGGGATACTTCTGCAGCGGCTGCTGCATGTGGTGCTGTGCCTTGGCCGGCCTCGTTGCTATAGATACCCCGTTTAACACCCCACGAAATTGCCATGCCGGCGATAGCGCCGAAAGTAGCTTCCATGTTCAAAGCCGATTTTACAATCAGGGCGATGACGCCAGGGATCTCCGTGAAGTTGAGGGCAATAATAACTAAAGCCATAAGAATATAGGCGCCCGCCATAAACGGTACAACATATTCGGCAACGGTGCTGATCCGTTTTACTCCACCGATGATAATAATCGCCAGTAGCCCGGCAATAGCCAATCCGGTGATACTCGGCGACACATGGAAAGCGGACTCGACCGCTGCGCTGATACTGTTGCTCTGCACACCGGGCAATAAAAATCCGGTACTGATGATCGTCACGATTGCAAAGGTCCAGGCAAAAGTCTTGGATCGTAACCCTTTCAGGATGTAGAATGCAGGTCCGCCCCGGTATTCGCCATCGTTTACCTCCTTGTACATCTGACCAAGGGTAGCTTCGACAATGGCCGACGCACTGCCTAAAAACGCAATTACCCACATCCAAAAAATAGCTCCTGGGCCGCCCATAGCAATCGCTGTAGCGACGCCAGCGATATTGCCTGTGCCAACGCGCCCCGAAATAGCAAGCGAAAAGGCCTGAAACGAAGAGATGCCTTTGTCGGAACTGCTTCCATTAAATAGCAATCGCACCATTTCTCTTATCTGCATAAGCTGCGGGCAGCGAAATCGTACCGTAAAGTAGATGCCCGTCAGTAGACAGAGGTAGACAAGTGCATCACTCCAGATGATATCATAAATTTTATTGATTATTACGTCCATGTTGTATCATTGAATTCGTAGGCTGGCTAAAAGTAGGGAAAACCAGCCAAGGCTGCTTTAAATATCGAATAGATTTTGTTTATGTATTTTAAATATCTAATACGTATAATTTATATGTGTCCTTTGCCGCATCTACAAGGAATATTTTTGCTATTGAAAATTTTTATATTGTTTCCGGCTTGCGCCGGATAATTTATTTTTTTTAATTTTACCGGTATACCTTAAAATATTTTGATCAAAAAACGATTCTATAATCCGGCGCAATTGTTCATCTTTAGTTTCTTGGCATTGATTGTTATGGGAACTATGTTGTTGAAACTTCCCATTGCCCTTAATAAACCAATCTCCTGGACTGATTCGCTTTTCACTGCAACGAGTGCAGTTTGTGTTACAGGGCTTGTTGTTGTTGACACAGCTACCCATTTCACTGGCTGGGGCCAAGTTTTTATTTTATTGCTGATTCAAGCTGGTGGAATAGGAATACTATCTTTTGCTGGTCTTTTCGCCTATTTTTTAAAAGGGGGAAGCAGTTATGAAAATCAGCTTGCCATACGGGATTTCTCGAACACGCAACGACTGGGTGAAGTATTTACTTTACTCAAGCGCACGATCGCAATTACATTCGGAATAGAAGCTGTCGGTGCTGCCGTCATCTTTTGGACTATGGATGGTTTTAACGGGGCAGGTACTGCCGAACGCATTTTTATTGCTGTATTTCATTCGGTGTCTTCGTTCTGCAACGCTGGTTTTTCGACGTTGTCAAATGGCCTGATGCATCAACAGGTTTATTATAATTATGGGTTCCAACTGGCGGTAGCCAGTATATATATATTTGGCGGTTTAGGATTTCCAATTGTTATAAATGTACTTAAATATATCAAACACTTGATAAATAGGTTGTTCCATAAATGGACAACGAAGGAAAATTATTACCGTCCTTGGGTAATGACCATTAACAGCAAGCTCAACCTGATCACGACGTCTTGTATCACTGCGTTTGCGACTTTGGTGCTCTTTATCTCCGAATATAATCATGTTTTTGCTGATCATAGTGGTATAGGAAAATGGGTAGTAGCTTTCGCAACGGCGACAACACCGCGAACGGCAGGCTTCAACAGTATTGATTTTGCACAGCTGCATTTTTCAAGCATTTTGTTTATTATGCTATTAATGTGGATAGGAGCATCGCCAAACTCCACAGGCGGGGGGATAAAAACGAGTACATTTGCGCTCGCCATACTGAATGCGATCAGCTTGGCAAAAGGGAAAGACCGAACTGAAATATTTAGACGCGAAATAGCAGGGATCTCAATTCAGCGTGCTTTTGCTACGATGTTTCTCTCGCTTATAATTATAGGGATGGGAGTATACGCAATTTCATTTTTTGAGCGCAATCGGCCTTTGTTAGAGATCGCATTTGAATGTTTTTCGGCATACAGTACCGTTGGCCTTTCTTTGGGAGTTACAGGTGATCTGGCGGAAGGAAGCAAAGTCATATTAATTCTTTTGATGTTTATTGGACGAGTAACCATGCTATCGGTATTAATCGCTTTTATCAAAAAGGCGCGCTATACGCACTATCGATATGCTGAAGAAGAATTGACAATATATTAGGTAAAGGTTCCCGTATTAGTTTTAATAACTATAGGAAGGGATGTACGTATAATTTGTAAAGAACATACAAGAATGAAATTTATCATTTTAGGATTGGGGAATTTTGGAGCTTCTCTGGCAGAAAAGCTCACTGCACAAGGCAATGAAGTAATAGGTGTTGATCGTCAGATCGCTAAAGTGACGGCATTGAAGGAAAAGATTACACATACGATTTGTTTGGACGCAACCGACGAAACGGCTTTTCACTCTTTACCGTTAAAAAATACGGATGTTGTGGTCGTCGCGATCGGTGAGGATGAAGGTGCCAATATTATGGTCAGTGCTTTGTGTAAAGAGGCTAACGTGAAACGCCTGATCAGTAGGGCCGTAAACAGACTGCATGAAAAAGTACTAGGTGCGCTAGGGGTGTCAGAGATAGCTCATCCGGAAGAAGAGTCTGCAGAACGGTGGTCCAAGCGCTTGTGTATGACCGGGTTTGTAGATTCTTTTGAACTTAATAGTAATTATTCGATTGTAGAAGCCATCGTCCCTAAAAAATATGTGGGACAAACGATTCAGGAGATCGGTTTCCGAGAAAAGTATGAACTATTAGTGCTTACGATATTAAAAAATACGGAAAAAAAGACTTCATTTGGAAAAAGTGTTGTAACCACAGTACTCCATGGTATTCCTCGTCCGGATACGCGATTGCGGGAAGGAGATATTTTGGTGATTTATGGCTACAACGATCATATCAAAGCGTTCCTCTAATGCTATCTTTTAATGATTTCGACACTGTCTTTTGGAAAGTGGTTTTTTAGCCATTTTTGCAATTTATCTTGTTGGATTTGTGTTAACGCGGCGGGGGAAGTATAAATAAATGCAATGAGATTTGCCACGCTATCGGTTTTTGCGTAATGCTGTTGCATTCCCATGCTATATGAATTTAATTCAGGGAACAGAACCTTAATATCCCGATCGAGCTCCGGACTTACGACCTGGTATTTTGTAAGTTCGTTGTTTAACGCGCGAATCGTTAGATCTTTCTCACTGACAGCTGCGGTACGTTTGTCTATTTCGCTAAGAATACTAGACTTTAAATCCAGGCTATCTTGGTGAATAATAAGTTTGGTGTTTTCAATTCCGAATGTATGCATTGTTTGTTCCAATGATTCTATCTCTTGACTACTGAACTTTTTTGCCAAAAAGGCTAATTCTAGTTTTTTCGGTTTACTGTTGAGCTGCATTTTTTCATAAATGACAGTATACCCTTTGTTGCTTAGTTCCTGCTGTACAAATTGCTTCACTTTATTGGTGTATTTTTTTTCCTGCAGCAGATTGTAAGCAAAATATATACTTGGTATGACGAGCGTTAGCGTGATAATTGTTATGCTTTGCGTAATCCTTTTTTCTCGTTGCTGATCTACATAATGAGTTTTTGGATAACGCAAATATTTAACAATAATAAAAGTCGCTATACAGATAAATACACAGTTGATAATATACAAAAACAATGCCCCTGCAAAATAGGCAAAATTGCCAATTGCAAGACCATAGCCCGCTGTACATAGGGGAGGCATAAGGGCTGTTGCAATGGCTACCCCAGGGATTGGATTGCCTTTGTCAACCCGAGTAATGGCTATAACGCCCACGAGGCCACCAAATATGGCAATCATTACATCATAAATATTTGGAGATGTGCGCGCGAGCAATTCGGATTGGGCTTCTTTGAATGGACTAAGCAGGAAATAGATAAAAGATACAACAAGACTGATGACTGTCGCAATCAGTAGATTTTTAATGGATTTTTTAAGCAAAGGAAAATCAAATGTTCCTAATGCGAAGCCTGCTCCGACGATAGGGCCCATAAGTGGAGAAATCAACATAGCTCCAATAATTACTGCTGTTGAGTTGACATTTAAGCCCACAGAAGCTATGACAATAGCACAGGCCAAGATCCAAGCATTGGAACCCCGAAAGGAAATGTTTGCAACGACGTTTTCTAATACCGTCTCCTTTTTTTCTTCACCTTGATGCAGATCAAAAAAGCTCAAAATTTTATTCATACACTTTTCACCTTAGATTTAAACGAATATAGTAAACATCCTTTATCTTATAGAGCATACGACCAAATTATTTGGAAAAGCGTGGTATAATAGCTACAGGTTTTCAAACCTGAAAAAGATAAATTTCGTTTTTGGGTTTTTAACAAACAATTAGGCAAACTAATTGTTGAAATTATAATCATTGGTATATTAATTTGTGATTATAACAATAAATAAATATATTAAGCCCTACGCCTTACATTTTTAATAAAATATAACTATGAACAATTTAGCATTGAACGACGTCCAGGAACATTGGAATAATTTTATTTCCTCAGCCATTGCCTGGGCACCACGAATTATTACTGCCGTAATTTCAGCTTTACTGATATATTTAATTGGATCATGGATCATTCGACTGGTCAAGCGCATGATTGATAAGGCTTTCGAACGCCGGCAGATGGATGTCTCCTTGCAGCGTTTTTTAAGTAATCTGATCAGCTGGATTTTAAATATATTGTTATTTATCGTTGTAGTCACACAGTTGGGCGTTCAAACCTCAGCATTTGTTGCCATTATTGGAGCTGCAGGTTTAGCCATAGGTTTGGCCCTGCAGGGATCTTTATCCAATTTTGCCGGTGGAATACTGATCTTGTTATTGAAACCTTTTCGGGTAGGGGATTATATCACGTCCAGTTCAAATGTTTCGGGTACGGTCACCGAAATTGATATTTTCAATACCAAATTAAATACGCCTCAAAATCAGCAAGTGGTAGTTCCAAATGGGGTATTGTCTAATAGCAGCATTACAAATTATACCCAGTTGGGCACACGCCGCACTTGGTTCGATATTGGTGTCGCCTACAACGCTGACTTAAAACAGGCGAAAGAAATTCTGATGGAAGTGGTTCGAAATAATGATTATGCTTTTAAGGAGCCAGCTCCGCAGGTTGTGGTAACCGAACTTGGCGACAGCGCAATTAATCTTTCGGTGCGTGTCACCACGTCAAACGAAAACTTTTGGACCATGCAGGAACAGTTGATTATTAATTGTAAAGAGGCATTGGATCAAGCTGGTATTGAAATACCATTTCCACAAAGGGATATCCATATTCGCAGCAATGCATGATTTGTGCGTAATAATGCATACGATTAACGTAATGATTGGTCGAAAGACCATAATGTAAACCAAATTTAATTCAATTGATTTTGTCAAAATCGACATTTAATAAAGGAATCATTATTCCAAGCCTGCTCTTCATTATAGGGGTTTGCCTGCTAGCGGTGTTTTTTCCAACGTTGAAAGTAAGTATTCTAGATACAATAAAACAGTTTATCTTTGTGAACCTCAATTGGGTATATGTCTGGGCTGTGACACTTTTTGTCATTTTCCTGGTTTACCTCATGTTTAGCAAGTTTGGTAATATCAAGCTCGGAAGTAACGACAGTAAGCCAGAATATACCTTCTTTTCTTGGATTTCTATGTTATTTGCTGCAGGTATGGGAATCGGATTGATGTATTTCAGTGTCGCAGAGCCGATGCAACATTTTTCGACCGAGGCTTTTGCCGGTAATCACTATATTAACCGAGCCAAAAATGCGCAGCTGTATACTTTTTTTCATTGGGGTATACATGCTTGGGCAATTTATGGTGTGGTCGGTTTGGCATTATCATATTTTGCATACCGCTATCGGCTTCCGCTTTCACTTCGTAGTTGCTTCTATCCTTTATTGAAAAACAAAATCAATGGAAAATGGGGTAATGCGATTGATGTATTTGCACTTTGCAGTACATTTTTCGGTATCACGACTACGTTGGGGTTCGGAGTGGTTCAAGTAAATGCTGGCTTGCAGACCCTGGGTCTAGTACCCGATAATAATTTTACCTATCAGATCATGATTGTTGGCGTGTTAACGATGTTGGCTGTTTTATCTGCCACCTCAGGGGTCGATAAAGGTGTAAAGATATTAAGTAATATCAATATACTAACTGTTATTATTCTGTTGCTATTTGTTCTTTTCTTTGGACCTACAGTTTACCTTATTGGCAGTTTTACAGAAGGAATAGGCAATTATGTAAACAATTTCTTTAGTTTGACTTTTGATACACATGTTTATGACGAGGCAACATTACCCTGGTTTTATAACTGGACAATTCTATACTGGGCCTGGTGGATATCATGGTCTCCCTATGTGGGGCTGTTTATTGCTAAAATTTCCAAAGGGCGGACCATTCGTGAATTTATTGCTGCGGTACTTATTATTCCGACCATATTTAATTTTATCTGGATGTCTGTTTTTGGAAATAGTGCCATGTGGTTTGATATTAATATCGCTAAAGGCGCTTTGAGTTCTTTAGCAGATAATCCAGATGCCTTGATGTTTCGATTTTTAGACTACTTGCCTTTGTCGGAAATTGTCAGTTATCTAGTTATCCTTATTATTATTATCTTTTTTGTAACCTCGGCTGATTCGGGCATATTTGTTATGAATAGTATTGCTACCAAGAATGCTCCAAAGTCCCCAAAATGGCAAATGGTTTTTTGGGGCGCTTTGTTGGCCATCTTAGCGCTCATGTTATTGAACACGGGTGGGCTGCAGGCATTACAAACTATGACACTTATAACAGCATTGCCATTTTCAATTATCATGTTGCTTTTTTGCGTCAGTTTGGTAAAAGCATTGACGATTGACCGAAGTTATTATGAGCGTGATTTTTCGGTGAGTACTGTGCCCTGGTCGGGCGAATTTTGGAAAGATCGCCTGCAACAGATTGTTTCTTTTAAAAGCCGTGAGTCGGTGGATGAATTTATGAGGAGTACAGTGAAGGCAGCGTTCGAAGATTTGCATGCTGAGTTTAAGGAGAATGGTATTGAATCAAAGATTCATGAGTCGGATAAACCAAATCGGATAGCTATTGAAATCCGACACGACCTAATCAACAATTTTATATATGGGGTCAAAAATCATTTTAAAGTGGTGTCCGATTATGTCGTCGAAGAAGAAAATCTCCCTGATATAGCCGATAAGAAAACTTATTTTCCGAAATCTTATTTTGGAGATGCTCGTGAGGGTTATGATATCCAGTATTTTACAAAAAATGAGCTGATAAGTGATGTTTTGAAGCATTATGAGCGCTTTTTAGAAATAATTTCAGAAGAAAAAAATGAAATGTTTATTAGCAGCAATGCCAACAAAAATCTGAGATGATCAGCAGGCTACGACGCATTGCTTAATATGTGAGATAGCTTGTGCCTAACCAAATCGAAGCTGCTTAATACCATTTTTATTCCGCGTTAAGCTATCCATTACTGGGGGAGGAATTTTATGAAAGAGCTCGAAAATCGGGCCAGCAGTCGATATTTAGTTCGTTTTTCTTCGGGTTTAAAGTGAAAGATGCAAATTTCGATAGGTCAGAATATTTTACTAATTTAGTAACATATGATAGCATTGATGGAGGATAGTTCTGTTGATTTTACCATATTTTTATTTAATAGATCAGTAACTTTATGCGTGAAATCAATTGTCATGAGGAAAAAATTCACCTGTGTGGAAATATACAGTCTTTTGGGTATTTATTTATCTTTGAAGACGATAAGTGTATTGCGGTAAGTGAAAACTGTGTAGCTATTGCAGGTGAAGATTACTCCGAAATACTCGGCATGACAGTAGACGATGTTCTTCATCGGATTGTTCCATCTTTTGAACTTCGTGGAGAGAGCATAGAACATGCTGTTTCAGACAACATGTTTGCCAGGTATGCCGATCGTGTAGCTATCCATGCTAACGATTATTTTTTAAGTCTCTATAGGTATGATGGCAAAATTTATCTTGAAATAGAGACCTGCAATCCGCTTGCTGTCAAAACCACCAAATTATATTATTATGCCAAGCATTTAGATGACCGTAGCGGGGGCAACTCTTGCTGGCAGGCATTGACTGAATTGATTAAGGACATTATTCACTATGATCGGGTGATGGTATATCGCTTTTTGGAAGATAATAGTGGACAAGTTATTGCAGAGAGCAGGAGCGCTGATCTGGAATCTTTGATGAATTACCGTTATCCGGAATTCGATATTCCTGCACAGGCGCGCGAGCTTTACCGTATTTTTCATGCCCGCCATACGGCGGATGTCAATGCGGAAGCGATTCCGCTGATGGGGCGTAGTGCCGATGATCTGGATCTTACACGCTGCAGCCTTCGGGCGCTTTCACCCATGCATTTACAATACCTTAAAAATGCCGGCGTAAAGGGGAGTGCAAGTTTTAGCATTATCGTGGACGATGAGCTTTGGGGGCTTGTAGCCTGTCAGAATCGGGAGCCAATGCATGTCGATCTTTCACAGCGCCATCTATGTACTTTTCTTACACAATACGCTGTAAACAATTATCTGGCAGATTTTCAGAAGAAACAGGTGAAAGTTCAGAAAAATCTATCACAGCTGAAGCATGATCTAAAAAGTGATTTGTTGGTCAAGCGCGACTTGTATGACGTGTTGGAAAAGTATGCCCTGCGTATTATGGAGGTAATGAATGGGCAGGGTCTACTCATTAAACGTGATCGTGCGATCATGATAGTGGGTGAGGTGCCTGATAAAAAAATGCTCCGAGAAATTGATAAAAAAATAGCCACTGCAGAGTTTTTTGCGACTGATAGATTTAAGGAGGATGGTCCTTCCGAAGATGTTGAAATGTTTCCCGGTGTACTACGCATCAGTATTCTGCCCGCAAATAACTGGTACGTATATGTTTTTAGAAAAGAACGCCTGATAGAAGAGACCTGGGCAGGGAAGCCAGAAAAGGTGATGCAGGTTGACGAAGATAGAAAGATCACCTTTCCCTCGCCACGTTCGTCATTCGAGGCATGGAAAAAAATTACAAAAGGAAAAGCCGAAAAATGGCAATCTTCTGAACTCGCTTTTATTGAGGATATTACACAAATTATTCAGCAAGCGGTAGCACAACGTGGTGGAGAGATTGATGAATTGAACAAGAAACTGGTGCGCTCTAATAATGCGCTTGATACTTTTGGCTACACACTGACCCATGATCTTAAAAATCCGCTGACGACGATACAGCTCACTGCACAAATGTTGCTCCATAAAAAAGACATCTCTGAGGAACTGCTTGCAAAGTCAATGAAAAATATCTTAGATGGGACGCAGCTGATGCGGGATATGATGGATAGAGTCTACCAAATGTCAAAGGTAAATCATGTCGACTTTGTGTTCGAACCAATTAATCCAAAGTCCAAGATTGTCAATATCGTTGAAAATTGCAAACAGCAATACCAGGTCCCGCATTTAGAATTTATAATGGGCGAAACACTGCCTGTATTGGGGGAGAGAACATTGATCTATCAATTGTTTCTGAACCTTGTTGGCAATGCCATAAAATACAGCAGCAAAAGGCAAAACCCGCAGGTGTCCGTTAAGAGCATGCGGCAGGGAAATACGGTCCGGTATGATATCAAGGATAATGGAATCGGAATTGATTTGAAGGAGGGCGACAAAATTTTTGAAATCTTTGCCCGAATGCCCAATTCAGAAGGCTTTGAGGGTTCGGGGGTTGGCCTGTCCATTGTTAAACAAATTGCGAGTAAGCTCAACGCAACTATTCATGTAGAAAGCGAATTAGATGTCGGTACTACATTTTCAGTCGTCTTCAAAGATGTGCCTGAAGCAGATCGTATGCATTTAGTATCTTAATCAAAGGAACGTAAACTTTTATCCAATAAATTGTCTATCTTGTAAAATCTCAAAGAAAGATTATATAAACGGTTTGGTAACCAACTATCTGCCCAGCTTAGGTCTATATTTTAAATCCCCCCACAAGACCATATTTTTCAATCATTGCGGTGTTTTTAAACAATCAAAAAATGAAAAAGAAAATTGTTGTTTGTGATGATGATGCCACCATCCTTCACGTTTTGGAGCTGGCTCTAAAGAATGAATTTAGAGAGGTTTATTTAGTGTCAAAAAGCAGAGAACTAATTGCTTCTGTCGAAGAAATTGACCCTGATATTATACTATTGGATATTAAAATGCCATGGTTGTCAGGCGGCGATATCCTTCGTGAACTCCGAAGTTCGGAAAAACATCAAAATATTCCGGTGATCATGATGTCTGCGAGTTCGCGTGGGAAGCAGATAGCTTCTGAGTGTGGAGCCGACGCTTTTTTGGCCAAACCATTTGAACTGGACGATCTATTACTTCTCGTGGATAAAATGGGCCAAGCGTAAGCGTTTAGCTTTGAATGATCACATCAGCTGCATAAAAGCACTTTCCATTAAAAAGTGCTTTTATGTGCCTGGCCAGCGTGTATTTGGGGATTAGGTTTTTAGTATGCTATTAATTTTATCCGTAATATCGGTTAAATCAAAGGGTTTAGCAATAAAGCCATTTGCGCCTAAGTTCCCTGCTATTTCAGGTCCATCGACGCTTGCCGATAGCACAATGATAGGAGTTTCTTTGATTTCAGGCGTACTGCGGATAATTCTGATCAGCTGGTCACCAGAAATTATGGGCATCCAGAGGTCTAGCAGCAAGAGGTCTGGTTCATGCAAAATTAATTGCTTTGTCAAGTGCGTGCTATTTATTTCGCATATGACATGATATCCTTCTAGTTCTAAAAAAAGCTCCAGCATCTCGAGTATTCCTCGGTCGTCATCACAGATCATTATCTTTTTAGGCTGCATATTTTTATTTGTTGTTTACAGTGGGTAATGTGAAATTAAATGTGGATCCTTCTCCTGGCTCGCTTTCGACCCACAGTGTTCCTTTGTGGTGTAAGATAATCTCATGCGAAACATAGAGCCCAATGCCTAAACCCGGAAACTTTTTCTGTATATGGCTGACACGGAAAAATCGCTCGAAAATTTTTAGTCTATCCTGGTAGCTTATGCCCATGCCATAATCACGTACAGAGATTTTAACAAAGTTGGCTACTTTGTGGATACTAACCTCAACTTTTTTCGATTCGGGTGAATATTTAATAGCATTGGAGAGCAGATTGTTCAGCACTTGGATAATCTGGAGCTCGTCGCCCTCGACGATACTACCTGTATTTCCTATAAGGTGGATGTCAGAATCAGGTGCCGCCAATCGCATGCTTTCGACGGCGTCTTGGATGGTCTTATCGATCTCAAAAGGCTCCATGTGCAGCTCAAGATTTCCAGATTGAATTTTAGACGTATCTAAGAGTTTTGCTATTAGCAAGTTCAAGCGATCGATATAAACCGTGATTTTATCTAAAGTTGAGACATACTTCGGATCGGTGTTTTCGGCACTCAATCGCTGTAAGATCTGGAAGAGACCCTTAATTGTTGTGAGGGGTGTCTTAAGTTCGTGGCTTGCAATGGACAGGAAATCATCTTTACGCCGATCCTGCTCCTTCTTTTCTGTAATATCTTCGATGGCGATCAGGATCCGGTCTTTGTACTGGCCCTCGAATTCAATACGATAAGCATTAAGGAGCATGACTTTTCGACCAATATGAGGAAAGATATGGTCTACCTCATAATCGATAACCGGGTTATTGGTAGGCAATATCTGAGTGAGCATCTCTTTTAACGAAGAAATATCCCACTGCTGATTACCGAGGTCAAATAATAAATTTCCTACCGTTTCTTCTGTGGTGACTTTAAATGAGTTTAAAAAATGCCTATTGGCGCTCAGGACGATATATTTGGCATCGAGCACCAAGAGACTTTCTCGTACTGTTTCAATAATACTGGACAGAAAACTTTCTTTATCTTGCAGTTCTTTGGTTCTTTGCTGTATTTTGAGCTCCACATGTGACTTTTCTTCCCGAAGATCATGCTCCGCTTTTTTTCGATCACTGATATCATTTTGAACACCAATAAAATGAGTTACCTGACCTTCTTCATTCTTCACGGGTGAAATAAAAAGTTCATTCCAAAAAAGCGTTCCATCCTTACGATAATTTCGAATTTCAATCTTACATTCTTCGCCGCGTTCAATGGATTCTTTGATAATCTTACGTTCGGCTTGCGAACGGTCCTGAGCCTGTAAAAATCGGCAGTTGTGGCCAATAATTTCATCGTGGGCATAACCACTGATGGTTTCGAAAGCTTTATTGCAATAAATGATGGGATTATCATACTGCAGATTGTCTGTAATTATAATACCCGAATAGGCAGAATTCAATGCTTTTAGATAAAGATCTAAATCATTGTTCTTGTTTTCAGTACGTTGCGTTGAATTGTTGATGCAGGAAGCATTTTTTTTCATATATTTTAAACTCCCATATTAATTAAGGTGTCCCAATTTAGTCGATAATTTTGAAATTGAAGCGGATTTTGGGATGTCTAAATTAAAAAACCGTATAAATTCCTGTTGAAAATATAAAATATAATCAATGAAAATGATATCAGGACACCTATTTTTGATCTGACTGAACCGATTTAACTGGAACGCGGAACTGCGCGCATTTATTGTCGCGGTTCAGCGCTGTATACTGACCTTGGGCACTTTTTCAACTATCGAAATCGCTTAAACTGCAACTGTTTCCGTATCACTGCCTTATTGATGTCTATTGCCTTTATGGTAATACGAAATGTGTTTGTTGATCCCTTGCACCGCATTATTTCTGTCGGGCGATACCCTGACGGGGGCATATTGCAACGATACAATATCCATGCTGTCGATTTCGGGCATATTAAGCGGGCGGTACCAAGAAGGTGGGTTCGTTAGATTGCCCGTCTCTTTGCGATCTGTTTGTTCTGTTGATTCTTGTACAGAACGCTGTTTCCAGTGTCTGTAAATGAGCAGTGCTGCTCCGGCAACTGCCGTGATAACGAGTCCGATTTGTGCTTTCATACTTTCTTTTTTAAGAATTGAACCATTTCCTTTCAAATTGAACAATACTCAAATCAAAAAGTTCAATAAAAAAAGAATCAGCGTCTTCAGGTGCCATTGGAAGAAATTGATGTATAGCATCCGATTCCCGTAAATAAGCTTTGACAGTTTTAAAGATTCAGCTTATTTTTGCGTACAAAACACAGACAGTTAACAGGACATGGAATCACTCTTTTGCGCATGGAAAACGAGTCGGATGGCTTACCTCAAATTCTTTGAAAACTATTCTCTGGAACAGCTCAATCGCATTCCTGATGGTTTCAGCAATAACCTGATCTGGAATATTGGCCACATCATTGCCACACAGCATAAATTAATCTATATCGGATCTGAGGTAGAAGGACATATCCCTGAGGAAATCTTCAACAGCTACCAATCCGGAACAAAGCCTTCAGCAGCGGTATCGCAGCAGGAAGCTGATCTGCTGAGAAGATTGCTCCTCGAACAGATTGAACCGACCATCCGTGATTTTAACAACAAAAAGTTTGTGACCTATCAGCAACGCACAACGGGTACGGGCTTCCGTCTCACTTCAATAACGGATGCCTTCGAATGGAACAACTTTCATGAAGGCCTGCATTTGGGTTATATGATGAGTATAAGGAAGTTTATTGCTACAAAAATTCCAAGATGACCAGATTGTTTTTATTATTATTACTTTTATTTTCTTCGAGATATGCGTTTCCGCAAACGTTTAAAAATGACAGTGTAAAATCATTTGTTGATAAATCCATTGAACTTATATCGGCCAATTCAATTCATAAAGAAAACCTTGAGGTTATTAAACGTGAACTATACAATAAAGCCCAAAATTTAAACTCGATTGATGAAGCCGCAACATTATATGAAGCCGTATTTAGGCAGCTCAACGATTATCATGGCGGTCTTAAATTCAAAGGAAAAACCTACGGATGGAATAATCCTAATGTGATGACCAATGTTTATCTGAAAAATAGGCTTAACACGGAGAAGAGTACGTTTAGTGAGGTGATTGATCATAAAATAGGATATCTCCGAATAGTTGGAAACAGTGATTTTGCGTTTAAAAAAGTTGATAGTATCGCTGATGATATTGTGACCCATATCAATGGGATCAATTCAGCAGAAATTAAAGGCTGGATTATAGACCTGAGATTAAATACCGGAGGAAATATGTATCCGATATTACTCGGACTGAAAGAGTTTATCGGATACAATGTACACTTTGGAGGTTTTAGGGACGCTGGTAATCATTCTACAGGCGACTGGGAAATTAAGGCGGGAAAGTTGCTGATAGATGGAAATATGCTGGACAGAAAATCAGCGTTGATCTATCCGATTGCAAATGATGTTCCATTGGTTATTTTGACCAGCTGCTATACGGCAAGCGCGGGTGAAATGACTGCCATATCCTTTATTGGACGAAAAAATACGTTTATTGTAGGGGAAAAGACCGCAAATTATACAACCGCGGTGCAGGGGTTTAAAATAAATGATCATGCGGGCATTAACTTGTCAACAGATTATGTGGTGGACAGGAATTTAAAAGTTTATAAATCCTATATTTCGCCTGATTTTGAAGTCGTGGGAGACGACAACCTCACAGTGCTGGAAAAGGATCGTAAAATAATCAAGGCCCTGGAACTTTTGGGCCAATAGCAGGCGTATGAGCTGTTCTCGAAATCTGCCGCTATTGGAGCAACGTATTGATTTTATCTTTTGCGGTTAGTGGTCGCAGGTGGTTTCCTGTTTCTAGAATTGTGCCGTCTCGGTCTATCAAAAGGTAAAATGGTATGCCGCTGACCTTGAATAGGTCTCGAATGGAGCCGCTCTGTTTGGCTGATAGGAAATAATGCTGTCCGCCCAGATCATAGCTACTAACCGTTGCCTTGTACTTGTCCTGATCTGAATCAAGACAGAGGTATACAAATGAAACGTTTTTGTTCTGAAAATCGGCTTCTATTCGTTTGGAGTTGGGAAATTCACTCAAGCAGGGGGCGCACCAGGTCGCCCAAAAATCGACGTAGATTACTTTACCCTTGTTGCTTCGTAAGATATCTTCCATGATCTCTTGGATCGGAGAGGATTGCATATCCTTTAGAATAGCACGGCTATTGAGTTCAGGATGCTCGACTCGGGCTTTTGTAGCAAGGTATTCCTGCTGCAGTGGATCCCGCAGAAAGGGGGAAGTAATATGTCGGGTGACAATTGTAATAAATTTTTCGTAGGTTTTGAAATCCTGTTTTCGAAAACTTTTTGAAAAGTGATGGCTCAGCATGATTTCGCGTAAGAGCGGATCGCTCACATAATTAACTATCCCGTGCAATTGTAGTGAGTCAGCAATAGTAGTGGACGCAAACCGTTCCCCACTTGGTGTAATTCCCCAATTTGCGTCGCTTGTTTCCTCAAATCTCCGTCTTTCGTTAATATAATAATCATAAAATGAGGAAAATGTAGATACCGCATTTGTGTTCATTAAATGGCTTTTTTCGAGTGGAAGACGCTTTGCCAACTTGTCGTAAAATCCTATGGGGATAACAAAGGTGGTATCCATGGGGCCTAGATTATTGGCTCTTTTGTGATCTATGGAATAAAACTGTATGTTATCGTAATAAGGAGTTTCTGTCTCAAAAAGAGCCCAATTTTTACTTTCAGCATTTGGGCTATAGGTATGGACAAACTCGTCATACAACGCTTTGCCTTTTTGGCGTACGGTATCGTTGAATCGCATATACTGTACGGGATCGTAATTTTTTACGGCATAAAAATTCTTATTTTGGTCGTAGAGTTCACTAGCAAAATAAAGATTTTGGAATTGTGCGATCTGGGTATTGGTGACGGCGGAAGTCCCGGCAAATTTGACTGTGCGCAAAAGGGAACTTCTTTGGTCAGAATTACCATCAAAAGAGACCCAAAGACTGTCTTGGGGATGAAGTACAATGCTAAAATTCGTCCGATAGCCTAACCAAACCTGCGTAGGTATATATAAATCCACCTCCGCGTAAAAATCACCTTTATCGTTGACCTTGGGGTAAATGGTGATCGCAGAAAGTCCCAGCCGATTCAGGGTTATATTCAAGGGGATCAAAGGATCATAATGTATAATCTTTCCTTGTACAATTGCTTTTACGGCCCTTTCTTGTGCACTACTGATCGAACAGACTATACATAATAGGATGAGTAGAAATCTGGAAAAAAGATGTATTTTTTGCTCTTTTAAAGGTTTTTTAGGTTTTGGGATTGTGGTAAGCATGCTTAGGTTATTTAATTAAAGATAAAAAAAAATCGGATCTTTAGCATGATGCTCTTCCTGCTTTCTTATACCTGTATTTTTTATCTCGCGATAAGGTTTGGGGGGAGATATTTTGTGTTTATGCAACAGGTTGCGAGTTGGTAAATAGTAACAGGTACATATTGATTAAGAAATTTACTTAATTGTTGCTGGAAGTAATTCTTTTATAGCTAAAACAACTAAATCCGGATCGCTAATCTGTACCAAATGAGCACTATGTTAAGTATATTATACCGAGGGTAGTGCTGGTAAGTCTACCGTTTATAAAATTGATGGCGCAACGGCTGTGGCCTCGGCTGTCTTAACCACCGATGGTAAGGCGGCGATAAGGGGTGTTTACAGAATCCCTGTAAATAATTAGCGGACTCACATTTTTTTCAAACAAACAAGGTCTTCNNGAAGACCTTGTTTGTTTGAAAAGGTTGTGAATCAATTATAATGTACTTGGTTTTCACTATCTGAGATAGACTGTATTGACACTGTATAGGGATTGTCCACCTTCTGTCCACCCCTATAATTGTGATGTTAGGATGGTTTTAAGCTAATTTTGGACTTGTAGTTAAATGCCATTTTGGATCTTATGCCTTAAGATTAAATTGTTCGCAACACTTGGGGAATGCGATGTGTGCTGCATGTCAGGACGATGGAAATTAGGGGGTACCTTGCTGGAAAATGATGTTGAAATATGAAAAGGATGTATAAAATAGTATATTTTTTGCTTGCTGTATTTAGCTTATTAAGTTGTAAGCAGTCGGATAATTTACCGCTGGAGATGAGTGATATTTCACTTAAAATAGGGGTTCGAACTGCCCATGCTGGTCTGAGTAATTCAAGTGTATGGGCCGATGGTGACGAGATGGGATTATTTATGATGGCGAGTGGACAAAGCAATCTGTCCTTGGGCATGGAATACAATCGTAAATATACCTATAGTGCTGGTGGAGCCGCTTTCTTTTTATCGGGCCAACCGATTTATTATCCAACTACAGGGCAGGTTGATATTGTGGCTTATGCGCCCTATCGCCAAGTAACTGGTAATACACTGTCCATCGATCTTTTGGATCAACATGATTTAAGGAGCTTAGATCTACTTTATAGCAATAGTAGTATTGGAATTGTGAAGAGCAAGGAGGAGGTGGATTTCAATTTTAAGCATATGCTTTCCAAGATCAACTTTAACTTGACTGCTGGTTTGGGGGGTTCTCCTGTCGTACTCTCATCAGCGCAGATTTCTTTGGAAGGCTTTTCTTCCGACGCTACCTTCAATTTGGCGACTGCAGTCCTGCACAATGCGAATGCCTCGGGCACAATTCATGTGGGAACTAATCGTTCGGCTATCCTGCTACCTCATACCGGAACGGGTGGTCGGGTGTTAACCATTCAACTTGGAGCGCAACAGATGCATTATACTTTTCCGGTAACTGATGCATTTGAGCAAGGAAAGGAATATAATTATACCATTACCGTTAAGAATAAAGAGATAGAAGTGCAACGTGCAGCTATTACCGATTGGCAAACAATAGGTCAGGTTACGGAGACCGAGCCGGTTGCTGCTGACCTGGTGTGGATACCCGAAGGTAGTTTTCTGATGGGAAGCCCCAATACCGATACAGATGCCAGTGCCAATGAAAAGCCACAACACTGGGTGCGTTTTGAAAAAGGATTTTACATGAGCAAATATCTGGTTACAATTCAAGATTACTGTGATTTTATTAATGCGAGCAATGTAACCATACCTTCCATCGGGTATATCGCTAATGTGCCGCTCAATGGGAATTGGGTCAGGGGATTTGTCGCTAATAATCAGTATAATGTACCTCGCTACAATGGGACGAAATGGGTTCCCCCGACTGGTTTTGAACATTATCCTATGATGTTACTTACGTTTGACGGGGCTTTGGCTTATGCGAAATGGGCTGGAGGTACCTTGCCTACTGAGGCACAATGGGAGTATGCCTGTCGTTCGGGGACAGCAACGCGATGGTCTTTTGGTGATGATGAGAATCAGTTGGCCAATTATGCTTGGTATAATCAAGGTAGTTCACAGTTTGACGTTGGAAGTAAGTTGCCTAATCCTTGGGGGCTATATGATATGCATGGTTTGGTGGCAGAATATTGTTTTTCTGCGGGTGATTACCCGCCTGGCGCACAAAATCAAACGGATGCACTGCTTGGACCGGGACCGGCCAACGAGGCAGAAGCGAATCATGCGTTTCGAGGAGGAAGTTATGACATGGCGAGTTTTACAGCAACTCAGACGAGAGCTGCCTACCGTTCATTGAGAGAAGCTTCTTATTTCAGTAACATGCTAGGTTTTCGCATTGTTATTAACCCTTAATTTATACAACATAGCACCGAATTATGTATAGTAACCTCATAACAGTTTTAAGTAGAAAATATTTGTTTCAATTTTTTCTGTGTTGTTTTATGCTGATGTCCTGTCAGGAGAAATTAGATTTAGCTGTCATAGATCCTAATTCGGGGCGTGGGAATATGGCGTTTCAGATTGGAATCATCAATAACACGAAAGTTGATGATAATCAAAAAAATGTGACAAAAGCCACTTTGCAGTCCAGTAAATCGAACGGTAATATGGCATTAACTCCCCCAGTGTCTGCGAGCGATTTTACCGCAAGTTTTAGCGCTGGCGATACGATAGGCATCTTTGTTGTGCCAGCGGGTCAACCATTAACTGCTGGAAATAGCCTGATCGCTAATGCCAAATTGTCTTTTAACGGTACTAAATGGACGGGTGCCGTCAATTGGCCGGCAGGTACCAGTTTTGATTTTTACGCTTATTACCCTTATCGTGCGGGGCTGACAAATCCTGCTTCAATCAGTTTCTCGGTCAAGAAAGATCAAACTATATGGTCGGATTTTCAACAGAGTGACCTGATGTTTGCAAAAGCCGAAGCCATCAACTTGGGCGCTACGGTGCAGCTTGATTTTAAACATCTGTTGAGTTTGGTACAGGTAGAGCTTGAAGCAGGAACGTCGAAAGCCTCTAGTCCGGATGTTGATATGGTCGTTAACCTGACGAATATTATTTGTGATGGGCATTTGGCGCTAGCGAGCGGCACTTTCACCCCGCTATCCGGGCAGCAGAGTAGTGTACGTATGTATCGCGTGGAGCAGCCCGATGATACCGATTATGAAACGAAGTTTACCTATCGTGCACTTTTGCCAGCTCAGATGCTTGAGGGTGGGAAGCGGAGCTTATTTCTGAGTCAATCGGGTCAATCCTATATCCAGCAGCAGAAGAGCTCTTTACAGCTTTTGGGGGGCACCTCACATCGGATAGACGTGCCTCAACTCAAAAATCTCTGGCGAGCGGTATGGATTCCTGCAGGTACTTTTCAAATGGGTAGCCCAGCTACTGACCCCAATGCAGATGCGAATGAAAAGCCACGGCATTGGGTAAAATTGACCAAAGGTTTCTATATGAGCAGGTATGAGGTTACCGTTGCCGAGTATGCTGATTTTCTAAATGCGATGAATATCGTTGGAGGGGGACTTTCTGTACATGTCCCGCTCGATGGAAATATGGTACTCGCTTTTTCCGTATTTCAAAATCTAGTAAGTCAGCCTCATTACATAGATGGAAAATGGAAAGCATTACCAGGTAGTGAAAATGTGCCTATGGCGGTTGTATTTTTTGAGGGAGCCAAAGCTTATGCAGCCTGGGCAGGAGGGGCGTTGCCGACGGAAGCGCAATGGGAGTACGCCTGCCGTGCAGGTACGGAAGATCGCTGGTTTTTTGGCGATGACCCTGCCCAAATCAACAGTTATGCTTGGACTAACCTGCAAGGGACGGGGCTCAAAAGTGCCGCTGTTGGTACCTTGAAACCCAATAGATGGGGATTGTATGATACCTATGGCAATGTAGCAGAATGGTGTCTCAGCAATGGTCCCTATCCGTCTACTGCAACGACAATGGAAACAGCTGTTGTAGATCCATCCATTCCGGATGCTACATCAACTAACCGCTTTGCGCGCGGGGGGAACTTTAATAATGGTTTGATTTATGCGCGCTCAGCGGCTAAAATACAATCGTTGGTTTCTTCTTCGACCTACCTTATCGGATTTCGTATAATAAAGTATCGATAAAATAAGCTTGTCTTAATACCATAGCGTATTGCCGTAAATCACATTGTCATAACTAATAAATTAAAAAGTGAAAATTAAATATGAAAACACAATTGTTAACAGCCTTTTCGGCAGCAGTCCTGTTACTCGGGGCCTGCGCCAAGAATGATACACCTGATGTGGAACATGAGGTGATCAATTTCAGTGGACAAATTAGTCAGCTTAAAGCAACAAGTAACCCTTCGGGGGCGAGCACAGTATGGGCTTCGGGCGATCAGATCGGTATTTTTATGGTTAATCATGGGACCACGACCATAAGCGAAAATAGCAGCAATCGCCAGTACAACTTTAATGGGACTGTATTTGCTCCAGCAACGGGACAGGGGATTTATTACCCTGTTTCGGACAGCAAAGTGGATTTTGTAGCGTATTATCCTTTTGTACCCACAGCTTCTTTGTCGACAGTGCAGCCTATCGATGTTTCCTCGCAAAATGACCTGAGCAAAATTGATTTTCTTTGGAGCAAAGCAACAAATGGCGTGAATGGATTCAATAAAAGCTCCGGAACTCAGGTTCCACTCGTTTTTGACCATAAGCTCAGTAAAGTGGTTATCAAACCTACTGCAGGAACTGGTCTGGATGCTTCCAACGCTGATTGGTCCGCGATGGGAGTTAAGATAAAGGGTATGCAAACCATGTCGAGCATTGACCTGAGCACAGGGACACTGGGAGCAGCTAGTGGCCCTGCGGATATAAGCCCCTTTGTAAAAGCTAGCGGATCAGCCTATGAAGCTATTGTGCTTCCGGCTACCTACGCAACGGCCGGAGCTGTGCGCTTCACCTTTGAGATAGGTAACGATACCTATGCTTGGGCAAGTCAGGCGAACGAACAATTCGAGCCTGGCAAAGAATATACTTATACGATTACAGTGCATAAAACAGGCGTCGTATTGGGCAATGTAACTATTAAAGATTGGGATACCGTTAGCCGTACAGGTACGGCAGATTAAACTTGGACCTACTCTTTAAATTGTATTTTTCCATTTGGGCCGATTAATAGGATAATCGGCCCATTTTCTTTTTTATTAGGAAGAATAAGTGGCCCCCAATTTTTTTTTAAGGCGCTGTTTCGCTTTTTTTATACCCTCTATAGAGATGCAAAGAAGCTCACTCATACTCGCATTACTCAGCTCCAGCTTCTGTAAGGCTAATATACGGAGGTCGTTTTCGGTAATTTTTGCATGTTCATCTTTCATCTGTTGTAAATAGTCAGGGTATACCTGGTCAAACGTATGCCTAAACCTTGCCCATCGGTCGTCTGTCATAATATGTGTTTCCATTAAGGCATTGAGGTTCGCTTTTACTTCGGCAATATAGGTTGGATTTTGATTCTCTTCCTTTTTTAGTTCCTCACGCAGCTGTTGAATCGTGATGTCATTTTGCCTGACAGTATCCGTAAATTCGCTGAGCGAGTTTTTTAATATGAGGAGTTCTTGATCGACAAGCTGCTTCTTGTGGTTAAGTTGGAGTTGTTCCCTTTCAAGATTTGCGTTACGTATTTTGATGTTTGCCCTCGACCTATTGATTAATAGAATAACGATAGCAAAAATTAAGACAAGTAGAAGACTCATAAATTGATAAGTACTTTTTACTTTCTGTCTTTTCTCTGCTTCGGACAGTAAGGCGCGGTTATATTTTTCCTGCTCACTCTCCCAGATGATTTTCTGCAATTCTTTGATATTTGTTCTTTTCTCCAATGAATCTCTCAACAATATATAGCGGTTTAAATAGTGAAGTTGTTTGCTCTGCTGTCCTAATCCATGCGAAATCGCAGCTAATGATTTGGCTGCATCCATCTTATATTTCAGAAAGTAGGGTTTGTCTTCCATAAGATGTTCACTCGCCTCTATATGTTTTTTTGCAAGTTGCCATTCCTGCTGGTCAATATACCAGCTTGCTAAAATTAGATTTGCCCGCATGGCATCATTGGGCTCGTGATACCGTAATGAGAGGTCAATATTTTGTTTGACCAGTTCGATTGCTTTTTTTTTATCTCCTGCTTCCCAACTATAATCCGCCATGTTGCCGGATATAATTCCGATCCACACAGAATCTTTTGCTTGTTGAGCTTCGGCCATGGCCTGTTTTAGGTATTTAAGCGCTTCAGGAACAGGATTGTCTACCGATAGGTAGACAGCTATTGAATTGAGTAGATCAATCCGTGCTCTTGAAGCAGGTCTTGCAAAAGGCAAAGCTTCATGAAGATAGTTTACAGCTTTTTTTTGGTCGCCGATATGATTAAAAAAGCTCGCCATAAATTGATAATGTTTTACGGGCAATGGTATTTTTTTTCTGTCTATTCTGGCATTTAGATCATTGGCTCGTAAGAAATAAGGGAAAGCATCGATGACCTTGCGGTATACGAAATTATAATAGCCCTGTCGTATATTCCCGATCATCTCCAGTTCTGGGTTTGGATGCGCTTCGATTAAGTTTCTGGCGTATTTGTAATATTGGTCAGAACGAGCATTTGTATGGTCGAAAGCAACGGAATAACCATCTGCCATGAGCATATAATAGGCCCATTCTAGGGGAATACTGTTGTGCTGTTTGGCTAATGTTTTTATGGGCTCTAATTCCTTTTTCAATAAAGTGGTGTCGCGATTAAAGTGGCTTGGAAGGTTTAACACGGCTTCTATCTGCTGCAATGGATTTTTTATGGCTTGTATTTGGGTGATAGACTGTGCATTTAGTAAGTCAGTGCTTTTAAAAAATATAATGAGTATAAGTGAAATGTAATACCAATAGACTTTCATCCTCAATAGCGTGAATTTAACGGTTAATATGAATAAAACCACCTTAACTAATTTAATAAGGTAATTTTCGTGTAAAGATAATAAAAATATTTAAGCTTAATAGATGCTTCCTTTTATCTGAGCCTAATATGTGCTTCATCTGTTAAATTAATCGCATGGCGATCGGTTTTAAAAATCCGCCTAGACTTACCAAGCGGATTTTTAAGTTAAAAAGAGAACTTAGTTGATAAGAAGTGTGTCTGTATAAGACGCTGTAAATACATCAATTGCATTCTTGACAGGTATAAATGAAGACTTCAAAAGTACTTTCTCACCTGTTTTCCAATTTGGTAATACGATCTTCAGCGAATCAGGATGCAAAGACAGATTGGAATTGCAATAGTAAATCGGAGACTTTTTAAGCAGCTTTTTCCATTTCCAATTCTAGCTCACGAGGTGTCTTATATCCAATTGCTGAATGTAATCTGCCTTTATTATACCAATCCTCAATATACCTAAACACACA
>NZ_DBGB01000019.1:0-252330 GCF_002295765.1 Sphingobacterium sp. UBA865 | reverse complement strand
AGTTTTTGATTCCAACTATTTACATAATCAGAATTCTTTTTTATATCTCTGATCTTGGATCGAATTGAACGAATTACTTGAATTTGTTCATGACTTTCGTTTGTCTACTCGTCACGCTTACATGATTGTGTTTTCTTAAAGAACTTTTGCCGCTTCAACTTCCGTATCCGCTATATTCCGATGGCATTGCGCCGTCTTTATCTTTTTTGTTTTTCCCTTCGTTTCCGTTGGGACTGCAAAGGTAGAAATCTTTTTTGAACTTCCAAAAACTTTTTGAAGTTTTTTTTTCTTTTCCCTTTTTTTCGATTTCCGCGTTTAAAATAAACTGAGCGGGATTTTAAATCCTGACAGGCTTCTCTTAAACCCTTCTTTTTTCATGGCTCCTTCTCTCGAAGTAACCGTCCCTCCCTTGCGGAGTGGTGCAAAGATAGGGAGTTTACTAACAAACTTCCAAGCCTTTTGTTTATTATTTTTTAATATTAAAGTTAACTAACTGTAACATTGAACGATTCATTTAAGACAGCTATGCTTTAAACCGTCCTATCAGGTAAAATTAACCAATTAAACGGCCAAGCTGCTTGCTATAAATTTCAGTTCGCCCCCTTCCTTAACAAGCAATTTCACCGCTAAAAAAGCAAGCTAAATATATTTTACGACCTTCTTCAATATCATATAAGGTCGTTATCGAAACAAAAAAGGTCCAGACGAATGTCTGGACCTTCCTATATAAAATAATCGAGTAACGATTAATCTTCTTCTTTCGAAGCCAACAATTGATCGTACTCCTCGCGAGAGCCCACGATTAAATTGCTGTATTGACGGATACCTGTACCAGAAGGGATCAAGTGACCAACAATTACGTTTTCTTTCAAACCTAATAAGTTATCACGTTTACCTGCGATAGCAGCCTCGTTCAACACTTTTGTAGTCTCTTGGAAAGAGGCAGCAGAGATGAACGATTTCGTACCCAATGAAGCTCTGGTAATACCTTGCAACAATGGACTTGAAGTCGCCGGAATTGCTTCACGAACTTCAACAAGTTTTAAGTCACGACGTTTCAGACTAGAGTTCTCTTCTCTCAACTTACGTAAAGAAACAATTTGTCCCGGACGTAAATTATTAGAGTCCCCTGCATCAACAACAACTTTCTTGTCAAACAAAGAATCATTTTCTTCCATGAAATCCCATTTGTTAACCGCTTCTTTTTCTAAGAAACGCGTATCTCCTGGATCTTCGATGTTAACTTTTTGCATCATTTGGTGAACGATCGTCTCGAAGTGTTTATCATTGATCTTCACACCTTGCAGACGGTATACCTCTTGGATACCATTCACAATGTAATGTTGCACTGCTGATGGACCTTTGATCGACAAGATATCCGCAGGAGAGATCGAACCATCTGATAATGGCATACCAGCTTTCACAAAGTCATTATCCTGAACAAGGATATGCTTAGAAAGAGGTACCAAGTATTTCTTGATTTGACCATCACGAGACTCGATAGACATCTCACGGTTACCACGTTTCACACCACCCAATGTTACCACACCGTCGATTTCTGTTACAACAGCAGGGTTAGAAGGGTTACGTGCTTCGAATAACTCCGTTACACGCGGTAGACCACCTGTGATATCTCGCGTTTTACCCGTAGAACGAGGGATTTTAACAAGGATACCACCTTCTTTTACTGTTACACCATTAGCAACTGCAACGTGAGCGCCTACTGGGATATTGTAGGTACGAATAACCTCGCCCGATTTATCAAGAATCTTGATGGATGGGTTTTTCGTTTTATCACGTGTTTCAATAATTACCTTCTCTTTGTGACCAGTTTGCTCATCTGACTCTTCACGGAAGGTAACCCCTTCGATGATTGCATCAAATTCAACTTTACCGGCAAATTCAGAAATAATTACTGCATTATATGGATCCCATTCCACCAATTTATCACCTTTAGCTACTGTACCGCCATCCTCAACGAACAACTGTGAACCATAAGGGATATTTTGTTGGAATACAATTTTATTATGTGCATCGATAATCTTAACCTCACCAGAACGTCCTAAGACTACCTGATGTGTACCATTATCATTTGTTTGCGAAACAGTACGTACGTTTTCAAATTCGATTTTACCATCGTATTTAGAAATGATACTTGAATCAGCAGCAATGTTCGATGCCGTACCACCCACGTGGAATGTACGAAGTGTTAACTGTGTACCCGGCTCACCAATTGATTGAGCGGCGATAACACCCACAGCTTCACCTAACTGAACACGCTTACCTGACGCCAAGTTGCGTCCGTAACAACAAGCACAAACACCACGCTTAGACTCACAAGTTAATACCGTACGAATCTCAATTCCTTCGATACCTGCTTTTTCGATAGTTTCAGCAATTTCCTCAGTGATATCTTCATTTGCGGAAACGATCAATTCGTCAGTATCCGGATGAAGAACATCATGCAATGGCGTACGACCCAAAATACGATCGAACAATGGCTCAACAACATCGTCATTATCTTTCAATGCTGTTGTATAAATACCACGTAAACCACCACAATCTTGTTCCACAACGATCATATCTTGCGCTACGTCATGTAAACGACGGGTCAAGTACCCCGCATCCGCTGTTTTCAATGCTGTATCGGCAAGACCTTTACGCGCACCGTGTGTAGAGATAAAGTATTCCAATACGGACAAACCTTCTTTAAAGTTTGACAAGATCGGGTTTTCGATAATCTCACCACCAGAAGTACCTGATTTTTGGGGTTTCGCCATCAAACCACGCATACCACATAACTGACGGATCTGCTCTTTCGAACCACGGGCTCCAGAATCCAACATCATGTAAACTGAGTTGAAACCTTGATTATCATTCGAAAGAATATCCATAACGTGCGCCGTCAATCTGTTGTTGATACGCGTCCAGATATCGATGATTTGGTTGTAACGTTCGTTGTTTGTAATGAAACCCATGTTATAGTTGTTCATTACTTCTTCAACCTCGTTAGTTGCTTGTTGAATCAATTCAGCTTTCGCAGCAGGAATGTTCAAATCTTCCAAGTTGAAAGAAAGACCACCTTTGAAGGCTGTTTGATATCCCAATTCTTTCATATCATCCAAGAACTGTGCTGCACGGGCCATACCCGTAGTCTTCACAATTTCACCGATGATATTACGCAACGATTTTTTAGTAAGCAATTCATTGACAAAACCCATTTCATCAGGAACAACTTGGTTGAAGATCACGCGACCTACTGTTGTTTCTAACAAGGTATCAACGATGCTACCATCTTTTTGTCTAACTTTTGTTTTTACTTTAATCCAGGCATGAAGGTCAATTTGCTTCTCATTTAAAGCGATGATAACCTCTTCAGCCGAATAGAAAGTCATATCTTGACCTCTTACGGTGTGATCGCCAGCAGTTCTACGGCCTTTAGTAATATAGTAAAGACCCAATACCATGTCTTGAGATGGTACTGTGATTGGAGAACCATTCGCAGGGTTTAAGATATTGTGCGCACCTAACATCAAGATTTGGGCTTCCAAAACTGCAGCATTACCAAGAGGTAAGTGGACTGCCATCTGGTCACCGTCAAAATCGGCGTTGAACGCTGTACACACTAATGGGTGTAATTGAATAGCTTTACCCTCTACTAATGTAGGTTGGAAAGCCTGAATACCCAAACGGTGAAGCGTAGGTGCACGGTTTAGTAATACAGGGTGACCTTTCAATACATTTTCAAGGATATCCCATACCACAGGATCTTTACGATCCACAATTTTCTTAGCTGATTTTACTGTTTTTACAATACCACGCTCGATCATCTTACGGATGATAAACGGTTTGTAAAGTTCAGCAGCCATATCTTTAGGAAGACCACACTCGTGTAATTTCAAGTGAGGACCTACAACAATTACTGAACGAGCCGAATAATCCACACGCTTACCTAACAAGTTTTGACGGAAACGACCTTGTTTACCTTTCAAAATATCAGATAAAGACTTCAATGCACGGTTACCTTCTGTCTTAACAGCGTTCACTTTACGTGAGTTGTCAAACAAAGAGTCTACCGCTTCTTGAAGCATACGTTTTTCGTTACGTAAGATTACTTCAGGAGCCTTGATTTCGATCAAACGTTTTAGACGGTTGTTACGGATAATCACACGACGGTATAAGTCATTCAAATCCGAAGTCGCAAAACGACCACCATCCAAAGGCACTAAAGGACGCAATTCAGGTGGAATGATTGGAACGATTTTCACAATCATCCATTCTGGACGATTCTCGATATTTTCACGTGAACTACGGAAAGCTTCAACCACATGAAGGCGTTTTAACGCTTCATTTTTACGTTGTTGCGAAGTTTCGTTAGCAGCTTGGTGACGTAAATCGTATGACAATTGATCCAAATCAATACGTTTCAACAAATCTTCCAATGCCTCAGCACCCATCTTAGCAACGAATTTTTGAGGATCGTTATCGTCTAAATATTGATTTTCTTTTGGTAGGGTATCTAAAATATCTAAATATTCTTCTTCAGTCAAGAAGTCCATAAAGTTGATACCATCTTCTTCCTTAATACCAGCTTGGATAACCACATAACGTTCGTAGTAAATGATCATATCCAATTTCTTGGTAGGAAGTCCCAATAAATAACCAATTTTATTAGGAAGAGAACGGAAATACCAAATGTGCGCAACAGGAACTACCAAGTTGATATGTCCCATACGCTCACGACGTACCTTTTTCTCTGTTACTTCAACACCACAACGGTCACACACAATACCTTTATAACGGATACGTTTGTATTTACCACAGTGACATTCGTAATCCTTTACAGGACCGAAAATACGCTCACAGAATAAACCGTCACGTTCCGGTTTGTAGGTACGATAGTTAATCGTTTCCGGTTTTGTAACTTCACCACTTGAGCGTTCCAAAATAGTTTCTGGAGAAGCCAAGCTGATCGTAATCGAAGTGAAGTTGCTTTTAATTTTATTATCTTTTTTGTAAGACATACTTATTCAAAAGTTAAAGCTTTATAAAGAAGCTTTGAAGGACTGAGCCCTTCAAAGCCCTAATTGCTTAATTAATCCAATGTGATATCTAGACCCAATCCACGTAGCTCGTGTACCAATACGTTGAACGATTCTGGTACCGATGGTGTCGGAAGGTTGTTACCTTTTACGATAGCCTCGTAAGTTTTGGCACGACCAACCACGTCATCCGATTTCACAGTCAAGATTTCTTGAAGGATGTTAGATGCACCGAATGCTTCCAATGCCCAAACCTCCATCTCACCGAAACGTTGACCACCGAATTGCGCTTTACCACCTAGAGGTTGTTGTGTGATCAATGAGTACGGACCGATTGAACGTGCGTGCATTTTATCATCAACCATGTGACCTAATTTCAACATGTAGATTACACCCACTGTCGTTGGTTGATCGAAACGGTCACCCGTCAATCCGTTGTACAAATATGTACGTCCTGATTTCGGTAAACCAGCTTTCGCAACCCAATCCTGTACCTGATCCATTTCAGCACCATCAAAGATAGGTGTAGCAAATTTCACACCTAATTTTTGACCAGCCCAGCCCAATACGGTTTCGTAGATCTGTCCCAAGTTCATCCGTGAAGGTACCCCGAGTGGGTTCAACACGATATCAACTGGTGTACCATCTTCTAAGAATGGCATATCCTCATCACGTACAATACGTGCAACGATACCTTTGTTACCGTGACGACCGGCCATCTTATCCCCTACTTTCAACTTACGTTTTTTAGCAACGTAAACCTTAGCCATCTGCACAATTCCTGATGGAAGTTCATCACCGACAGATACTGCGAATTTATCACGTTTGAACGAACCTAACTCTTCATTAATTTTAATGTTGTAATTATGAAGGGCCATTTTGACCAACTCGTTTTTATCTTCGTCAGTTGTCCATCCCATTGGGTTGATGTTGTTGTAATCTAATTCAGCTAGAATTTTTTGTGTAAACTTAGCTCCCTTAGCAACCAACAACTCTTTATAGACATTGTATACCCCTTGGCTAGTTTTACCATTCACTACAGTGAATAATTTTTCAACCAAGCGGTCTTTCAATGATTTAACTGCTCTATCGTGAGCAACCTCTAGTTTCTCTAAAGTTTTACGTTCAACCTCTTTAGACATTTTCTTCGCACGCGAGAATAACTTCGTATCGATAACAACACCTTTTAATGAAGGCGGAGTTTTCAATGAAGCATCTTTCACGTCACCAGCTTTGTCACCGAAGATTGCACGTAACAATTTCTCTTCTGGAGAAGGATCAGATTCACCTTTAGGTGTGATTTTACCAATTAAGATATCACCGCCACCAACTTCAGCTCCGATACGGATAATACCGTTTTCGTCCAAATCTTTTGTCGCTTCTTCAGATACGTTAGGAATATCAGCTGTTAACTCTTCTTCACCACGTTTCGTATCACGAACTTCAAGTTCGAATTCTTCAATGTGAAGAGAAGTAAACCAGTCTTCTTTCGCTACACGCTCAGAAATTACGATCGCATCCTCAAAGTTATATCCTTGCCAAGGCATGAACGCTACTTTCAAGTTACGACCTAATGCCAATTCACCATTTTCAGTCGCATAACCTTCACATAACACCTGTCCTGGTTCAACTCGTTGACCTTTCTTAACGATAGGCTTCAAGTTCATACATGTATTTTGGTTGGTTTTCTTGAATTTGATCAATTTATACGTTTTGACATCATCATCAAATGATACAAGACGATCATCGTCGTTTCTGTCGTAACGGATCTTGATTTCATCAGCATCTACATACTCTACTACACCATGACCTTCCGCATTGATCAATGTACGTGAATCTTTCGCAACACGACCTTCAAGACCAGTACCTACGATAGGAGCTTGCGGACGCAATACAGGCACGGCCTGACGTTGCATGTTCGATCCCATCAATGCACGGTTGGCATCATCGTGCTCCAAGAAAGGAATCAATGAAGCCGCAATAGATGTAATTTGGTTTGGAGCAACGTCCATATAATCAAGCATATTAGGCTCGATAATTGGGAAGTCACCCTCATATCTGGCTTTCACTTTCGCATCTTCGAAATTACCTTTGTCATCATACAAAGCATTCGCTTGTGCGATTGTTTTACCATCTTCATCCTCGGCAGATAAATATACGACCGGCTCATCAACCACAACAACCCCATCTTTTACCTTACGGTAAGGAGTCTCGATAAATCCTAAGTGGTTAATTTTCGCATGTACAGCCAATGAGGAGATCAAACCGATGTTTGGACCCTCAGGAGTTTCAATTGTACAAAGACGACCGTAGTGTGTGTAGTGAACGTCACGAACTTCGAAACCTGCACGCTCACGAGAAAGACCACCTGGACCTAAAGCTGACAAACGACGCTTGTGTGTAATTTCAGCAAGAGGGTTAGTTTGGTCCATGAACTGCGACAACTGGTTCGTACCGAAGAACGAATTGATTACAGACGAAAGTGTACGTGCATTAATCAAATCAGTTGGCGTAAACACCTCATTATCACGGATATTCATACGCTCACGGATTGTACGGGCCATACGCGATAGACCTACACCAAATTGAGCATATAATTGTTCACCTACAGTACGTACACGACGGTTTGACAAGTGGTCAATATCATCTACTTCGGCTTTAGAGTTGATCAAATTGATCAAATACTTCACAATTGCGATGATATCCTCACGGGTTAATACTTTCGTATCATCCGGAGTGCCCAACTTCAATTTACGATTGATACGGTAACGACCTACATCACCCAAATCATAACGTTTGTCAGAGAAGAATAAACGATCGATGATACCACGAGCAGTTTCCTCATCTGGTGGTTCAGCGTTACGCAATTGACGATAGATATGCTCTACCGCTTCTTTTTCTGAGTTGGACGTATCTTTTTGTAAAGTGTTATATATAATAGAATAGTCTGCATTGTTTGACTCATCATCTTTCGCTAAGATAATCGACTTAACGCCAGCTTCGATGATCAAATCAATGTGATCTTCTTCTAGAACAGTTTCACGCTCAAGGATAATTTCGTTACGGTCGATAGATACTACTTCACCTGTATCCTCATCCACGAAATCTTCTACCCATTTTTTCAATACCCTAGCCGCAAGACGACGACCAACATATTTTTTAAGACCAGATTTACTAACTTTTACTTCATCCGCTAAATCGAACAATTCCAAGATATCTTTATCCGAATCGTAACCGATAGCACGCAATAAGGTAGTCACTGGGAATTTCTTTTTACGGTCGATATACGCATACATGACGTTGTTTACGTCAGTTGCAAACTCGATCCAAGATCCTTTGAAAGGAATTACCCTTGCAGAATAAAGTTTAGTACCATTTGTGTGTCTACTTTGACCAAAGAAAACGCCTGGTGAACGGTGTAATTGCGATACGATGACACGCTCTGCACCATTTACCACGAAAGTACCTTTAGGAGTCATATAAGGGATAGTCCCTAAATATACATCCTGAACAATAGTTTCGAAATCTTCGTGTTCTTCATCATTACAAGATAACTTTAACTTAGCCTTTAAAGGAACGCTATAAGTCAAGCCGCGCTCGATACACTCTTGGATATCATAACGTGGTGGATCAATGAAATAATCCAAAAACTCTAGCACAAAAATGTTTCTTGAATCAGAAATAGGGAAGTTTTCCGAGAATACCTTGAACAGCCCTTCCTGATGGCGGTTGTCAGAAGTAGTTTCTAATTGAAAAAACTCCTTGAAAGATTCCAATTGCACATCTAAGAAATCTGGATATTCCAATACTTTCTTACTTGTTGCAAAGTTTATTCTTTCTTGTTGAATATTATTGTTTGCCAAGGGAATATGAATTTTAGTTTTAAAAAAACTGCGCTTACATTTATGCTGTAAACCACGTGTCCACTGTGCCCAGCATATACACAGCATAGTGGCGTATTGATATAAATAGGAATAGACTCTGACGAAAAATCGTCAGAGTCTAAACCTTTTCGGGCTAATTAGTTGAGATTATTTAATCTCAACAACAGCACCAGCTTCTTCTAATTGTTTTTTCAAAGCTTCTGCTTCGTCTTTAGATACACCAGCTTTTAATTCTTTAGGTGCTCCGTCAACTAAATCTTTAGCTTCTTTCAAGCCTAATCCAGCTAAATCTTTAACCAATTTAACTACAGCTAATTTTTGACCACCAGCTTCTTTCAAGATAACGTCAAATGAAGTTTTCTCTTCAGCAGCAGCAGCACCACCTTCAGCTGGAGCAGCAGCTACAGCAACAGCAGCAGCAGCAGGCTCGATGCCATACTCGTCTTTTAAGATATCAGCTAATTCTTTAACTTCTTTTACTGTTAAGTTAACTAACTGTTCAGCAAGTTGTTTTAAATCTGCCATTTTATTTTGAATTTTTGAATGTACTTTATAAAAATTGTTAATTAAATTGTAACGAATGTTTCTGTTCTAGAGGATTCGTTAACCTCTTTCTTCTAAAGCTTTTACTAAACCTGCAACAGTATTTCCTCCTGATTGAAGAGCTGAAATAACATTTTTCGCAGGAGATTCCAAGGCTGCGATAACATCCGCAATAAGCTCGTTTTTAGATTTAAGATTAACTAATGCAGTTAATTGATTATCTCCAACGAATGCAGTTGCTTCAATGAAAGCCGCTTTTAACAACGGTTTTTCACCTGATTTACGCAATTCTTTGATTAATTTCGCAGGTGCGTTAGCGACTTCTGAAAACATCATTGTAGACGCTCCTTTAAGCGTTCCAAAGATTTCTTCTTCATCAACACCAGCTTCGATTAATGCTTTCTTGATTAAAGTGTTTTTTACAGCTTTAATTTCGATGCCTTGTTCAAAACATTTACGACGAATGTTATTCACTTTTTCAACTGACAACTCAGCAGTATCGGTAATATAGAAGTTACCGTAAGATTTAATCTGTTCGGCCAAAGCTAGAACAATTTCTTGTTTTTCTTCTTTTCTCATGATTAAATACCTGCTACTGATTTAGTCTCAATATGAATACCAGGACTCATAGTTGAGGAAATGTGAATACTTTTAAAGTAAGTTCCTTTAGCTGCAGATGGTTTCAAACGAGCTAGAGTTTGTAATACCTCTAGTGCGTTATCATATATCTTATCTGCATCGAACGACGCTTTACCAATAGAAGTATGGATGATACCGGTTTTGTCAACTTTGAAATCGATCTTACCACCTTTTACATCTGTTACAGCTTTACCAACTTCTGTTGTAACTGTACCAGTTTTAGGGTTAGGCATCAAGTTTCTTGGACCTAAAATACGACCCAATTTACCAACTTTAGCCATAACACTAGGCATAGTAATAATGATATCAACGTCAGTCCAACCACCTTCAATTTTGCTGATGTAATCATCTAAACCTACGTAGTCTGCACCTGCCGCTTTAGCTTCTTCTTCCTTATCAGGAGTACATAAAACTAATACACGAACAGTTTTACCAGTACCGTGAGGTAATGTTGCAATACCACGAACCATTTGATTTGCTTTACGAGGATCTACGCCCAAACGAACGTCGATATCCACAGAAGCATCAAATTTGGTCAATGAGATTTCTTTAACTAAAGCCGAAGCTTCTTTCAAAGAGTATGCTTTACCAGCTTCAATTTTGGATAGTGCCGCTTTTTGATTTTTTGTTAATCTAGCCACTTTTCTTAAATTGATTTCTTAATTAATTGTTCCAAGGAGCATTACCTGATACAGTAATACCCATACTACGTGCTGTACCAGCTACCATTCTCATAGCAGCCTCTACAGTAAATGCATTTAAATCAGGCATTTTATCTTTAGCGATTGTCTCAACTTGTTCCCAAGTGATAGCCGCAACTTTTTTACGGTTAGGCTCGCCAGATCCACTTTTTAATTTAGCAGCGTCTTTCAACTGAACTGCTACCGGTGGAGTCTTGATGATAAAATCGAATGATTTATCAGCGTAAACTGTAATGACAACAGGTAATACTTGACCTGGTTTGTCTTGCGTACGAGCGTTAAACTGCTTACAGAAATCCATAATATTCACACCTTTAGCACCTAATGCAGGTCCTACTGGAGGTGAAGGATTCGCAGCTCCGCCCTTAACTTGTAATTTTACTAACGCACTGACTTCTTTTGCCATTTTGTTTTGAATTTAATTTTGTTAAATGTCTGTTAGTAAGTTGGAAGCAAATAACGTAACATTCATCGGCCAGGACGTAACACCCCAACCGAGGTGCAAAGTTAATAAGAAGATTTGAATCCTGCAAGTATCTAACTTTTAATTTTTCAGGAATTTATGTTTTTTTTATCCCTACCTAGACCCGACATCCTATTACAAAAAAATAATCTTAGCACTTTTCTAAAAATTAAGGCTAAAAAAATCGGTTTTAACGAAGTCACATCAGCTCTACTGCCTTTTAATAATCTTCAACACCTTATCCAATACCGGATCTTTCCCTTTGAATACATCATCAACATTTCGTACAATGGAAACATCCGGCATAACACCCCGTCCAGCTTCGCTTACATGATAATAAGGCTTCACGTCCATTAAGCCAAAGCGCCACCTTAAATGGGAGTTTGGCAGTTTCAGTACAGGAAGAACTCCCGCAACAGTACCACTAGCAGCCCCGCCAGTCTCTTCACCAAAGAAAACAGCACGTTTCCCAACTTTCAGATTTGTAGCAATCAAACTCGCTGCAGAAAAAGTCCCGCCATCGATCAATACAAATAAATCACCGCGATAGCGATTCGCCTTTGATTTTTCAATTTTGCTTCCCGTAAGATGGGTATAATTTATACCATCTTTGGAAAACGTCTTTGCCCAAGATACTACAGCACTTGGTATAATAAATGGTGATAAAACGGGATAAGACCAGCCTGGCAATCCTTTTACCTGATAAAATGGCAAGTTGAACTTTGAGCTGATCACTGCCGGCTGAACAAACTGGAATTTATCCGCTTCTACCAGATAGCTATATAGTTCACGAACATCGGACAAACGTCCGCCCAGATTGCCACGAAGATCCAAGATCAGGTATTGAACCGAATTAAGCTCCAGTCGATCAAAAATCCTTCTATAGGCTTCTTTTGGACGCCCATAGGAAAAATCGACCACCTTCAATAAAGCAATACTGCTATCGCCTTTGACAGGGAAAGAGAGCTGTTTGCTCATTCTTTTTAGATTGGTATTATAGCCGAATATCTTGCGCTGCTTTTTCGTATCGGACTTCTTTTCGATTTGCTTATCCTTCTTTTCCGAAGGCTTTTTATTCGGTTTTTCCGTAGCCGCATGGTTTGTCCCGACCTTTCCCTTCTGTTCAGGTGCTTCAAATCTTCTGACAACAAACCGCTCATACGTACTATCAGCACGAGAAAACACCACAGCAATAGAATCTCGATACCCCAATTCCAATTGGTAATACCGCGGTAATAAACGTTCAAAAGCCTGATCTATAAATGTTGTATTATACCCATCCGAGGTAAAGGTTGGGCGATATTTTGTGTACAAATTTTGTGGCTGTATCCCTTCAATAGCTAGAATTTTTGAACCGACAATCAGCGTTGAATCTGCCGTTCCATTTTTTGAAAGATACAATGTATTTTCTTGCCAATGAAATCCCAATTGTGAGAAGGGGCCCTTACTTTTTTGGTAACGTACTTTATCCTTACCTTTCGGGTCAAATTTGGAAATAAGTGGGCTAAAGGTCATATGTCCCTGCCGAACTTGAGACAGAACAGCTGCTAATGCCAGCTGAAACTGGTTGGGCAGTAAGGGTTGACGGATCGTAGAACGGAGGCTATCAAACTTAGTCTTTAATTGATCTTCCCCTATATACAAAAAAAGGTCCGGATGCATTTTCCATAAGTTACGCTCAACATAGTTGATATCTTGCTGCATAGCTTCCACTGCCAGGGGAGTCTCGATAAATCGATTATACTTCTCGACATTTGCACAGCTCAGCAATGTCAGCACATAAAACAATGCGAATAGATAAATACCTGGCCTTTTCATTTATGGTAAGATACAAAAAAAAGCCTTCCAATTTTCATGAAAAGCTTTTCTCTATCGTTAATTACTAATCTTACTCTTTTTCTACTTGCATGTAGTTCAGTTCAAGTGGAGTCTTACGACCGAAGACTTTCACCATGACGATTAATTTCTTTTTATCTTCGTGGACTTCTTCGATCTCTCCAGTAAATCCGTTGAAAGGACCATCGTTTACTTTCACTGTTTCACCCACATAGTAAGGAACGTTAATGGTTTCACCTTGTTCTGCCATTTCATCCACTTTACCTAAGATACGATTCACTTCTGCTTGGCGTAAAGGGACAGCATTACCAGCTTTATCTCCCAAGAAACCAATGACGCTATTGATATTTTTGATGATGTGCTCCAACTCACCGTCAAGAGCTGCTTCCAATAAAACATAACCAGGGTAGTAGTTACGTTCTTTAGCAACTTTCTTTCCATCGCGCATCAAGTAGTATTTTTCCATTGGAATCAACACCTGAGGAATCAAGTGCTCAATACCTAAACGGCTAACTTCGGCATCAATATATTGCTTTACTTTCTTTTCTTTACCACTTACAGCACGAACTACGTACCACTTTAAACCTTGATCTGCCATAAATAAATACGATTGAAAAATTAAGAAGCAATACCGTACAAGAATTCTAACCCTACACTTGAAGCTTTATCCATTACAAAGACAACCAATGCAATAAGAAGAGACGCAACAAGCACAATAACAGCTGAACTTTGTAACTGAGACCATGTAGGCCAAGTCACTTTCTCAGTGATCTCTACATAAGAGTCTTTAAAAAAATCAAGTACTTTTGCCATTTTAGTTTATCTGTTTTTATAAGCACGGGCACCAGGACTCGAACCCAGACCAAAGGTTTTGGAGACCTTCGTTCTACCTTTAAACTATGCCCGTGTATTTCTTATTTTGTGATGCAAATATAGTGTTTTAAACCACTTTCTGCAAATCTTTTTTTACTTTTTTTTATTTTAATCCGATAAATCGCTTATCGAAAAAATAAGCTAATCAACCTCAGTCGATTAGCTTATTCTATGTGATTCTGAATCTTTATTAAAGACTAGATAATTTCAGTTACCTGACCAGCACCTACTGTACGACCACCCTCACGGATAGCGAAACGTAGACCTTTTTCCATTGCAATAGCAGAAATTAATTTCACGCTGATTGTAACGTTATCACCTGGCATAACCATTTCAGTACCTTCTGGTAAAGAGATCTCTCCAGTTACGTCAGTTGTACGGAAATAGAATTGAGGACGGTATTTGTTGAAGAATGGAGTGTGACGACCACCTTCAGCTTTTGACAATACGTAAACCTCAGCTTTGAAATGATCGTGCGGAGTTACTGAACCTGGTTTACAGATAACCATACCACGTTTGATATCAGTTTTCTCAATACCACGTAACAATAAACCCACGTTATCACCAGCCTCACCGTAATCTAAGATTTTACGGAACATCTCAACACCTGTTACTGTAGATTTCAAGTTCTCAGCACCCATACCTAAGATCTCAACTGGATCACCAGAGTTGATTACACCTCTTTCGATACGACCTGTAGCAACTGTACCACGACCTGTGATCGAGAATACGTCTTCTACTGGCATCAAGAAAGGTAAATCAGTCAAACGTGGAGGAATTGGAATGTAGTTATCTACAGCATCCATTAATTCCATGATTTTCTCAACCCACTCAGGCTCACCGTTCAATGCACCTAAAGCAGAACCTTTGATTACAGGGATATCATCACCAGGGAATTCGTAGAATGATAATAACTCACGAACTTCCATTTCAACTAAGTCTAACAACTCAGGGTCATCAACTAAGTCAGTTTTGTTCATGAATACTACTAACGCAGGAACACCTACTTGGCGAGCCAACAAGATGTGCTCACGAGTTTGAGGCATAGGACCATCAGTCGCAGCAACTACGATGATAGCACCGTCCATTTGAGCAGCACCAGTTACCATGTTCTTAACGTAGTCAGCGTGACCTGGACAGTCAACGTGTGCATAGTGACGGTTAGCTGTAGAATATTCTACGTGTGCAGTATTGATTGTGATACCACGCTCTTTTTCTTCAGGAGCAGAGTCAATTGAATCAAATGAACGAGCTTCTGACAAACCTTTATCAGCCAATACTTTAGTGATAGCAGCTGTAGTTGTAGTTTTACCGTGGTCAACGTGACCGATAGTACCAATGTTTAAGTGTGGTTTACTACGGTCAAATTTCTCTTTTGCCATGTTTATGCGAATTAGTAATTATAAATTATTTCTATTTGTTATATACTCTTGCTTAACTTTTACACAAGTACGAGCCAAAGATGGGATTTGAACCCACGACCTCTTCCTTACCAAGGAAGTGCTCTACCCCTGAGCTACTTCGGCTTACTAAAAAACCTTATTTACGTATTAATGCCCCCACCTTTAGATACATTATTATCAAAGAAGATAGAGACTAAATTTAATACTTGAAAAATTTGAGCGGAAGACGAGGTTCGAACTCGCGACCTATAGCTTGGAAGGCTATCGCTCTACCAACTGAGCTACTTCCGCTTAATAATTAGAAACTAGAGTAAATCTAACACCCTAATTAAAATAAAGTGTGGAGGGAGAAGGATTCGAACCTTCGAAGCCGAAGCAACGGATTTACAGTCCGTCCCATTTGACCGCTCTGGAACCCCTCCAGACCTGTAACTTTCGTTACATTTAGAGCCTCTTATCGGAATCGAACCAATGACCTACTGATTACAAGTCAGTTGCTCTACCAGCTGAGCTAAAGAGGCTTCTAATATCTTTATTTAAACTTACATTCTATCAACGTCTGACCAAGTATTTCTACCTTTTCAGCGAGTGCAAATATCGAATTTACTTTTGATTTCTGCAAGTTTATTTTTTATTTTTTTTCATTTAAAGAACTAAGCAAACTTTCGTTGTTTTGAACCGTTGTTCCCTTGTTTGCTGATGCAAAGATAGACACAAAACTCACTTTACAAAAATATTTGTCAAAAAAAAAAGACAGTTTTTGGCAATTATACTGATATGCAGCACAATAATTTTTGATTGCATATTTACCTGTTTTGGTTATTTGGCTAATATACTATCTTTGGGCATGCAAATTTTACCGCAATCACTTTCAAAACTTACCCGATACTCCGTACTATTTACGGTACTTTTAATGGGATCGGCCGAATTGAAAGCTCAAAATATTATTCAAAAATTGAGTAAAAAATTTCTTTCCGCTGAAAGAGATTCTACACGTTCCGGTAGTTTTATGGTTTTACCGGCCGTTGGTTATGCGCAGGAAACGGGCGTTGAATACGGCCTGGCGAGCGCTTATAATTTTTATCTGGACAAATCTGATCCCAAAATCCGCACCTCTACGGTCATGGTCATGGGAACCTTTACATCCAATAGTCAGTCCAATTTCAAACTGCAGACAGATCTTTGGACTAAAAACAACGACTACCATCTGATTAGTGAAATGCGTTACCGTAATTGGCCCTTTAACTATTATGGCGTCGGTATGGACACCTGGAAGGCAGATGAAGAACGCATTGATCAAAAATTATTTCGCGTCAAACTCGAAGCTGAGAAAAAAATCAGCAACAACCTCTATTCGGGCATCAACATTCAATACGACAACTTCACCATTCGTAGCGATAGTGCCGATCGTATTTTCAATCATTCCGATCTTATTGGAAAGCATGGCGGGCAACAGTTACTTGTAGGTATTTCGCAATTGTTTGACAATAGGGATAACGTTTCTTATACAACAAGGGGGTATTATGCTAAATTGCGACTGGCCTATGCTCCAAAGTTATGGACAAGTACTGATTTTACGGGGGCAAACCTCGACGTGGATCTGCGTGGCTTTATTCCCCTGCACAACCAAGTCACACTGGCCCTGCAAGGAATCTTTCGTTCCACATTTGGAAAAACCGTCCCATTTTACAACTACCGTGAGCTCGGTGGAGACATGATGATGCGCGGATATTACCTCGGACGTTACCGGGACAAGAATTACCTTGCCTCCCAAGCTGAACTGCGTTATCGCTTTCATCCACGCTTTGGTATTGTTGGTTTTTCAGGGCTAGGATCAACCTTTTCAAAGGAAAATAGCAGCCGATATGTCGCAAGTTATGGCGGTGGCTTAAGATATTTCTTTAGTCTCGAACACAATAGCAGCATACGCTTTGATTATTCCTTTGGCGAACAAAGACCTGGAGAAAAACGACAATCGGGTTTCTATCTTTCCCTAAGTGAAGCTTTTTAATAAACAAGAGCATCCATAAATATATGGATGCTCTTGTTTATTCTTGCCGAATGACAGCTACCTGTTCCTCTTCGCTCTCCTCTCCTGTATCCTTAAACTTCAGATAAAATATTTAATGCCTTAGGGAACGTGGCCCATGACTGCCTATCGACAGCCAAAAAATGGTCGAAACAGTAGCCTAAAATCGTATCAGAAAATGCTCTTTTCGTTGTTCTTTTCTAAAGTAAACCAACCCAATTCGGTATAGATCTATGGTAACCACAACACGATTATCCTGTTTCAGCTTGTTCCAGTAGGCTTCCCTTTTCGCTGACACATGGGGTTCGTTTATAATCAATAGATCTCGATCGCCAACATTTCCCAAAAAATTCAGGTCAAGATCGTCCAGGTCGATATAATAAATATGTCGGTACGCATAGCTTCCGCATTGGTCCTGCAGAAGACTCTGATAACTTTCGATCGGACGATCGGCCCAATAACTAAAATTGTCGTAAGCGAATGTGTTTAATAACCGATCGATTAATGCATACTTTTTCTGCTCTACCTTGCTTCCGTTTTGAATAGTTTGCGGTAATTCCGAAACGCTCTCCTTGGATGTCTTTTGATAGATCACTTCGTCTACCAATTTATAAACAAAAGGGGAATGGGTCCCATGGCGACTATGGGATACAAAATAATGCCGCCAATACTTAAGCATGTAGTTCATTTCGCTGCAAACATCGCTAAATTTTATGATTTTTCACATGGAACATCAGGTTTAATTCCACTGAATACATACGGTTAAATTAGCTAGGCTACATAATATCTTTAAAACTGGAGAACAAAAACACTCCCTTTTCCTTCCGTACTATTGAGGAAAATAGTACCCTTGTGCAAAAGCATGATCTGTTTACTTAGGGTCAAGCCGACTCCTGTACCCGTCTTCTTTGTTGTAAAAAATGGTGTAAAGATCTGCTCCTGAAGATCGGCAGGAATTCCTGCCCCGTTATCTTCAATCCGAATCTGCACCTTGCCGTCCACTTCAAGAGCAGATAAACTAATATAGGCTTCTTCCCTATTTTTAACCGCATCTATCGCATTCAACATTAAGTTAATAATAACCTGTTCGATCAAATTGACGTCGGCAGATAAAATAAGCCTTGTATTTTTTAGGATAATATCGACATCAATATTTTTCTGGATCAAGGTTGGTTCAAGCAGTTGATAGATATGTTCAAACAGCTGTGAAATTTGAATCGGTGCTAGCTGAGGCTGATCGACTTTATTGATCATGCGATAACTCTTCGCAAAATGCAAAAGTCCTTCGCTACGACGTTTGATGGTGGAAATGCCTGTTTTTAGATCATCAATATCTTCAGTTCCTTTGAAATGGTCCAAACGACCGTTTAAGGTTTCAGCCAGTGAGCTGATCGGAGCAATGGAATTCATAATTTCATGCGTCAGTACGCGCAATAATTTGTGCCATGCCTTTGTCTCAGTTTCATCAATTGCTTCATTGATATTTTGGTATACAACAATGCGAAACAAAGCATCCTGTGTCTCAAAGCTTGAGCTTTGAATCAATAATTTAATTTTCCCTTTACTTGACTGAACGGACTCCATCTGCTGCTGTCCGTTTTCAAGTAACATGGTTTTTTCATAAAGATCATTGTTTTTTTTCTTCAGTCCCGTGATGTTTCCAAGATGTGGCAAATGAAATAGCTGCTTGAAAGCATCATTCACCCACATGACCTTACCACTGTCCATCTCATAAAAGATAATCGCCGAATTCAGCATATTGATCACACGGTCCAGATATTGATGCTGAATTTCCTGTTTAATACTGATCTCCTTATATGTTTCGTTGATCTGATTAAAGGCAAGGAAAAGCTTTCCTTCTACTGATTTTGTGTTTTTCACCAAAAAACGTCTGGTAAAATCACGGTATTTGACCGCTTCGGAAAATTCAATCAACTGCTTGGCCAAAAAATTATATTGTGCATATAGGTTAAAACCCAGGTAAAGCATCATACAGAAGATCAAAGCCGCCTGTACGTATTCACGTTTTAACAGCAAATAAGCACTCACAAGAGCAGCTACCAACAGTAATATAATCTTGATCGCATTTAAGATTTTTCCGTGCCTCATCGACTAAATATCATATTTCTCCAAACGTCTATAAAGCGCAGCTCTTGTCAATCCCAATTCTTTTGCTGCCTTACTGATATTTCCGTTGTAACGCTCAATCGCAGATTTGATTGCTTTACGTTCCAATTCTTCCAAATTTTGACTGCTAGCGCTAGTTTCAACAACGTGGTTATCTACTTGCTGTTCGATTGGTGAGAAAAAAAGGTCATTTCCAGCGATACTAAGCTGATCTGCCATAATAACAGCACGCTCGATGCTGTATTGAAGTTCCCGGACGTTGCCCGGAAAATGATATGCACACATTTTTTTTACCGCATCCGGTTCAAAGCCTTCAATCCGTTTATTATATTTTTTCGAATAGATATCGAGAAAATGATCAGCCAATAGCTTGATATCCTCTCCCCGTTCACGCAATGGCGGTACCTGAATTTCCACGGTATTGATCCGGTAAATTAAGTCTTTTCGAAAACGGCTTTCATCTGCAAGCTGTTTCAACGGCACATTGGTTGCTGAGATTAAGCGGATATCCACCGGGATCGGTTGATAGGAACCCAACGGTGTCACCTGTCTATTCTGGAGTACGGTCAACAATTTAGCTTGTTGCTGCAAAGAGATATTTCCAATTTCGTCGAGGAACAATGTCCCTCCATTTGCCGCTTCAAATCGCCCTTGACGGTCTTCACGTGCATCCGTAAATGCCCCCTTTTTATAACCGAAAAGCTCACTTTCAAACAATGTTTCTGTCAGCGCCCCGACATCGACCTTGACATAAGTCCGATCTGAACGCAAGGATCTTCGCTGAATGGCTTGAGCAATGAGGTCTTTCCCTGTCCCATTTTCACCTAATATTAAAATATTGGCATCTGTCGGCGCTATTTTCTCCAATTTATATTGCAGTTCGTCCATAACAACAGAGTTACCAATCAAATCAGGACTGTTCGCACTACTGAGCAGAGAACTTTTACTTTTCTTTTCTTTGTTTTTTGATTCAGCAAGCGTGCTTTCGATCGTCGCCAATAAATGCTCATTTTCCCAGGGTTTCACGACAAAATCTGACGCCCCCTGTTTCAGCGATTTTACAGCGAGATCTACAGCTCCATAAGCGGTAATCATAATGACATGTACCTGTGGAAACTTTTCTTTAACCCGGGACAACCAATATAATCCCTCATTACCAGTATTAATTGTACTTTTAAAATTCATATCTAAAAGTACCAGATCATAAGGTGTCTTCTCCAGATGTGCGATTAAGTTCTCCGGATTGGGTTCAACTTGAATATGACTAACTTTAGGTTTAAGCAAGATTCTTGCCGCAGTTAATAAATCCTGGTCATCATCAACGACTAAAATAGATGCTTTTTTCATACTTACTGACTTCATTGAAGATACTAAGATAATTATAAATTCAATGAGCCTGCGTAATAATCATTGATATATTTTTGCAGCAGCCATTCATACTGCTTGACGACCAATTGAATCTGACTGTTGTCGAATTTCGTTTTTGCGGTCAAAAAAATCACTGAATTACTGTTTCCCAATTCGAAAACGACTTTGGCTATGCGAAAAGACTCCGCGTAGTTTTCATTTTGACTACGTAATTGTGTAATCATGTTACTTGCGTTCTGCAAATTAAAAACCGCATTGGACGTCGCCGACCGTAAAACATTTTGTTGGATCTCTTTCTGAAATTTAGCAGCTTGTAGATCTAATTTTGCCAGGCGGACGTTGTTATATACTTGCAAATGATTAAAAATGGGAATTGAGAGATTTAGAGAAATAGATTTTCCCACGTTATTACGCATTTGGGACCAATACGTTCCTTGAATCCCCAATTTTGAATAATTTGATCCTAAACCAGCGCTCAGACTCAAAGACGGGTAATAGTATGATTTCGCAATCTTAATATCCCGCTCCGCCACTTTTATCCGATAATCCAAAGCTTTAATATCAGGCAATTGGTCGACAGCCATATCATATAATTGCTTCTCATCCAAACGCTGTCCTGTCTCATTTATTCCGATATTGTCCAATTCCCCTAATTGATTTTCCGCCATATTCAATAAGGCCGCCAGTTTCACCCGGCTACTGTATAGTAACTGACGATTATTTTCAATCGTGTTGACATCATTTGCCAGTTGTCCTTTCAAATCAAAATAATCCCCAGGGTTAATTGCGCCTTCCTTATGCATGCTCTCCGCACGTCTGACCTGCTCTCGGGTTACTTCAGTCTGCATTTCGGATTGCCGAAATATATCCTGGGCAGTCAAACTTTGAATATAAGCGGTAATAACATCTAGTTTTAGGTTATTAATCTGCGTATCAAAAGTCAATTTACCAGCTGTCTTTGCATCAGCACGCATCCGAATTTCGTTAAATAGACGAAACCCTCTAAATAACGGCAGGCTGGCTCCCAAAGAAAAATTCCCTGTTGAGTTGTTGGATGAAATATATTGAAGGGTCGAGTTATCCTGCGATCTACCTGAGGTCAGGCTATGTTGTAGGCTCGCATCGACATCGGGAAGTCTATTCGCTTTAGCCTGTGCCAAATTCACCTCGGCACGCTTCACATCGAGTTCATTCTGCAATAAGGTTGGATTGGCCTTTATGGCCAACTGGATACACTCAGCTAAGCTTCGCTTGGCAATTTGTTTATCGTCGACCGCTGCAATTGTTGCTGTCCCCGACACTCTTTCCGTTAGTTGCTGCTCCGTCTGTTGCGCCCCTGCCTTAGCATAACTCAATAAAAAGCATAATGTACTATATATATAAACTCTCTTCATATCCAGTTTTTATTTTCTTGCTGACCATCGCCATGCCAAACAACAAAAACACTAACTATCAAACAGATACAAAAAACATATTTTCAAAAATGTTCATTAATGAACAGTCGGTGTGCGTAGTTGGACAATAAAAATCCACAAGAGTATAAGTAGGAACATGATGGAAATCAAGTTCAGTATTTATTCGTTTATTCAATGGATATACATCGGAGTTTCTTCGGTTTTTATTCGCTTTCATCCGAATGAGGTCCGAATAAGGTCCCTATAAAGTCCGTATTAGTTCCGTGTAAATTAAGAGAATTGATATATTTAAATTGAAGATTCTTCTCCGTTGCAACTTAATAAACTATACATAAATCAATGTGTACTCCAATAGAACTAACGTACCTTACCACAACCTGTGGTTATATTTGCTCAAAGCACTTCAGTTGCCACAATAAACAGCGAAAAACTTCCAGTTGTACGTCTTCGTACAAGAAGTGTCCGCTATCGAACACCGAGCGCCAAACAAAACAAAATAAACAACTATAAATCAGTAAATTAAATTATTGGCACAGCTTTCATAGTTACATACAAAATTGATATTAAATTATGGACAGACCTTTAGAAAAGAAGAAGTGGAATAGCAAACGTATCATGACTATTGTGGGGGTTGCTGGCTTAGTTGGCTTAATCAGTGCCAGTTTCTATTTTACCTCCGGCAAAAGCAAACTGAATGTTGAAGCTGACCGCATCTCTATTGTCGAAATAAAAAATGGAAACTTTCAAGAATTTATCCCGATAAATGGCACCGTGCTTCCTATTAGTAGTATATACCTCGATGCTTCTGTTGGCGGACGCGTCGAAGAAAAATTTGTAGAAGACGGGGCTATCTTAAAAAAAGGGGATGCAATCATGCGTCTTTCCAATACCGATCAGGAGCTTACCCTGGTACAACAAGAAACGCAAGTGCTCAATCTATTGACACAGTCACAAATTGCGCAGACCAATGCACAACAAGCATCAATTAACAACCGCAACCAAATGGCTGATGTAGAACAGGCCTATCGTGAAGCGGAGCGGATCTATAATCTAAACAGAAAATTACTTAACGAAAAAGCCATTGGTACACAAGAGTTCGAAAAATCAAAGAACGAATACAACTATCAAAAAGAACGGGTCAACTTGACCAAACAGATCCTGAAACAGGACGAAATCTCCAATGCACAAAAAACCAATCAGGACAAACAAACTTACCAACGCACGCAGAGTGCATTGGAACTGATGAAAAGGAAAATTGGCGACTTGATTGTTAGGGCACCTGTTGACGGGCAATTGACAGCCTTCGATGCTGAAATCGGACAAAATAAAAACGCCGGGGAACGGTTGGGACAAATCGACGTCTTAACAGGATTCAAAGTGCGCGCTGATATTGACGAACACTATATCAACCGTATTTTCCCAGATCTACAAGGTGAATTTTCTATCGGTGAAAAAACCTACAAACTCCGTATCAAGAAAGTCTATACACAAGTCACCAATGGCCGATTCCAGGTTGACATGGAGTTTATCAATGATGTTCCCAAAGGGATCCGCCGTGGACAGACTTTACAAATACGTTTGGCATTAAGCGATGAAACCAAAGCGTTATTGCTGGCAAAAGGCGGTTTTTATCAACAGACCGGTGGTAACTGGATCTTCAAATTGGATAAAAATGGAAGTACAGCATATCGTGTCGATATCCAATTAGGAAGACAAAATCCGGAATATTATGAGGTTATCAAAGGTCTACAACCGGGCGATAAGGTTATCGTATCGAGCTATGAGACCTACGATAAGGTGCAAGAGCTAAATATTAAAAAGTAACATCCTAGCGGTTATCGAGCACATCAGATCTCTCGATAACCGCTTTTATCATACGACTTAATTATGATTAAAAACTTTATTAAAACCGCACTTCGCAACCTTTGGAAAACCAAGGGGTACAGCTTTCTTAATATTTTTGGATTGGCGGTCGGTATCGCTGCGGCATCGTTGATTTTTTTATGGGTTGAAAGCCAGTTGGGCTACAACGATAATTTCGCCAACAAAAAGAATATCTATGTTGTCAAATCAAAACAGACTTACGATGGTGCTACTTATGTATTCGAATCGACACCTGGACCATTTGCCCAAAGCGTAGCAAAAGAAATACCCGGTATTAAGCATGCCGTTCGCATGAGCTGGAATTCGCCCATGTTATTTTCTGTAGGAGACAATAATATATTTCAGACAGGGGTATATGCCGATGGCTCCATTGCAGATGTGCTTTCCTTGGATTTTTTGGAGGGTGATCGAAAGACCGCCTTCGATCAGGTCAACAATATCGTGTTATCAGAAACAGCTGCCCATAAATTATTTGGTAACCGCCCGGCATTGGGAAAAACCGTCAAAACAAACAATACTGAGCCATTTATTGTTGCAGGGGTAATCAAGGACCTACCCAAAAATAGCAGCTATGATTTTCAATGGCTGATTCCTTTCAAAAAGTTTGAAGCTGGTCAGGATTGGTTGGAAAACTGGGGAAACAATGGCGTACAAACATTGGTTCAGGTCGAAGATAATGCCAATGTTGACCAGATCAACAAACAGATGATGGATTTTGTCAAACGCAAAACCAATGGTGAAGTCACGTTCTCACAAAATTACCTCTATCCAATGGAACGTTGGATTACGTACAACCAATTTGACAATAGCGGAAATGAAATAGAAGGCGGTATTAAAAATATACGTCTATTTACCTTTATTGCTTGGGTTGTTCTATTAATTGCCTGCATCAATTTTATGAATCTCGCAACAGCAAGGTCAGAAAAAAGAGCAAAAGAAGTGGGTATGCGTAAAGTTGTTGGCGCAAGCCGCAAATCTTTAGTGACGCAATTCCTAGGGGAATCGCTCGTATTGGCAACCATCTCTTCCTTGGTAGCCTTGTTGCTGATTTACATCTTTATCGGTCCTTTCAATGCAATGATAGGCCAAGAGCTGAAGGTTAATTTATCGGCACCTTTACACCTCCTTTTTCTGTTGGTAATTACCCTTGCCTGTGGCCTATTTGCAGGTAGCTATCCCGCATTTTTCCTATCCGCATTCAAACCACTAACGACAATTAAAGGTGCGAAGCAAAAAGCCGGAAGCGGAAGTCTTGTACGCAAAGGATTGGTGATTTTACAATATACGGCATCCGTCGTTTTGATTATCTGTACCATTATTATCTACCAACAGATTCAGCACAACAAGAACAGGGATCTCGGATTTGATAAGAGTCAGGTGTTGACAACAGCGCTACAAGGCGATATGGCCAAACATCTCCCACTGATTAAAAATCAATTATTGGCAACAGGAGTTGTGCAAGAGGTCGGTGTCAGTGATATGAGTATACTCAATATCAACTCCAATACGTCCGGTTTTAGCTGGGATGGAAAAGATCCAAATGCTAGTATTTTGATTGGCATGTTACGTTCTGATGAAGGTCTTATTCCAGCTTTGGATCTAAAGCTTTCTGACGGTAGAAACTTCCATCAAAATTTTGTAGGTGATAGCACCTCGGTTATCATCAACGAAGCATTTGCAAAACTGATCAAAAAAGATGGCCTTGTGGCCGGTAGTATCATCAGTTACGGTGAGGAAAAGTTCACCATCGCCGGTGTCGTCAAGAACTTCGTTTATAACAATGTGTATGCCGATCCTGAGCCGATGCTATTTCTACCGATGAATAGAGATAATGGCATCATGACCATCAAGACAAAGGCTGGAGTAGATTTACCAGATGCCATTCAACAAATCGAGAAGGTCATCGTCAAAAATAACCCGGGCTTCCCCTTTGACTATAAATTTTTAGATGATAGTTTCAATAATAAGTTTAAAGCTGAGCTTTTTGTACAGCAACTATCCAGTGTATTTGCACTGATGTCTATCATTATATCCTGCCTAGGCCTGTTTGGTTTAGCCGCCTTTGCAACAGAGCAACGCGCAAAAGAAATCAGTATTCGTAAAGTCCTGGGGGCCTCTGTTTCGGGACTTATCCAAATGCTCAACCGTGAATTTGTTACGCTTATAGCGATCTCCTGTATCATTGCCTTTCCTATTGCATGGATGATTATGAGCAAATGGTTAACCAACTATGCACATCATGTAGAGATTTCCTGGACCATCTTTGTCATCAGTGCTGTAGCAGCAATTGTAATTGCCCTACTGACGATCAGTTCACAGGCATTTAAAGCAGCGATAGCCAATCCGACGAAGACTTTAAGAGATCAATAAACAATTAAATAAACAGAATTTAATAACAGAAATAATAACTGTCCAAGGCAATATCGCCAAGGATCCAAAACATAAAAACCATGAGCACAAAAAATATGATCAAGATCACAAACCTTCAAAAGTATTACCGCACTGAAGAAGTTGAAACCGTCGCATTAAACAACCTAAACATTCATGTCAAAGAGGGCGAGTTTGTTGCTGTAATGGGTCCTTCGGGCTGTGGAAAATCGACTTTACTCAATATTATCGGATTGCTGGATGATTTGGATGAAGGAAGCTATCTGTTCAACGAGATTGAAGTTGCCAAATTCAAAGAACGTGGTCGCTCAGATCTCCGCAAACATAACATTGGTTTTGTATTCCAGAGCTTCAATCTAATCGATGAACTAACAGTATTTGAAAACGTGGAACTTCCACTGGTTTATACCAATGTTCCAGCTGCAGAACGCAAAAAGCGTGTAGAAGAAGTTTTGGAAAAAGTCCAGATCATGCACCGCCGAAATCACTTTCCACAACAGCTCTCCGGAGGTCAGCAACAACGTGTGGCTGTTGCTCGCGCTGTCGTGAATAATCCAAAATTGATTCTTGCCGATGAGCCTACGGGTAACCTCGATTCCAATAATGGTAACGAAGTCATGCAACTCCTGACTGAATTGAACGAAGCCGGCACAACCATCGTCATGGTAACACATAGTGAACACGATGCAAAGTTTTCTGACCGTGTAATCCGCATGCTAGACGGGCAAGTGATTATGGAAACAACTTCGGTATAAAGACACACATATATAACCAAGATATTTATCCTAATAACCTGTAAATGATGAGCACGATTAAATTAATTTTCAGACAACTATGGCGTAACCGTCTTTTCACATTTTTAAATGTATTTGGGCTTGCCATCGGAATAAGTGCCTGTTGGCTTATTTTCCGTATCGTCAATTATGAATTTAGTTTTGATCAGCATCATCCGAAAAGTGAGCAGATTTACAAGGTCCATACCTCCTATGAAGAAAAGGATAAATTAGATCATTTCGATGGTGTTCCCGCACCATTACCGGCATATATTAAGGAAAACTTTGTTAGTGTTGAACTGACTGTACCCATCTTTAAACAATACTTCGAACGTGTCAGTAATATTGGCGGCACGCAGAAAATAGAGTTTGAAGATCAACCCGATATCATCGGTACCACGGGAGACTATTTCAAAATGACACCTTATGTTTGGTTAGCTGGCGACCAAAGGAATATACTAAAAAATAGCCATGAAGTCATCCTGACAGAATCGCGGGCTAAATTGTATTTTCCAAACAGGTCAATAGACCAAATCATAGGACAGACTTTGTCCTATGATAGTACATTATACAATGTCACCGGCATTGTAAAAGATCTAGCCCATCCAAGCAGCTTTTTGGGTAAAGAATTTATCCAGATTCCAGAAAAGGAATGGAATAGCACAAACTGGAACAATTCAAATTCAAATTGGCAGCTCTTTATTAAGGTAAAATCATCGGCTTCCCTTCCTAACCTCATAAAGACAGCCGATAAAAAGGCCTATGAGATGACGCATGCCGAATTTGACAAGTTTGGGTTTAAAATGCATGTAAACACAGTACCTTTAAAAGACTTACATTTTACTTCTTACGCGCAAAATAATGTTAATAAGAAAATAATGTATGGCCTAATCGGCATAGGTATATTTTTGCTTTTACTCGCCTGTGTCAATTACATCAATCTCGCTACCGCCCAAATCCCACAACGCGCGAAAGAGATTGGTATCAGAAAGACATTAGGAGAAAGCCAGAAAAGAATTACAAAGTCCTTTTTGTTGGAAACATTTTGCATTACAGCTTTTTCGGTGCTTTTATCTTGGCCTTTACTTATTCTCATTCAAACAGTTTTAGCCTCCTATATTCCCGATCAGCTCAAGTTGTATCCCGATCCATGGGGAGTATCGCTATTTTTAGCAACACTTACAATCACGATTACCTTAATTTCCTCAGGTTACCCGATTTTATTAACAAATAAAGTCAAGATTGTTGAAGTCATTAAAATCTCAAATGCGCAAAGTCTCAAATTTGGCAATCTTTCTTTTCGGAAAATGCTCATTATATTTCAATTTTTGATTGCTCAGCTATTTGTTATTTCAACTTGCATCATTGGTCTACAGTTGAAACATGCGCTACAGAATAACTCCGGCTTCGATAAGGATGCGATTATTACCCTACGTTTCCCGAGTAAAAGCTACCAGGACAGTAATGTTGATCCTTTTGTTTTTAAGCAAGCGATTAAGCACATCACAGGTGTAGAGCAGGCTTCCTTGGGGCATCTGCCCATGAGTAACGATCATTGGGGAAATGCCTTGTTTGCGAAAAGTGATACGGGACAGGTACAGGCAGATGTACAAATGAAATTTGTCGACCAAGATAACTTTAAGCTCTATAATTTTAAAATGCTTGCTGGCCGCCCGCTGCAGTTGGCCGATACGAGCACTGGCATCGTGTTAAACTTAGCCACCGTTCAAAAGTTAGGCTTTAAATCTGCTGAAAATGCTGTAGGTAGCTTTGTCACGTACACAGACAAACAGCGGCAGATTGTGGGTGTAACCGACAATTTTCACACAAAAAATCTGCATGCAGCCATTCAACCTGTTGTCATGCTGAGCTCTATTAAAAAATGGGAATTAAACAGACTAAGCGTCAAACTCAATAGTAATTCAACTACCTGGCCGGAAACTTTAAAACAGATTGAGAAAGAATGGAAAAAATATTATCCAAAAGCCCCATTCAAATATGATTTCTATGATCAGCAAATCAAAGAACTCTATAGCAGTGATCTAAAATTCTCGAAGATTATCAATCTATTTACATCGACGACAATTCTCATCAGCTGCCTGGGATTGATCGGTCTGGTTACCATCACCACGGTACAACGTACCAAAGAAATCGGTATTCGAAAAGTGTTGGGAAGCACGGTATTGGGGATTATTGGATTATTATCAAAAGATTATATCAAACTTATACTCATTTCTATTTTGATTGCTACCCCAATTGCTTGGTGGGCGATGCACAAATGGTTGGATGATTTTGCGTATAAAATAGAGCTATCCTGGTGGATGTTTATTATTCCGGCTGCCGCAACCTTACTTATTGCATTTTTTACGATGAGCTACCAATCCATAAAAGCGGCACGTGCAAATCCAGTACATAGTTTAAGAGATGAATAAGATGATAAAGAAGCTCATTAATGAACAATACAACTAACACCTGTCCCTATGATAAAGAATTATTTAATAACCGCAATTAGAGAATTAAGGAAAAGAAAATTCTATACCGCTATCAATATATTAGGTCTGTCGGTCAGTCTTACTGCAGCGATATTAATTATTTTTTGGGTACAGGATGAACAGAGCTTTGATAAATTTCACCCAAACTATGAGGCAATATATACCGTAAATTCCCATTTGGATCCAGAACATAACGGCGCAATTTGGGGCATAACTCCCGGCCCTATAGGCAACTATGCCAAAAATGCACCCGACGTAGAATTTGCAACGCGCGTTTCACAGGATTATAATGTTACCTTGGTCAACGATAAGCTGAAACGCCCTGTAACGGATATGAGTATCTATTATGTTGATGGCAGTTTTTTTAATATGTTTCGTTTTCCCTTACAAGAGGGCTCGCTTGTAGGTTTTCAGGAAAATTATAAACAGGCACTGGTCACAGCATCAACAGCAGAAAAACTCTTTAGCAGCCAGCAGGCCATTGGAAAGACCTTCCGTTATGGTGCAGATCTGTTCACCGTAGCCGCTATCTTAAAAGATGTTCCACAAAATTCCTCGATGCAATTCAATGTGATCATTCCATTAGGTTATCATGCACAACGGTTTACAAATTGGGGCGGTAATGGAAAATGGAAAACAATCGATGAAGACTTAGGCAATTACAGCTTCGCTACCTACGTCAAAGTAAAACCAACGGCTTCTCCTACCCTCATTGGAAAATTTATCTCGGAGAATTATACCAAAGCCCGCGATGGTGAAAATTCAACCATCTTTGTTTTAGATCCTTTAAAAACCATGCACTTAATCGCCCCGGACGGCAATAAATCGACACTTCGCATGGTGCAAATTTTTGGGATCATTGCAATCTTATTATTGGTTATTGGTGCAGTAAATTATGTCAATTTGAGTACTGCACGGGCATTGGACCGGGCCAAAGATGTTGGCATCCGAAAGATAATCGGTGCTAATCGTCTCCATCTATTCTTACAGTTTATCACCGAAACGGTTGTTGTATTCTTTTGCTCGCTCGTAATAGCTTTCATTCTTATCCTTGTACTTCATACTGGATACAATCAAATTGCACAAAAATCAATCAGCTACTCCTTCCAAAACAGTACAATATGGTTATATATAGGTGTTGCGATTATCGGCACACTAGGCTTATCCAGTATATATCCTGCGATACAACTTTCCTCATTCAATCCCATTCATTCGTTAAAAGGAAAATCAGTTAAAGGAGTTTCCTCAACGACCATGCGTAAAATATTGGTGGTTTTTCAATTTACACTTTCTGTAACACTGATTGTATGCACCTTGGTTATCCGCAATCAACTGGATTTTATCCAAAAGATCAACCTCGGATACGACCGAGATCATGTCATTACACTTGGTCTTCCTGAGGAGGCCTACAAACATATGGACGCCATACAGACCGAACTCAAAAATAACGACGCAATACAAGGAGTCTCTCTTTCAAGTGTTTACAACATGACGGATTTCGGAAATGCCACGGGCGATATAGATTGGCCTGGCAAATCCAAAGACAACAAGCTAATCGTAGCGCAAGCCAAAATTGACAAGGATTTTATTCCGTTAATGAATATACAGTTCGTTGAAGGGAAAAATTTCACAGGCCTGCCAGCGGATTCTTCCGGATATATTATCAACGAGACCTTAGCAAAACAAATGGGGTTAAAGCCGCCATATGTGGGATCCAATATGAGTTTCCACGATTTCCCTGGACAAATTATCGGTGTGGTGAAAGATTTTCACTTCAAATCCATCAAAGATAAAATAGGTCCAATGGTCTTCTGGACGCGCTGGGGATCGGGCACGCTTTATGTAAAAACAAGTACCACAAAAGCCGCTGAGGCCATCAAAGCCTTAGAGAAGGTTTATAACCGCTATCCATCAGACGCTCCTTTCAAATATACTTTCATTGATCAACAATTTGATAGTCTATACAAATCCGAACAGCGTACAGGTTTGTTGTTCAATGTTTTTGCAGGTATTGCCATTTTTATATCTGCTTTAGGTCTGTTTGCATTGGCAACTCACGAAGCGCAAATGCGTATAAAAGAAATCGGCATCCGTAAAGTTCTTGGAGCTAGCACCTTTGGTGTCGTCCGGCTATTGGGAAAAAATTTCGTGCTACTCGTTTCCATTTCCATTCTGATAGCCTGTCCCATAGCGGTTTACCTGATGAAACAATGGTTAAGCAATTTTGCATATAAAACAGATCTAGAGCTGCAAACATTTGTCTTCGGTGGTATTTTGGCCTTGCTGATCGCCATTGTTACCGTCAGCTACCAGGCTGTTCGGGCAGCTTTATCCAATCCCGTAGATAGTTTAAGGGACGAATAAAAACGAATATAAGAAAGTGGATGATTGGCATGTATACACTGGCACTTAAGAAATAAAGCTATGATCAAGAATTATATAAAAATAGCCTGGCGCAATATCCAGAAAAACAGAGGATACTCGACCATCAATATCATTGGCCTTGCAATAGGTTTGGCCTGTTGCCTATTGATCGCAATTTATGTTCAGAACGAACTTTCCTACGATAAATATCACGTAAACAAAGAGCGGATTTACCGCATCGTACACGACTATAAAGATGTTAGCAGCACAGAGCAGCATCAAATCTGGGGCAATGGACCTATTGGTGAAGCTATCAAAGCAGACTTTCCAGAAATCGAGAAAGTTGTTCAATTCTCGGGTCAAACATCTATCCTGCTCAAACAGGGCGATAAAAGATTCCAGGAGGAAAATGTATTTTTCATGGACTCCACTGCATTTGATGTCTTCAGTTGGAAGGTTTTGGCCGGCGATCCTCATACAGCTTTAAAAAACGCCTATTCTGTTGTATTAACAGAAAGTACCGCAAAGAAATATTTCGGAGATCAAAATCCCATTGGCAAGACGCTGGAGGGAGGTTTAGCTGCGGGCCGTGCTGACGCAGGTCTATATACTGTAACGGCAGTAATGGCCGATGTACCTGCTAATTCACACTTTACGTTCGATGCATTGCTCTCGATGAGTACATTCCGAAAAGCACGGCCAGACGTATTTAATAAAGAAGGCTGGGATTATGTAGACTTCTACACGTACTTTCTCGCTTCAAAAGACTTTGATCCTGTAAAGTTCGACCAGAAAATACCGGAGTTTCTCAAGCGGCATCTCCCAACAAATGAAAACCCAAATGCAAAATACAATTTCCATATCGAGCCACTTCTGCAAGCTTACATGCACTCGTCTGCAGATCGTCAACCCGGTACCAATGGAAGCTATCAGAATTTATACATATTCAGCATTATTGGCGGATTCATCTTACTGATCGCCTGTGTGAACTTTATGAATCTGGCTACATCAAGGTCAATGGAAAGAGCAAAGGAAGTAGGCGTACGAAAAACCATAGGAGCAAGCAAAAGCAATCTGATCTTTCAGTTTATGTCTGAATCATTGGTTCTTGTATTCGTCAGTAGTATTTTGGCTATACTGCTCGTTATGGCCTTTCTCCCCTTTTTGGAAGTATTCTCGGGCAAACACCTCAATTATTCATCCCTGAAAAATGGGACGACCTGGGCAATATTCCTATTCACTACCATTTTTACGGGACTTCTTGCCGCCAGCTATCCCGCGTTGATTCTAGCAAATTTCAAACCGATTGCAGTACTTAAAGGAAGTTATAGCAACAGCAAAGGTGGTACATTATTACGTCGCGTATTAGTTGTTTTCCAATTTTGCCTTTCTATTGCGCTCATTGCAGGTACAGTCGTCGTCTTTTCTCAACTAGATCAATTACAGCACCGAGATCTTGGATTTCAAAAAGATCAACGGCTTGTGATAGATTATAATTTCGATGATAAGGTAAACAATAACCTGGAAGCGATAAAATCTACACTAGCAAAAGATAACGATGTTTTGTCTGTCACTGCATCACGTACGGTACCGGGAACATTTTTTCCAAATGCAGGAACAGAAATCATGTCAGCAAACGGAACGATGAGTCAATTCGCTCCTTTCTTATATGAAGTCGATGTTGACTTTATTCCTAATATTGGTCTGCAAATGGCCGCAGGGCGTGCCTATTCCAGAGATTTCCCAGCGGATACGGCCCATTCACTTGTTATCAATGAATCTGCTGCAAAACAATGGGGCTATTCAAATCCACAAGATATTATTGGCAAACAATTTCGTCAATGGGGAAGAGAAGGAACGGTTATCGGTGTAGTGAAAGATTTCAATTACCTTTCTTTACACCGTAAGATTGAGCCTTTAGCTTTGCGACTTGAACCAAGCAGCAGCCGGTATTTAACCTTGAATATCCAACATGTAAACCAGCCTGAGACCGTTGCCAGAATCGGCAAGCTGTGGAATGAACTTGTACCAAACCGTCCATTTTTATATAGCTTTCTCGACGACAATTTCAATCGACAATATGAAGCGGATTTTAATTTTAGAAGACTTTTTACAGCCTTCTCCGGACTGGCACTTTTTATTGCCTGTTTAGGTTTATTGGGACTTGTTACGTATACAGCCCAACAGCGTACCAAAGAAATCGGTGTACGGAAAGTTCTCGGTGCATCCATCTATAATTTAATCCTCCTGCTCTCTTCCGACTTCATCAAGTTATTGGCTGTAGCGCTCCTCATCGCGACACCGCTATCTTGGATGGCGATGAAAAAATGGCTTGACAACTTTGCATACCATATTGAACCACAATGGTGGATGTTTGTCTTTGCTGGTTTTGCTACAATCACTATCGCATTAGTAACGGTGAGTTTTCAAACACTCAAGGCTGCCAAGGCAAATCCTGTAGATAGTTTAAGAGACGAATAACAATATAATTTAATCCCATCACGATATTCCAGCTATGAACAACCTCCTATTAAAATCGGCAATTCGACAACTTTGGAAGAATAAACTATTCTCCCTATTAAATATTATTGGACTAGCCATCGGTATTACGTCATGTTGGGTCATATTTAAGATTGTCAATTATGAGTATAGTTTTGAAGCTGGAGTTCCTCAGCTTGAACGAACCTATAGGATCATTTCTCAGTTTAAAAATGATGGCAAGGATAATTACAATGGGGGATTGGCCAAGCCGTTTTATCAGGCCATCCGAAAAGAAATTCCGGGCGTGGAACTGGTCGCTCCAGCATTCAGAAATTATCAAATGGAATCTGTCACAATCAACAAGGGACAAAAAAATCAAAAACTTGTCGAGGACTTTGATGGGGCTGAAGGCAATGTGACGGAGACTACCAGCGACTACTTCAAGCTCGTTGGCTACAAATGGTTAGCAGGTTCACCAGAGAAAGTATTTTCAACTGCCAACGACATCGTATTGACAAAAAAAAGGGCAGCCATTTATTTCCCAAACCAGGCTGTCCAGGGCTTAATCGGCAAAACCATCTTTTATAACGACAGTATACCCAAAACAGTAACTGGCATTGTTGATGACCTTGGCTTCAACACGGAGTTCAATGGCACAGAATTCGTCTTGCTTAAAGAAGAAGTCTACCCACTGAATGTCTGGACGAATACCAATGGTACTGACAGACTTTATATCCGATTAAAAGATGGTGTAAAAGACCTTCCAATCCAGGCAGCTATCAATAAGATCGGACAAAAAAAATGGCAGGAATTCAGCCAGGAAAAAAAACCGAAGTTTGACTACAACCGTAAGGTCGTAGTCATGCCACTAAAAGATTCCCATTTTGCAGTACACATAAAAGAATGGTACGCCGAAAGAACAAGCAAAACCGTTATTTATGGGTTAATTGCCGTAGCTGCTTTTCTGATGCTTTTGGCCTGTATCAACTATATCAATCTTAGTACGGCACAAATACCAGCGCGGAGTAAAGATATTGGTGTCCGTAAAACATTGGGAAGTAGTCAGGGAAAATTAGTTAGCCAAATTATTTTTGAATCGCTTTTAACCATTGCTATTGCACTTGTTTGTTCGGTCTTTCTGACGAAACTGGCCTTTTTCTATTTTCAGGAAATGATTCCGGAGAAAGTAAAGGATTTTACAAGTTCGACGACATCCATGCTGTTTATCGCAATTTTACTGACCGTAACGACTTTAATTTCCTCGGCATATCCTTCTTGGTTAATTAAAAAGGTACAGCCTGTCAATTTATTTCGGGCTGGCAAGCAGTTTCAAATCGGAAAAACACAAATCAACCTTCGGAAAACATTGATTGTATTCCAATTCTTTATTGCTCAATTTTTTACGGTTTCAGCACTCATTATCGGCCAACAACTCTCCTATACCCTCAACAAAGATATGGGATTCGACAAAGATGCTGTTGTTACCTTCGATCTACCTTCCAAGCTCATCAACAAATTTTATGAGGAAAAACTGGATCAAAGTAAGAAACAAACACTCCTACATGAGATCCAGAAAATAAAAGGTGTTTCGGCAGCGTCAATCGGCAGCAAGCCCTTATCAAATAATTATTCATCATCTTGGTTTCATCGACAAGACGCTACGTTAAAAGAGAAAATTTCATCCGATATTTTCTTTAAAAATGCGGATGCAAATTATATCACTGTCTATGACATGAAGTTAATTGCGGGCACCAATCTACCACAATCCGATACTGTCAATGCTTATATTATTAATGAATCTGCTGTCAAGGCGTTCGGTTTCAATTCGCCTCAAGATGCTATTGGGAAGTCAATTGGTCAAGAAGACAGTACCTTCCCGATCGTTGGCGTTATTAAAGATTTTCATGCCCAGGAATTCTATAAAGAGATCACACCTTTGGCTTTGCGCAGTTTTAGCCGTGGTGCCTATACCTTCAATATAAAACTATCGGGAAACAGCAAAGAATGGAAAACCAGTATTGAAGCGATCAACAAAGTATATACGCAGTTTTTTCCGGAACTCCCCATAGAAATAAAGTTCTACGATGAAACGATTGCGTCACTCTATCAAAAAGAGCAAAATCTGGCCAAATTAATTAACGTGAGTACAATTGTTGCTGTTTTGATCGGTTGTTTGGGCCTCTTTGGGCTGATTACCCTTGCGGCTTTCCAACGCAGCAAAGAGATTGGTATCCGTAAAGTTTTGGGTGCAAGTATTCCAAGTATCTTTCATTTATTGGCTAAAAACTTTGTACAGCTTATTTTAATCAGCATTCTTATTGCCGCACCCTTGACCTGGTGGACCTGTAGCAAGTGGCTGGAAGATTTTTACTACCGCATCGATCTTACGGCAACACCTTTTCTATTAGGCGCTGGGCTAGCACTATCTGCGGCGGTACTGACCATTAGTTTTCAATCGATCAAGGCAGCTATCCAAAATCCCGTAAATAGCTTACGGGACGAATAGCAACACTAGAATATCAAATTGGGGTTAACAAAAAATGAAATAACAATGATTGGAAATTCACTTAAAACAGCCTATCGTTTTTTAAAAAAACATAAGTTGATCACGTTTATCAATATCACCAGTCTCGCGATTGGCATTACGGCGACGCTGGTTATTTTCTTAATGATCCAATACGACTACAGTTTTGATAAACACGTTCCAAATCAAGAACAGGTCTATCGTGTTGTCAATAATGGTGAATTTAAAAATGCCGGTGTTTACGTACCATTGGTTCGTACCATGGAATCGGAATTACCGAACTTAGAAGCAGTAGCCCCCATTTATCGAAGCCATATTCCCAAACTAAAAGTTTCAACCGCGACGGATAAATTCCAAACTTTTCCAAAAGAGCAAAAGATGGCTTTCACCAACAGTCAATACTTCGATATTTTCCCTTCGAAATGGTTGGCTGGAAGTCCTAAGGCTTTGAATTCATCCGGAAATATTATCCTTACACAGAAAACACTAGAAAAGTTTTATGGAAAAGAACTGCCTGCAAATGTAATTGGCAAAACCATCATCTATGCAGATAGTATCCCACTTCAGGTCGCTGGTGTAATCGAAAATCCACAACATAATTCGGATTTTAATTTTGATAGTTTCATCGCTGATGCGACCATCGTCCAAGACAACAACCTAAAGAAGATGTATAGTTGGGAAGCTTGGAACAGCATCTCTGATTCACATCAGGTACTCATCAAGACAAAAGCACACAGCAATCCGCATCTTTTGGAACGAAATATTGCTAATCTCCTTAAAAAATATAAATACAAAGAAGGTGAAAAAATCAACGATAAACTTGAATTACAAGCCTTATCTGATGTTCATTTCGACACGCGATTTAATTATGAAGCGACTCATCCAGAAGCACTTCGCAACCTCATTTTACTGGCATTCTTCCTGTTAGCCCTAGGGGCGGTAAATTTTATCAATTTATCCACAGCACAATCCATCGAAAGAGCTAAAGAAGTGGGTATTCGCAAGACATTGGGTAGCTCTAAGGCAACATTAATTAAACAATTCTTACTAGAGACATTTCTGATTACCTTATCGGCGACAATACTCGCGGTTTTATTGCTTCCTTTGTTCTTACATGTTTTTGAAGGATTTATTCCCAAAAACTTAAGTTTAGACCGTTTAGACAAAACCGTTATTCTTTTATTCTTATTCGGGCAACTTATCGTGGTCACCATTCTTGCGGGGTTTTATCCAGCTTGGGTATTGACAGGATACGCTCCTGTATTGGCACTCAAAAACCAGCTTGGAAAAAACACCAATCTTTCCCGAAGCGTATGGGTCCGCAAAGCACTGACTATTTTCCAATTTGTCTTAGCTCAGGCTTTTCTGATTTGTGTACTCGTTGTCGTGCGGCAGATCAATTACGTCTCCCATCGAGACATGGGTTTTCAGAAAGACGCGATCGTCAACATCAATATTCCTGGAGCTTTCCAAAATTCTACAAAAGGTCTCGTGCTTAAAAATGAGCTCAAAAAATTGCCGGATATCAAAGCGATTAGTTTTGGGAACATTGCACCCGCGATGAACGGCTGGATGACCACAGGAATCACTTATGATCAGTCGCCAACAAAGGAATCGCTAACATTCGATAGCCGCTCAGGTGATGAAAATTATTTGGAAGTCTATCAAATTCCACTTCTGGCAGGAAGGAATATACGTTTACTGGATTCAACCAGTGAAATGCTGATCAATAGAAAAGGACTTGAGCTACTGCATATCAAAGATCCCCAGGATGCCATTGGTAAAACTTTCGAAAATGGGCAGAATATCATCGTTGGTGTAATGGAGGATTTTGATCTAGCCTCTGCCCGACAGGCGGTTAAACCAGTCTTGTATACAGGCAGTAAGGAAGGATACGTACTCCATATTGCATTGGACCAATCGCATCCCGAAAACTGGAAAAATACCATTGATAAAATAACGGCTAATTATAAATCGGTCTTTCCAGACGACGAACTGGATCTGAAATTTTTGGATGATGTCGTCCAAAATTTCTACACCCAAGAAAAACAGCTTTCTAAGCTTCTATCATGGGCAGTAGGGCTTTCAATCCTGATTGCTGGCCTAGGTTTATTTGGATTAGCCATATTTACGGCAAATCAACGCACAAAGGAAATTGGAATCCGTAAAGTATTGGGGGCATCTGTTTTCCAGATAACCTTTCTACTGCTTCGGAATTTGCTATCATTGGTTGCAATAGCCTGTCTAGTAGCCTTTCCAATTGCTTATTATTTTATGCAGAGCTGGCTCAATGAATTTGTCTATCGAACCACGATAAGTCCCTGGATTTTTGGACTGTCTGCACTGGGCTTGATTGCATTTGCAAGTCTTGTATTATCAACCAAAAGTGTCTTTGCAGCAAAAGCAAATCCGATCAATAGTCTAAGGGATGAATAAATCAGCGGGTAAAAGCAATAAGCGTACTCCTGTGCATAACATATATTAAGAACTTAAAACCCCATAACAATGATAAAGAACTTCATCAAAACCGCGTGGCGAAGTATTTTTTCTAATAAATTCTACAGCGCCATTAATATTTTAGGATTAACAGCAGGAATGGTTGTGGGGATATTCTTATTGCTGTGGATACAAGACGAGTTGTCCTTTGACCGGTTCCATAAAAATCAGCATTCCATCTACAAAATTGGAATAGAAGGAGGAACTGGGATATCAAAACGAATCTTTGGATCCATCATTGCTCCCGTAGGAAGTTTCGCAAAAAAGGAAATTCCTGAAGTCCAGGATGCAGTCCGTATTTTCAAAATTGGAGATGCTGCACTTAAATATAAAGAGAAGAGATTTAATGAAAAGAACTTTGCATTTGTAGACCCCAGTTATTTTACGGTTTTCGATTTTCCACTACTACAGGGCAATTCAAAACAACCCTTCCCCGACAACAATTCCATTGTACTTACGAAACGTACGGCACGTCGGTACTTCGGTGATGAAAATCCAATTGGAAAAACTGTGACATTGGGTATCGAGGACCTTTGTGTTGTATCAGGTGTCATTGCTGATTATCCAGAAAACTCTACTTTTCAATTTCAGGTTCTGCTCCCCATTTCGAGATTTAACGAACAGGCTTACATTAAAAACAAAACGACCTATGATAATAAGACCTTTTTATCTTCCATGGATGAAGATTGGTCCAATTTTTCATTCGAAACTTATCTCCAACTGAGGCCTGATGCAAATCTTGCCACAGTTTCAAAAAAGCTACAGGCGATACACGAAAGGAATAAACCTGAGGATGCCCCTGTCCCCTACGTTACACAAGCACTCGCAAAGGTGCATCTCTACCAAATGGATGGTAGTGATGCAGGAATTGACAATGTTCGAGTTTTTATAGGCGTAGCGATTATGATTCTTGTTATCGCAAGTATTAACTATATCAATCTTTCTACTGCACGGTCGTTGTCGCGCGCAAAAGAAGTTGGGATACGTAAAGTTATCGGCGCTGGTAAAAAGGAACTTTTTTTCCAATTTATATTGGAAACAACCATACTATTTGTCATTGCATCAACATTGGCACTTGCGCTAGTATTTATTGGCCTCCCTTTGTTTAATAATTTCTCGGGGAAGCAGATTTCCCTACAGCTCTTTAATCCTACGTTATGGATAAGCGTACTGCTCATGCTTTTAGGAACACTTGTACTTACAAGTGTATATCCTGCCCTGCTTTTATCGAGATTTGATCCGATTAAAGTACTTAAAGGCCGGTTTACCATAAAAAATTCCAGTGCACGAAAAATACTGGTTGTCCTGCAGTTCACTGTTTCCATCATCCTTATCACTTTAACAATTGTTATCGGTCGCCAATTGGATTTTATAAAACATCAAAATTTAGGCTACGAAAAGGATCATACTATTTCCGTTGCTATGGCACCAAAAATGTCCAAACATTTTGATGCTGTCAAAACCGAACTTCTAAAAAACAAGGATATTGATGATGTTATCCGTCTTGGCCGGGATATGGTTTATGGTGGAGCTTCAACTGGAGACAACGATTGGGAAGGAAAGCCCAGCAAATCCAATCTCTGGTTCAATATGACCTATTCTGATCAATCTGCACTCAACTTTTTTAAGATAAAACTAACACAAGGTCGTAATTTCACAGGCTCCATAGCAGATTCAACACATTTCATTCTTAATGAAACGGCAGTACGGGAAATGGGTTTAAAAGATCCTATTGGCACACGTTTACGCATTCGAACAGTTCCGGGAACTATTATTGGGGTTGTAAAAGATTTTAATTATGCGAGCGCTAGACAAAAGATCGAGCCGATGGTCTTTCAATATAGCCCAAAAGATTGCTGGCAGCTATACATCAAAACAACAACTTCTGGTACAAAATCCGCATTAAACTCCTTGCAACACATCTGGAAAAGTTATTATGATGATATGCCGATGAACTACAGCTTCCTGGACGAAAGCTATCAAAAGCAATATACGAATGAGCAGAAACAAGGCTCTTTATTCAATTTTTTTGCCCTGATCGCCATCGTCATCTCCTGCTTAGGACTCTTAGGACTATGTACCTATACTGCACAAGTTAGGACCAAAGAAATTGGTATCAGAAAGGTCCTTGGCGCAACGGTATTTAGCATTATACAATTATTAAACAAGGAATTTCTACTCTTAGTCATTTTGGCCAATGTCATCGCAATACCAATTGCTGTATATTTCAGTATAAATTGGCTCGATGGTTTTGCCTTCAGAACGACGCTCCCATTCACCATATTTCTATATGCGGCGGGGATAACCATTGCTATTGCATTATTTACGGTGAGTTTCCAATCCATTAAAGCGGCATACGCCAATCCTGTGAAAAGTTTGCACGATGAATAGTTTATATTTGAGAACCAAAAACAACAGCATAAAATGATTCGATTATTCCTAAAAACAGCGCTGAGAAATTTGAAGCGCAGTCCCTTAAACACAACAATAAATATTTTGGGATTAGCACTGGGGTTTACTGTTGCCCTGATAAGTACATTATGGGTACTGAAACAATTTTCTTTTGATAAGCATTACAGCAATTATCAACATATTTATCAGGTCATGATGACTGGAACCTTCAATGATGAGAAATCTACTGATCGCTCCACCCCTATTCCCTTGGTCAAAACAATCGCGTCTGATTTCAAAAATGAGATGGCAGATGCCACTTTGGTCACCAATATGGAAAGCAACAATCTTAAAGTAGGTGATAAAAAGCTTAATGCACCGGGATTCTATGCCATGGGAAAATTCGCCGAATTATTTTCCCTCGAATCTTTAGAAGGAAATAGTACCACACCGGGCAATCCATCGACCATCATAATTTCCGAATCCTTAGCAAAACGACTGTTCGATCAGACAAGTGTTATCGGGAAAACGCTCCAATTGAATGGTAAAGAACAATATACTGTTCAGGGCGTTTATAAAGATATTCCTGAAAACAACACTTTTTATGGCTTAGATTATGTATTGCCGTTTGTCGATTATCTTGCTAAAGACCAAGGTATTGAAGAAAGCTGGTCCAGCTGTTATTTCAGCACTTTCGCTAAGATCGAAAATGCTGCCTTTGTTCCCGCTTTGGAAAATAAACTAACAAATATCATCAACAAAAAACTGACGGATATAAAACCTGAAATCCTGTTACATCCGATGTCCAAATGGCATTTATACGATTCATTTAAAAATGGAAAGAACGTCGGCGGGCAGATTCAGTATGTATGGATGTTTGTTTGGATAAGCGTATTCATTATTTTATTGGCCAGTATTAATTTTATTAACTTGAGTACGGCGAGAAGCCTGAAAAGAGGAAAAGAAATCGGGGTTTTAAAATCGGTTGGTGTCAACCGCCGGCAGCTTATTGCAGGCTTTCTTGTTGAGTCAATCCTAGCGGTAGCCTGCGCATTTTTGATCGCTGTTCTATTCGCTACATTGCTGTTGCCTTGGGTCAAAACGATTACACACACTTCATTGCATATACCTTTTGCGGATATTCGTTTTTATGGCTATTCTTTATTAGGAATAGGCGTTATAGGGCTTTCAGCGGGTATGTATCCGGCATTATTTCTATCGGCCTTTAATCCTATTCTTGCACTTAAAGGTAAGATCAACAACCGAAAAGGCGGATCAAGAAGTAGAAAGGCAATGGTCGTCGTGCAATTTGCGATTTCTATTTTCCTGATGATATCCACTTATCTGGTGATTCAACAACTGCATTATACCAAGGACCGCCCAATAGGTTATAAAGGTTCAAATTTGATAAACATTACTTCATCCAATTCAACTATCGTCAAAAACTTTGATGTCCTTAGAAAAGAGTTGATCGGTCAGCGTTTAGTTAAAGATGCTTCCCTTTCTTCCAACTTTGTCAACCACCTATCCTTAACGGGTGGTGGCTTTAATTGGCAGGGCAATGATACCAGGGACGGTGCGATCATGGGGATCTTCACCGTGGATGAAAACTTTGCTAATACTGTACAATGGAACTTTATAAAAGGACGCAATTTTTCAAAAGATTTCAAAACAGATTCAACAGCTGTTATTCTGAACGAAGCTGCGGCCAAATTTATGGGAGTTACCGACCTAAACAGCAAACAACTTTCACGTGCCGGTATTGATTACCATATCGTGGGTATTATCCAGAACACGCTGTCCGAATCGCCGTTCAAATCCATTACACCAACGGCTTATTTTCTAAAATTTTTACCAAAGAATAAAATCACGCTTCAACTGGATGAAAATCAAGATGTCAAACAAAACCTAAAAGCTATTGCCACAGCATTCAACCGCATAGATCCTGATCTTATTTTTGATTATACCTTTACGGATCAGGAATATGCCAAAGAGTTTCAACAGATGGAAATGATCAAGAGCTTAACCAGTTTATTTACAGGGTTGGCCATACTCATTTCATGTCTTGGTCTCTACGCGCTGGTTTCCTTTCTTACGGAGCAACGAGAAAAAGAAATTGGCATTCGTAAAGTATTGGGCGCATCAGAACTTGGCTTGTGGCGACTACTTTCCACAGAATACATTTGGCTCACAGGCATTGGCTTTTTACTCGCAGCCCCTTTAGCCTATCTGCTAATGGAATCATGGCTCGAAGATTATGTCTACCGCATATCAATTACATGGACGGTCTTTGCTATCACAGGCTTAACCGCCCTAATCATCACCTTATTAACCGTTAGTTACCAAGCGATTAAAGCAACATTAGCAAATCCTGTAAAAACCTTAAGAAGCGAATAATACCAATTTGTTCGGGGACGGACACTATACTGTCCGTTTCCGAACATTTAAAACCGCTATAAAAACACAACAAAAACCTAAAAATCAATACATTATATTTATGGCAAACGAATTGAACTACTTGGCTTTGCTATTTTTCGAATAACGGAGCCTTCTACTAAAGCGAGCTAAGTGACAAGAATATAGCCTAATTAACAGTATAAATGCTCATAACCATGTTAAAGAACTATTTTAAAATTGCTTGGCGGAATATCAGAAAAAACAAAGGATTTTCTCTTTTAAATATGTTTGGCCTCAGCATCGGAATAACATGTTTCCTATTGTTGGCAGCGTACATCTATCATGAATCCAGTTATGAGCGTTTCCTTCCCAATGCGGACCGCCTGACTTATATTAGCCTCACTTATAAAGCACCCAATAGCACGGAAGAAGTAAATTCTGCGGTAACACCAACAGGTTTAGCTCCTGCTTTACAAGCTGAATTTCCGGATGTAGAACAGGCAACCAGATTCTACAGCTATTCCAAAGGCGGTAAAATAGAATCCAAAGAGGCACTAATAACTGAAAAAGGCCTACTTTATGCTGACCAAAATGTTTTTAAAACTTTAGGTTATACCTTTCTCGAAGGTGATTCACGATCAGCCTTAGCAGAACCAAATCAGATTGTCTTAACAAAAAAGCTCGCGGCGAAATATTTCCCCAATCAGTCGGCCATCGGTCAGACACTATCCATTGACAAAGTCAACTGGAAAATCACAGGTATCATTGCAGACCTGCCCACAAATACACAGTTGAACTTCTCTGCACTCCTTTCCAATAAAGGATTAGAACGCTACAAAGAAATGGCTTGGTCATCTGCAAATGATATAACCATAGCGCTCCTCAAAAACAAAGATCAGTTCGGTTCGATCCAACAGAAATTGGACCAAATGACAAAATCAAAATTCGCCGAAGCATCAAAACAAGGCTATCAATTTCGATTTATCCTAGAAAAGCTGACGGATATCCATCTTCACTCCAAAGCAGCAGGTACAGGAAACATTACTTATATCTATATTCTAATGGCGTTAGGTGCTGCGCTTATTATTTTAACCTGCATCAATTTTACAAATTTGGTATTAGCGCATGCGCTTGAACGCAAGAAAGAAATCGGTGTCAAGAAAGTTCTGGGTGCAGCAAAGAAAACGATATTCTTTCAGTTCTTTTTTGAATGTAGCCTCATGGTTTTTCTAGCCGTTGCTTTTAGTCTTCTGACGACAGTGCTTTTGTTACCCGTATTCAGTTCATTTATGGGTACCGAAATGAAATTAACCGTATGGACAGACCCTCGGTTTTATACGATTTTACTTGTTTTCATAGCCTTGTTGACGCTTCTGTCGGGTGGCTGGCCTGCCTATTCAATTGCTAGTTCAAAACCTATTTCCATTTTTAAGCGAAAACTAACTGAAAGACAACATGGTATATCATTAAGCAAGGTGCTCGTTACTTTTCAATTCAGTATCTCTATATTTTTTATTATCTGCACCTTATTTGCGGGTAGACAGATGGATTTTATCCAGTCTAAAAACACTGGATTGGATCGCTCTGATATGCTGGTCATTGATGGCCGAGGATGGCAAGATAAAGAAAGGCAGCTATTAAAAGAAAAGTTAATGCAGCTCAATAGTGTCCAGGGCGTTACCGCTTCGTATGACAATCCCGTCAATATCCAAGGAGGCTACAGCATTAGGGAGGTAGAAGGCCAACCCAATGATTTTGATATGGATGTCACTGCAATTCCGATTGAAAAAGATTTTGTATCCGTTTTTCATATTCCATCCGTCGCAGGTACACCGTTGTCAGATGCGGACATTTTACGCGCGCAAGACACTATTTCACCAGAATATGGGTTTGTAGTGAATACACTTGCGGCATCCGCCATGGGTTTTACTCCTGAACAGGCTATTGGAAAGAAAATCAACTTGAATGGGCGTAAGGGCAGCATCAAACAAGTCGTTGCGAGTTTTAACTTTGCGTCATTACATAACGAAGTCAAACCAATTGTGCTTTTTCCTGAATATGATTATTTCGGTAATATTTTCATTCGACTCAATCCGACGTCGCCGATAAAAGATGCTCTTGCGCAGATAAGAGCTGTCATCAAAGATATTGATTCAAAAAACAGCTTTGAATATCATTTTCTCAATGACGACTATAACAAATTATATCTCAAAGATCAGCAAACAACACGGGTAATGCAGTTATTTTCCATCATTACAATTGCTATCGCTTGTATGGGCCTTTTTGCCCTATCAGCTTATGCTGTACAACAACGCTTTAAAGAGATCGGTATCCGTAAAGTATTAGGTGCTTCAACGATCAAGATTGTCAACATATTGAGTGTTGACTTTATGGCCCTGGTCCTGTGTGCTGTATTGATCAGTGTACCCTTAGGCTGGTATGCCATGCACCGATGGGTAGAGAATTTTGCTTACCACATCACGCTAGACTGGTGGGTATTTATTGTGGCGGCGATAAGTGCATTATTGGTATCATTTATCACCATTAGTTTTCAAACCATAAAAGCTGCGATTCTAAACCCGGTTGATAGTTTAAGAGATGAGTAATTGTTTTAGTAGCTATTAAAATAAAGACACCTGATAAATAACAAGCTGGACCTTTAAAATTCAAGTTTTTTCTATTTAGCAATAACCAATACGACAAATATGCTTAAAAATTATATCAAAATAGCATGGCGCAACCTGATGAAAAACAAATCCTTCTCTTTGATTAACATCATCGGATTGGCGATCGGTATGGCCGGAGCATTACTTATAGCACTTTGGTTGCAAAACATGTTAACCATGGACCGCTTTCATGAAAAGGGTGATCGCCTGCATGTATTGAGTAATCGAGACGAATTTCAGGGCGATAAATCAGCTTGGGCCTTCACTCCTAAAATATTAGGCCCCTCCTTGTCCGCCGATTTTCCAGATATAGAAACTTTTACCAGATATAATGAGAGCGGCCAATTTCTAACGACATTCAAGGATAAAAAACTGATCGCAAATACTGTTTTCATCGATCCCGGTTTTTTCAAGATGTTTTCTTTGCCTTTTGTGAAAGGAGAACAGAATATTAGATTTGATAACCCTAAAGGCCTTGTTCTCACAGAAAGCTATGCCAAGGCTTTATTTGGCAGCGAAGATCCCATTGGAAAATCAGTTCGGATAGACTCTGTTAATCAGGTCTCCGTACAGGCGGTACTTAAAGACCTTCCGAGTAATTCAAGTTTCAAATTTGATATTCTCCTGCCATTTGAATATGCAAAAATAATTGGTTACGTGGATGATAACTGGAGCAATAATTCATTAACCACCTATGTACTCCTAAAAAAAGGCGTCTCACTTACCGCATTTAACAGCAAAATCAGAACCTATCTGAGAGATCATATCAATGCCAGTAATAAAGCTGCCGGTTACCAATCGGCTAGAAATACGGGTGAGATCTTTGCTTTTCCCTATCCCGATTCGTTTCTTTACAATAGTGGAAAAGGAGGAAATTATACGTCCGGACGTATTGATATCGTCAAGCTTTTTGCCTGGATTGGTGTTTTTATTTTATTGGTGGCCAGCATCAATTTTATGAATTTAAGTACGGCACGTTCCGAACGCCGCGCAAAAGAGGTCGGTGTCCGCAAAGTAATCGGCGCGAATAAGACAAGCTTAATGGCGCAGTTCCTCGTTGAAAGCATATTGATCAGCATAATCGGCATGGTACTCGCGACGATTCTTGTTTTTATTGTCCTGCCATTCTTTAACGAGCTTGTCGGAAAACAGCTTAGCTTATCGTTATTAAACTTACCCACCTGGTTGTTTTTAATTGGCTTTGCTTTATTTACAGGTATATTAGCAGGTACCTACCCTGCCTTTTTCCTTTCTTCCTTTCAACCTATCAAAACGTTGAAGGGGAAATTCGTTTCTAAAACGAGGGGTCTTAGTATTCGCTCCATCTTAGTGGTCATTCAATTCAGTCTCGCGATTATATTGATTATCGCAACGGTCATTGTCGCCAAACAAATCCAGTACACTAAACAGCGCGACCGTGGTTATAATGAAAATGGGTTGCTTTACAGCAGTATCAAAGGTGACTTAGAAAAGAATTATAAAATTTTACGCGACGAATTACTAGCCAGCAACGCAGTTGTTTCTGTATCAAAAAATATGTCGCCGGTAACCGATTTCTATAGCAATGGCTGGGGATTTACCTCCGGCACACCAACGGAACAGGACAAACGCATTTCCTATAACCGTTTTAGTACCGATGCCGATGCCGTAAAAAATCTAGGCCTAACACTTATACAGGGGCGGGATATCGATATTTACAAGTTTGCGACAGACAGTACTGCCTTGATTTTAAATGAATCCGCGGTAAAAAGTTTGCACCTCAAAAACCCAGTCAATAGCATTGTGGATGGTGATGGAACAAAATGGACCGTAGTTGGGGTGGTCAAAGATTTCATAATGGGATCGCCATTTGGAGACAATAAACCCATGGTGATATTAGGACCGCAAGCCTGGTTTACAACGATCCATTATCGTTTAAATCCAAACAATGACATCGCAGACAACTTAAAAACGATTGAGTCCATCTTTAAAAAGTTCAACCCAGACTATCCTTTTGAATATCAATTCATTGACAAGACCTATGAAGAAAAATTTAAGGAGACAAAAGCTATAGGTACACTGGCCATGATCTTTGCTGGATTGACGATCTTTATTTCCTGTCTGGGTTTACTGGCATTAATCGCCTATATGGCCGAAACACGTATGAAAGAAATTGCTGTCCGCAAAGTTCTTGGAGCAAGTGTCACCCAAGTAACCTCTTTGCTTTCGATCGATTTTATTAAGCTTGTTGTGGTCGCAATTTTTATCGCCACACCTATCGCTTGGTGGGCCATGGATAAATGGTTACAAGATTACAGTTATCGAATTGAGATACAGTGGTATTATTTTGTCATTGCTGGACTATTGGCTATTCTGATCAGTATGGCCACGATAAGCTATCAAGCAATTAAGGCTGCATTAGGTAATCCCGTTGACAGTTTACGCGATGAGTAGCCCAAAGTTTAACAACATTGTTTCGTATAGTTTTAAACCATAAAGAAAGGAATGAATTCATTCAAACTTACTTTTCGCAGCCTCATTAGCAACCGACAATATACCTGGATCAATATCTTGGGCTTAAGTATTGGTTTTTCCTTGTGCCTTCTCGTATTTGCTCTTGTCATTGAAGAAAATTCGTATGACAAAAGCTGGAAAAATTCGGATCATCTCTTTCGGATTGTGACCATAGATTCAACGGCTGGCCTTGAACGCCAAATGTCCAGAACATTCGTTAATTTAAGTACGGAACTCAAACAAGTATTCCCGGAGATTCAAAATGAGGCTCGGATAGAATCCAGAAAATATTATTTAAAACCGCATGCAAGCTCAGCACACCCCATAGGCATACAGGTTTTGGAGTCGGAAATAAATATCTTGGATATGTTGAGCATCAAGGTTCTCGAAGGCAATCCCAAACAGCTGGTCCAAGGAAAAACAAACTTGCTCATCGGCAAAGAATTCAAAGAAAAGTACTTTAAAAACGAAAATGTCATCGGCAAAGTCATCCAAAGTGCCGACCCCGATACCGATAAACCATCCGATTATATCATTACGGGTGTTATGGATAATCTTCCTTATAATTCAATGCTTAGAGCTTCTGCCATTGCTTTAGTCCCCAAAATATCGATGGAATTAAGCAAAGATGGGTCAGGCTACTACACCGAACAATTTGTACAACTAAAACCCGGAACACCAAGAATAGATCTTGAACAGAAACTAAATCATTGGTATAAAGGATACCTCAGTCCCAACACAAAACATGTGACTTCCTTTCGCCTGCAGCCTATTCAGGATATATATATGGAGCCATTAGGCAGTGCAGATATCAGCGGCAACCAAAAAACAACAAATATATTTGTGGGTGTTGCCGTTTTGGTCTTTATTATTTCCTGTATCAATTTTATTAATATCTACGCTGTAAGAACAGTTAAAAAATTAAGAGCGCTTCATATACATAAAGTATTGGGGGCCAGCCGAGCCCAGATGATCAGACGAATGCTGTTAGAAACAATCCTACTGTTTTTTATTTCGGCATTATGTAGTTTGGTACTCTTTAGACTTGGATTGTCCCAACTGGAACACTTTATAGGCTATGATCTCGCTTATATTAAATCCATACAGCTCCCGTTGCTATTGGCCTTTATGACGACAGCAATTGCCCTTGGCGTGCTAATTGGTTTTTATCCAGCATGGCTGATCTCCGGTATTAAGAGTTCAGATGCCTTAAAAAATAAGCTATCAAAAATTCCCAATGCAGAAGTCTTTATCAAAAAAATGCTTATCACAACACAGTTTAGCATTGCCATTATCGTCATCATTGGCCTTATAACAATCAAGTCCCAACTCAGTTATATGCAAGCAGCTCCCTTGGGAATGGAAGTCAAAAATGTGCTAAACATCGATTATTTCAACAAGGGTACACAAAATACAAATATAAAAGATCGAATTGGTGAACTTACCGGGGTTGAATCGGTCAGCGTCGCTGCCTGGACGCCGACAATCGGGTCAGGCTACCTTGCCAAGACAATCGTTGACAAGGACGATCCAGGGAAAAATATCCAAGTCAGTTTCATCGGTGGCGATGTCGATTTGCCCAAGACTTTGGGAATCCAGCTGGTTAAAGGTCGATTATTGACTCCTGAAGATTATACGCATGTTGAAATGGATATGGGAGAAGACGAAGGTATCAATAATGCCCTTGTGACCGAAAGTACGGCAAAAAAGCTTGGGATAAACAAACTCGGTATCCTGTATAAAGACCTTCAAATTATCCCCGTCGGAATCATTAAAGATTTCCATAGTGAGTCTTTTCGTAGCAAAATAGTACCAACAGTAATTTTGGCAAAAGATTTTAACGGAAGCGGCAATATTCTGATAAAAGTAGGGAAAGGACAAGAACAACAAATCTTTCGATCGGTATCTCAAATTATACAAAATACCTATCCTGATAAACACGTTTCCTTCCATTGGATAGATGAGTTGATTGCAAAACAATATGAAAAAGAGAACAAGCAAGTGCAATTATTTATCCTATTCAGTGCATTGACATTGTTGATCTCCGCCTTAGGAATTACAGGATTGATTATGCAAAATCTCGAACAGCGTACTAAAGAAATTGGCATACGCAAAGTACTAGGCGCTACAGTGTTTGACATATCACGTCTCTTTTCAAAAGATTATCTCATCTTATCCACCTTGGCTATTTTTATTGCCAGTCCAATAGCGGGGTATTTTTCAAAAAAATGGCTTGAAGATTATGCGTACAATGTGGGCGTGCAATGGTGGTTCTTTATCCTTGCCGCGCTTGCCATCTTTTTGATCAGCATCATTACTGTCAATTTCCAAACAATACGTGCCGCACTAAACAATCCAGTAGATAGCTTACGAAACGAGTAAATATTCATTTATAGTAATAGAGGGGGCCTCAATATGATCAAGAATAATTTAAAAATAGCATGGAGAAATTTAACCCGCAATTTCTCTACCTCGTTTATCAACATCGTTGGGTTGGCCATGGGCATTGCAACCTGCCTTCTGATCAGCTTATATGTGACCGATGAATTTAGTTTTGATCGTTACAACGAGCATGCAGACCGTATTGTACGTGTTGTTTTCAGAGGAACAGTTAAGGGCGGAACGATCAATGAGGCACATGTAATGCCACCTGTAGCTTCGACGATGAAGTCAGAGCTGCCCGAAGTTGAAGAAACTGCACGACTAAGAATAGGTGGATCGCCTCTATTTGTCGTCAATAATAAAGTTTTTCACGAAGAAAAAATGGCTTTCGTGGATGCTTCTTTCTTCAAAATTTTCACACTCCCTTTTATTAAAGGGAATTTGTCTACAGCTATTTCTTCCCCAAATTCTGCAGTGATATCCGAATCCACCGCCTTAAAATACTTCGGCACAAACAATGTTGTCGGTCGAGACCTCATCATCAAAGACAATACAAATATTCTCAAAATCACTGGCGTAATTAAAGATGTTCCTCAAAACTCCCATTTTCATTTTGATGTATTTACCTCTTTGGATGCACTGGAATTTTGCATACCGTATTGAGATGCAATGGTGGATGTTTGTACTAGCAGGCGCGCTAGCCGTTTTTATTGCTTTAATTACAGTAAGTTCACAAGCGATACGCGCAGCCCTAACAAAACCTGTCGACAGTCTACGTGATGAATAAAATAGACTCGTCTGTTCAGCTATGGACAAAGCACTGTCCGATATCGAACAGCGAGTAAAAGAATCAGGAATGCAATCCGTTAATGATCAACAGGATAATTACTTGGCCAAACATTTGTATTCTTAATTTTTTAAGTTGAGCACAAGCTATCAGCAGCTCCACGACCAAAATAAATTCATATTTTAAGACAATGAACTTTACAAACTTCAAGATTGCTTGGCGAAATATCGGAAAGAAAAAAGTACAAAATCTGATCAATCTAATTGGATTGACCTGCGGTATTACTTTTCTATTACTTGTAGGTGCTTATGTATGGGATGTACATCAAGTGAATAGCAATATCAAAAATATTGATCGGCAATTTTTGTTGCAAAGCAAGTATAAGAAAGAAGGATTTGGTATTGACTTAACTACATTAGGGGCACTCCCCAAAGCTTTACATGAGGAGTATCCCAACCTGGTCTCCAATTATTATCGGATTGATGGGTTGACCGGTATCGTAGCGAACGGAGCAACAATCCATGAAGAAGGCATGTCTCTTGGAGATCCCAGTCTATTGACGATGTTCGGATTCCAGATTTTAGCAGGCAATGCCAATACCGCTTTGAATAATCCCTTTTCAGTAGTCATCAGTGACAAAGCAGCCATAAAATATTTCGGAAATGAGGATGTACTTGGCAAATCGCTACAAATAAAAAATTTCAAGGGTGAAAAACATGATTTTGAAATTAAAGCAATCATTAAATCTGATGTCCAAAACGCCATTATGGATCTCACAAAGAATATGCATGCAGACATATTTTTACCGATCATCAACGAGCAATTCTTTGGCCGATCGATAGACAATTGGGATAACCCTTATATTGCCGGTTATATCGAATTGAAACCAGGTGTAAGTGTGGAGCGCGTAGATGCCGCCATCGAAACGCTGGTAAGAAAGAATACCGATAAAGAGTTTTCCAATCAATACAGCCCTAATTTAAAACCATTGAAAACCTATTATTTGGATGACAACCAAGGGGCCGTCCGCAAAATGATACAGACGTTGGTTTGGACTGCCATTTTCATCTTGATCATGGCCATCATCAATTTCATCAATTTTAGTATCGCTCAGCACATTACGCGATTAAAGGAAATCGGTGTTCGCAAGATGATGGGATCATCTCGCATGCAACTTATTAGACAACTGATGACCGAATATATCCTGATTGTGGCCATAGCAGCATTGATCAGTCTTCCAATTTACATCATCACGAGTCCAATCTTCGAACATGTCTTGATGCGTAAGCTACCCTCGTTGGTGGAATTGCCTATTTACTTTTTTGGTTTACTGATTATAATGACGTTGTTCATTGGTCTACTAGCGGGGCTCTATCCAGCCATTAAACTTTCCAATGTCGCGATACTTCCGGCAGTCAAAAGCCAGTTTTCGACGCTGGGGGGCAAACAACTGGTGCGAAAAATTCTTTTGTTTTTTCAATTTGGGGTAGCCTTGCTCCTGCTTGTCTGCACATTGATTATTTCCAAACAAGTGGACCTATTTCTCCATAGCAATCTAGGTTACAACAAAGACTACTTATTAACCGTTCAGGTACCTAGAGATTGGTCCGAAGATGGTGTTCGCAAAATGGAGACTTTACAACAGGAACTCAGCCAACAGCCAGAAGTAAAATCAGTAAGCTTATCTTATGAAACTCCTGGATTGCTGGGGTCCAATATGCAGCCTGCATTCGGGACGACAGACGACAGAGAAATCCAGGTACAACGGATTACAAGTGATAGTCACTTTTTGGAAACCTACGAGATACCGCTAATTGCAGGAACTTTTCTTCCTAAACATTATGCAACGAATGCGGATAATAGACCAGTTGTCATCAACAAGAAGGCTATGGATGATTTTGGCTTTAAAAATGCCGAGCAGGCGATTGGTCAGCAAATAGCAATAAATGATCCTAATTACAAAATCACTATTGTGGGCGTTGCTGAGAATTTTGTAGCCAACTCACTGCATCAGGCATCTCCGCCTATTATCTGGATGGATGTACATGAGAGTCTTCAATATCGATACCTTAGCATTCGATTGAAGCAGGGACCTCTTTCCAATGCAGTACAACAGCTCGAAAAAAAATGGAAAACGTTGCTACCTGATGCACCATTCGAATATAAATTTATGGATGAACGCATCAAAAATCTATATGAAAATGAGCTGCAGCTGCATCGCGCTTCCCAGATTGCTACGTTTGTTTCGCTGCTGATTGTTGTATTGGGACTTACCGGATTAATATCGCTTTCCATCCATCTGCGCAATAAAGAAGTCGGCATTCGTAAAGTACTAGGGGCTTCACTAGCACATTTGATGTTGCTCTTTTCAAAAGAGTACTACGGAATCTTCCTATTTGCTGCGTTTACGACAGTTCCACTGAGTTATCTATTGATGCAATACTGGCTACAAAATTACATCATCCGCGTAGAAATCAATGCATTTACTTACTTGTTACCATTGGGTACATTGATTGGATTGCTGAGTTTATTGGTTGGCATTATTGTATTTCGATCAACTCGGTTTAATCCCGTTGAAAAATTAAGAGATGAATAGAAAAATGAGCGTTGTACCCATCCAGTTGGTGTTCGTTGCGAACAGCTACTGGATGGGTAACTCCTTATTCCTTTAACCTTCATAGCTTTTCGATAGATAAACAAATCCATATTTTGATTCTTTCCGAATAAGTTTAAGCTCATCAGACCGATTGAGCAAATCTTCAAGTATCTTCATCAAGTTTTTAGGTTTTACATATGTATCGAGTATCATACAAACCAATTTATGTATCTCATAAGGACTCCTATTTTTATTAAAATATCCCGTGCCAACCTGCGCTTCGATGATTCTCTTGACCTTCCGAAGCTCATTCAACGTAGAAGGTTCATTTGGATCAAAATTATGGCGGATGTCCATTATCTTAAATTCGATCTCCTGTACCCCTTCTTCAATGGATAATCTATATAAATGGTAAATAACCTCCTCAGCCAATGTATTAACGTGCAACTCATAAGCATACTTTTGCTTGGATAAATTCATCCCTAAAGGCAACATGGCATGTATACTCCCCACTTCTAACACACGACAAAAAATATAGTAATCAATAGCAAGAATCGTTTTAATTTTGAAAGACTCAACTTTGCTTATAAAATCCAGTGCTTTTCCCATTAAAAAAGATACTTCTTCGGGTGAGAGACCATTTGAAATACGCTGTAATATCATCCGATAAAAGAACTGCATTTCCAACGGTTGACAACGATGCTTATACACCCGTTTGAACACTTTAAAATTATTTCTCATTATAGCTCATATAGTTATTCCATACAAAGAAATAGAAATAATTTAAAAATTTAAAACATTTGTATAAATAAAAATAACATTTTGTATATTTATCTATACAAAAAAAAGAGCATACTAAATCATAACTATGACAAAACTAGGTGAATTTTTAGAGAAGAAATCCGTTAATAAATCGCGAATTGCGCGAAAAACGGGTTTAAGTAAGGCAAGAATCAATGAGTTAACGATGACCGAAACGGCCAAATTACGTTTGGATGAAATGTACCTGATCGCATTGGCTATTGATACAGATCCAGCTAAAATGATGTTCGAATTATGTGATCATCTCCAGTTGAAAGAGATTGAAGAGTAAGCAATTCTCTATTTTTCGCCAGTGCCTAGCTCGTCTGTGCGATACTGAACGCCAAACTGTTCGATATCGTACAGACGAGCTTTTCAATTTTAAACCAAGAAACTAATTATCAACACATTAGCAAAATAGCAACGCAATTGATTTCAGCTTAAACGCCTGTTTTGATTATAACTACCAATCATTCAGGCTTAAAAAAAATCTGCTATGATAGGAAATAATCTCAAAATAGCTTGGCGGAATATGGCAAAAAACAAGCTATATTCATTCATCAAGATTGGCGGCTTTGCTTTTAGTATTGCCATCTGTATTCTTATTGTTTTATATATAAAACATGAGACGAGCTATAATAAGTTTTATCCGGCGATGGATAGAGTTTACCGTTTGGTCGTTCAGTTACCTATTGAGCATAAAATCGAGCGCTGGGTTTCACTTTCTGCCCCTGTGGCGCCGACCCTGAAAGCAGAAATCCCGTCCGTTGAGCAAACGGGACGCATTCTACCAAACCCTTTATTCGGTGCGGGCAGTAACCAATTGTCATTAAATAACAGCCCTGATAGCCATTATGATGATGGATTTGTCTATGTCGATCAGTCCATTCTCGACATGTTTCCTATGCCCATGGTTTCGGGCCAGCTGTCCCATGCACTCGACAAGCCCAACACATTGGTTATTACCAGAAGCAAGGCCGAAAAATATTTTAAAAATGATCCAATTGGACAAACGATCTATCTCAACAAAAATAAATCTAAGGCCTATACCATCACTGGGGTCATTGAAGATATGCCCAACAATTCGACCCTTGCCGGTTATAGTTTTTTTATGTCGCTCGCTGGAGAACCTTTTTATCAAGGCGAACAGACTGCTTGGCTCAATAACAATTATACCGTGTATGTCAAATTAAAACCCAACGTAAATGTTGCACTGGCTGAAAAAGAAATTTCAAAGAATTACTTAGAAATACATTATCTCCCTGAATATCTAAAATCTGGACGTAAACTTAATCCGCTTTTCAAGCAGGCAAAAATAACCCTACAGAATGCCCTCGATATGCATCTAAAATCTGCGGATGTAAGCGACGATAAAGTGAGTACATTGAACAGAGGGGATATTCGCATGGTTTGGACCTTCGCAACTATAGCCTTATTTATTTTGTTCATTGCCTGTATTAACTTCATCAACTTATCGACAGCAAATTCAGCAACAAGAGCAAAAGAAATTGGTATCCGTAAGACTATTGGCTCCTCCAGGAAGCTGCTTATTGGACAATTTCTTGTTGAAGCAATCTGTTATAGTGTACTGTCACTGATTATCGGGCTCTTTCTAAGCTGGCTACTACTACCCGTATTCAACCAACTAGCCAACAAATCCTTGACCATTCCCTGGATAGCGGCATACTTCTTTCCTTCTCTTTTGGCGGCTATATTGGTGATCGGCGTCCTTGCCGGAATCTACCCAGCATTGTACCTATCCAAATTTAAACCAATCACTGCACTGAAAAACAACGTCATTGGTGCCAAATCTTCGCTTTTTAGGAATAGTTTGGTTGTCTTTCAATTCGCAACCTCAATAATCCTTATCGTTGGCGCATTGGTGACCAATAAACAGATAAACTACATATTAGACAAAGATCTGGGATTTGACAAGGACCAAGTTGTTGTGCTTCGCGGAATTGGAACATTATCGAAACAGCTTCCAAGTTTAAAAAATGAGCTAAAAAGCCTCCCAGATGTTGCTTCAGTTTCCCTGAGTGATTTTCTCCCTGTACCCATCGATGGTGCCAAACGAAATGGCAATCCGTTCTGGATTGATGGTAGAAGAGATCTCGATATGGCTACACAGGGCCAATTTTGGGAAATCGATCAGGATTATCTGAGCACATTCGGTCTTCATTTAAATAAAGGACGAAATTTTGATCCCACGAGAGCCACCGATAGCAGTTCGGCTATTATCAATCAAAAGTTGGCCGACGAACTTCAATTAAAGAATCCCATTGGTGCAAAAATCACCAATGGCAATACCTGGACGATCATTGGCGTAGTAGATGATTTTATTTTTGAGTCGTTGAAGGAGAAGGGGTATGCAGGACTTTGTATGACATTACAAGGCAATCCTTCCCTACTCTCTATTAAGGTAAAATCGCAAAATCTCAAAGAGACAATCGCTGATATCACAGCAGTATGGGACAAATTTGCACCAAATCAACAAATTAACTACAGCTTTTTGGACGAAGGTTTCGAGGCCCTTTATCAAGATGTGGAACGGACCAAGAATATATTTACTTGTTTCGCTCTTGTTGCCATTTTTGTCGCTGCACTCGGGCTTTTCGGCCTTGCAACTTATGTGACACAACAACGAACCAAAGAAATTGGCGTACGTAAGGTACTTGGAGCCAGTGCGATCAGATTACTCCGATTATTGTCTGGAGATTTTATAAAATTGGTGTTTGTAGCCTTGGTCATTGCCACACCTGTTGCGTGGTGGGCAATGAACCAATGGCTTACTGATTTTAACTATCGAATCGAAATAAATTGGCTATACTTCATTCTTGCAGGTATGAGTGCCATTTTAATTGCTTTAGGCACAATCAGCTATCAGACTTGGAAAGCCATTCGCGCCAATCCGGTGGATAGCCTGCGTGATGAATAAATACAAAAACTGTAAAAGAACTTTATTATGATAGGAAATAATTTAAAGATCGCTTGGCGAAATATGGCCAACAACAAACTTTACTCGATCATCAAGATCGGCGGGTTCGCTTTTAGTATTGCCATTTGCATTCTTATTGTACTGTACATTCGCCATGAAACCAGTTATGACAAAATGTATCCCGACATGGACCGTGTTTTCCGTCTTATCGTTTCGGCACCCGATGGTGATAAAGTGAGGCAAACCTTTGCCTTTCCTGCCCCAGCAGCTAAAACCTTGCAAGAGGAAATCCCAAGTGTAGAATTAGCCGGCCGCATTTTACCCAATACCTTATTTGGTGCCGGAAGCAATCTATTTACGGTAAATGGCCGCGCAGAGAATTACCTTGATAAAGGATTTGTTTATGTCGATCAGTCCATTTTGGAAATATTTCCACTTCCGGTCGTACAAGGACAGTTATCACATGCGCTGGACAAACCCAATGCGATAGTCATTACCAAAAGTAGGGCTGAGAAATATTTCAAAGGAAATGCTGTAGGGCAGACGATCTATCTCAACAATAATAAAAGTATTTTATATAACATAACGGCTGTCATCGATGATGTTCCGAACAATTCCAGCCTCTATGGTTATGATTATTTTATATCCCTTGCAGGCGAACCATTTTACCCGGGTGAACAAAACAATTGGGGCGCGACAAATTACATTACCTATGTAAAACTGAAGGAAAATGCAGCTATTGCCAACGCACAGGGTAGCATTTCAAAAAACTATATTCAGGACCATTATATTCTGATTAATAAAAAAAATGGAATGAAAATATCACCCGAAATGATGCAGTCAACCGTCTTACTTCAAAACGCCCTCGATATGCACCTGCGTTCTAAGAATGTGTCGGAATATGGCATGGCTACGCAATATCAAGGTGATATTAAGATGGTCTGGATATTTGCGGGCATTGCATTTTTTATATTATTGATTGCCTGTATAAACTTCATCAACTTATCAACGGCGAATGCAGCAACACGAGCCAAAGAAATCGGGATTCGAAAAACCATTGGATCAAATCGACGGACACTGATTATCCAATTTATGACCGAAGCGATATGTTACAGTCTTATTTCACTCCTTATAGGGTTATTATTAGCCTTCCTGTTATTACCGCTATTTAACAATCTAGCCAACAAAGCGCTGTTTATACCGTGGACAGTGTGGTACTTTGTTCCTTCGCTGATTTTGAGCATGTTGTTCATCGGTATCCTTGCTGGCTTATACCCAGCGTTCTATTTATCAGGATTTCAACCTATCAACGCATTAAAAAGTAAATCGGTTGCTAACCCTAAATCTTCGTTGCTACGTAATGGACTGGTTATTTTCCAGTTTGCAACATCTATTATATTGATCATCAGTGCACTCATTGCAAATCAACAAATCAGTTTTATGCTCAATAAAGACATTGGCTTTGATAAAGATCAGGTCATTGTACTTCGTGGTGTAACGGGTATTGCCTCTCAGGCAAAAGAATTAAAAAATGAATTGAAAGCCATTCCAACAGTTCGTGATGTCTCCATCGGCGACTACTTACCGGTTCAATTGGATGGTGCAAAAAGAAATGGAAATCTTTTTTGGGCCAAAGGAAAAGAAGATCTTGAATTAGGTGAAGGTGGGCAATTCTGGAATATCGACGAAAGTTACCTTTCCACTTTTGGTCTGAAGCTAATAGCCGGCCGAAACTTCGATCCACATATCGCATCGGATAGTACAGGTGCTATTGTTAACAAAAGAATGCTTGCTGATTTAGGCATCAAAGGAAATCCCATTGGTACACAAATTACTAACGGCAGGACATGGACCATTATCGGTGTCGTCGATAATTTTATCTTTGAATCGATGAAAGATGAGGGCTACTACCCCGTTTGCATGACCCTTGCCAATAGTCCTTCCATGCTTTCTATCAAGACCAAATCGACGGACATGTCCAAAACATTAGCCGACATTAATACCGTCTGGAATAAGTTTTCGCCGAATCAAAAAATCGACTATAATTTCCTTGATGCCGGCTTCGCAGATCTATATCAAGATGTCCAACGGACGAAAAATATCTTCAGTTGCTTTGCTTTTGTAGCCATTTTTGTTGCAGCTCTGGGACTTTTCGGACTGGCAACCTACGTGACCCAGCAACGAACCAAGGAAATCGGTGTCCGCAAGGTTCTCGGCGCAAGTTCCATCCGATTACTCAAATTACTCTCCGGAGATTTTATAAAATTGGTGTTTGTAGCTTTGATCATTGCTACACCTGTAGCGTGGTGGGCAATGAATCAATGGTTGACAGATTTCAACTATCGAGTAGAAATCAATTGGTTCTACTTTATTCTAGCGGGTCTCAGTGCAATCCTGGTTGCTTTTGGAACCATTAGTTATCAAACCTGGAAAGTCGTCCGTGCCAATCCAGTCGATAGTTTAAGGGATGAATAAAGTCATAAGATCTTAAAAATTGGTGTTTGTTGCCTTGGTAATTGCCTTGCCTGTTACGTGGTGAGCAATGAACCAATGGCTTAGGGGGAATGGATGTTCGATTCTGGACGTAAACTGTTCGAAATCGAACATCCAAAAATAAAACAAAAACACGATAAGTGTTTTATAATAAAACCATTACGACACTGGCAAGGGGATTGTAATTTTAATTGAGTGAATTGGTTCGCATTAGTTTAAACATAATATCTTCCAAAAAATGGCAAAAAATGATTTCAAACTAGCTTGGCGTAAACTCCTAAAAAACAAAGGTTTTACTTTCTTAAATATTGTTGGTCTGACCTTGGGTTTTACGGGTTTTATCCTTTCCTATCAATACATCAATCGGGAAACGAGTTACGATAAATGGAATCCACATTACAAGGATATCTACCAAATTGGCCTTGAAGCAGAAGGTGCCTTTACAGACGAAACTTCTCCTGCGCTGGCTCCTTTGCTAAAACAGAATTTACCTGATATTGTATATGCAGGTCGGAAAATAGTTTACAATTATGGAAGTTATCCGCTTTTCGGAGAGAAGACGGTACTTATTAAAAATGCTGCACTGATTGACTCCTCAGCCGCACGAATCTTTCAAATCGAAAATGCGACCGGACCGCTCTACAAAAACAAGGACCAAAAGGATGCGACCATGGTCAAAAGCCGTATTGCCGAACAACTATTCAAAAAAGAAGACTTAAATTTTGACAGTCCCCATTCGATTCCAGCTCTAAGTCTACAAATTGGAATGAAGGAAACAATCTACGGTACCCTCAAAAAGCAAGGTCTGTCCATGATTGACTACGATCTCCTTTTTATCCGTGAACCGCAGGACCTTTTCGCCAATAATAATCCTTTTTTGTATCAAACTTATATTCAAGTACGTCCCGGTACGGATATCACGAAGTTGACCAATCGCATCAACGCGCTTTACCAGAAAGAAATTGCACCGAAAGATAAAATCCGCTCCTCCAGTTATGCCAAAGGGAGGATCTACCTAGACCCACTGTCCAACCTTCACCTTCGGCCAAAAACAGGAAGTAACACGGCTTATATCATCACGTGGATTATTGGTATTCTCTCCGTTTTGATCCTCTTACTCGCCTCTGCCAATTTTGCCAATATGATTATGGCACAAGCGGATCAGCGCATTAAGGAACTCGCGCTCAAAAAAATATTGGGAAGCTCACGTTGGGCTATCGTTAGGCAATTGGTACTGGAAGTATTTATTCTGACTTTCAGTGCTGCAATTCTAAGTTTCGTTGCTTTGGCCCTCACAGGAAATATTCTCCAAAAATGGTTTAATGATGATCTTAAGGGTTATATTTTGAGTTCGGAGACAATCGCCCAACTTGCTATTGCCGTACTATTGACAACAATTCTATCGGCAATATACCCAGCGATCATACTCTCTGGCTTCAAATCTGTTAATCTCCTAAAAGGTGGACTGACTTCCATTCTCAAAAAGGGCACATTTCGAAACGCACTACTAACTTTTCAGATCAGTATGGCCATCCTATTTATATCGGGCATGCTGGTTATTAGGGCACAGCTAAATTATATGCAGCAGGCGGATAAAGGATTTGAGCCTGGACAGGTTGTTAATTTCAAAGGAATAGGCATGTATTATGATTCCAAAATTGATGGTTCCTATCAACAACTAAAACTTCGGTTAGAAAATGATCCAAGTATTGCCTCTGTTGCATCAGCGACAAATATTCCAGGGGAAGGCGAACAACCTCCCAAAATGGATTTTTCCTATGCTCAAAAAAACGTTTCGTTTGCACATGTCGGTATTGATCCTGGATACTTCAAGACGCTAAATATCTCCAGTATACAAGGAAACACCACTGTTTCAATAGATCAACTGCTTCACGATTCCTTGGCCAACTATGCTATTATCAACGAATCTGCAGCCAAAAATTTAGGACTCGAAAACCCCATAGGTGCTAAAATCAAAGGCTGTGATGTCACCTTTGAAATTGTTGGCCTAGTCAAAGATAGTAAAGCTTATGGCTTTGAAAATGTAGTTCAGCCGAGCCTATATTCATTTAAAAACGAATGTGGTACTATGCGCTTTCAGACAACCCTCATGGTCAAAACAAAACCGGGAATGGTTGATCAGGCCATCAATACAGTCAAAGTAGAATGGTTGAAAAATCCATCCGCAAAAGATCTGCCTCTTGATTATTCTTTTATGGATGAGCAATATGCTTTACAGCACAAAAAACAGCACGAATTGCAGACTGCATTTAATAGTTTCACAAGCCTTTCGGTTATCATCGCGGCCTTAGGGCTATTTAGTATGGCGGCGTATCAGGCGGCATTACGAAAAAAGGAAATGAGCATCCGTAAAGTACTGGGAGCCTCGGTACAATTGCTCTTTATTCAATTGAACAAACCATTTTTCAAGCTCTTTTTAGTCGGGATCGGCATAGCCCTTCCAATAGCCTATCTACTCATGAATAAATGGCTTTCCAATTTCGCCTATCATATTCAGCTGTCCTGGTGGTCGTTTTTGATCCCAATATTTTGCATATTTATCCTCATATTGGTTTCCATCAGCTTCCAATCTATAAAAGTCGCAAAAACAAATCCAATAGATAGCCTGCGCGATGAATAAAAGATAATTTGAGCGGTAAAGGGCCCTATTCCCCAGTCGAACAGTAATTATGATGACTAATAAAAATATAAAACAAGAATATCTAAGATCTCAATACTAAAAAATGATACAATTAAAAAATTTATTCAAGTGGTATAACGTAGGTGGTACACGCTCATTCGTCCTTAAAGATGTAAGTCTCGATATTGCTGAAGGTGATTTTATCTCCATCATGGGACCATCAGGATCTGGAAAATCAACTTTATTAAATATTATCGGTATGCTTGATGAACCTGATGAGGGTGAATATATCTTTATGGGCGAGAATGTATTGGATATGAAAGCAAAGAAAAGAAACCAACTATACCAATCTCACATAGGCTATGTATTTCAAGCTTATCATCTCTTGGATGAATTGACCGTGTATGAAAATATCGAAACACCCTTGATCTATAAAGACATTTCAAGCAAAGAAAGAAAAGCTATTGTTGCCGATATGCTTGATCGCTTTGGCATTGTCGGGAAGAAGGATCTCTTCCCGGCCCAGCTATCCGGTGGTCAGCAACAGATTGTCGGTATAGCGCGTGCATTGGCGGGATCACCGAAGTTATTACTGGCCGATGAGCCTACGGGTAACTTAAATTCCAAACAAGGCGAAGAAATCATGGATTTATTCAAACAGCTCAACGATGATGGCGTTACAATTATACAAGTAACCCATTCTGAAAAGAATGCCGAATACGGTAAAAGAGTTGTCAATATGCTGGATGGTCAGCTCAAATAATTGTATGCCAATTTAACCTGGATAATCCCTACGCAGTACATCAATGACGGTAGGGATTTTTTTAGCTCATATCTCGAATCAATTCTTTAACTTCGTTATGATGAATGAGAGAGAGTTGAAATCGCTAATATCCCTGTTGGACGACACCGACCAACAGATTATTCAGGAAGTGGAGCACCAGTTAAAAAGCCAAGGTCCTGAGATTGTACCCTATTTGGAAAAATTTTGGGAGTCCAGCTTCGATCCTCACATACAGGGTCGATTAGAGAATATTATCCATGAAATTCAATTTGATCAGACCAAAAACGAATTACAGATTTGGAACCTGAGTAACTCATTCAATCTACTGGAAGGATTAATTATCCTCAATAATTATCAATATCCTTCTTATGAGGATCATAAGATTATTTTAGCGATAGAAGATCTCAAAACTGAGGTATGGCGCGGTTTGCATTACGACATGAGCCCGCTGGAAAAAGTGAACCTGATGAATCATGTTCTTTTTGGCTCCTTCGGCCTAACAGGAAATACAAAGGATTATCATCATCCACAGAATTCCTATATTGGTCAAGTACTCGATACCAAACAGGGGAATCCCTTAACCCTATCCTGCATTTACAGTATCATTGCACAAAAATTGGACATTCCGATCTACGGTATTAATTTACCAAAGCATTTTGTATTGGCGTATATGGATTCGGATGAAGAAGGGAATGAAAATGTGCTGTTTTACATCAATGCCTTTAATCGTGGGCAGGTTATGCAAAAAAGCGATGTAAATTCATTTTTGAAGCAACTGAACCTCAATCCGGATAGAGAATTCACCTATCCCTGCGATAATGTGACCATCCTTAAACGAGCTTTGCGAAACTTGATGTCTGCCTACGAGGAACATGAAAGTTCAAACAAGCAACAGGAAATCAAAGCGCTTTTCCAGTTGCTTGCTTAAACTGCACGTTAGAAAATATTAGCTTCACGAGCATCTAAAAAGATATAATTCGGCGTCAAAGAGCCATAGGTTTTCGCTGCAATATCGGGTTTTATATTGCCTTCACCTAGCAATGGAAAACGCGAAATTGTACGATTCGTTAGATCAGAAACATAAAAGAATTTCCCTTGTTCCGTACGATCATCAATGGCTATCCCCCAAGGTTTTACTAAACCTGTATTAGCCCCACCGATGACGTAATCAGGCGCCACAGTTTTGTCCGTGCCTCCACTAAATAAGGTTTTTGGATCTTTGAAAAATAGCACTTCACTACCGGAAGTTACCGCCAACAAACCCTTTTTGGGTGCATAGGACACCGAGCCTAATCCCGTTTTACCATTGATATATACTTTCATCACTGGCGTAAATCTAGTGGAAGCTACAATGGTATCGCGAGGACGGTCGATGAGTTCTTGTTTGAGTTGAGAATATACAGCAAAACCACTTCTATTTTCTGTTCCTTCATTATTAAAACCAATCAGCACCAATTTCTCATTACTATCACTTGTATTGCTATTCAATAAAGTCAGTGAACTCGGAACCAGGTTCCCAAGGTTAATCTGTTTGTCAATGATTGGTGCTCCACCTTTTGATCCCACTTTTCCACTTGGTGTACTTATCGCATATAACATGGAATTACCTACTCCGCGATTTGTAACCGCCAAAAGAAATGGTGTTGTTACAGATCCAGATGTACCATTTTGTTGGGCATACGTATAATAGGCCAATCCCCTAACATTCGTAAAACCGCGGTATCCAATAGCACCTGCATTACCGGGAATTCCATAGATCTCATTGGCAAATGGAATCACCTGAAGAAAGGTATCCTGTGCCGTAACACTCGCCTGAAAGATAGCCCGGGCAGCAGCATCAAAAAGAATTGGTCCGCCCCCTTTTGCCGGAGAAAGATATTGATAGATATTATCTAAATTGGTCGTATCAGCCGGATCGATAATCATCATGTTTTTAAGCGCAGAATTGTTCTGGTCGTAATCCGAGAAAGAAACATATAATCTAGAGATCAAAGTAGCCCCCGTTCGTACAGGCTCATCATCCAGTTTCTTGCAAGAAGTAAAACCTATTACACTGGCAACGAATAGGATAATACAGGATTGAAACGAAAATTTCATATATTTTTTATTAAAAATAGCGTATTGCGTTAAACATACAAATCTACTAATATATGCAGAATATCAATGAATTTATATGATTCTTTTAGGGGCAAACCCGTATAAGTAAAACGGAAATATTTGTCAATCCGCTACTTTTTGATTAAAATTGCCTTTGTTTTTGTTAGCACATACGATTATGGAAAATAAGGAATTTGTAAGGGAGACGTTGACATTACCGGGAGAGGGCAAAAAATTACTTTTACACTCCTGCTGTGCTCCGTGTTCTGGAGAAGTGATGGAAGCACTCATTGCTTCGGATATCGATTTTACAATCTATTTTTACAATCCCAATATTCATCCCCGCAAAGAATATGATTTACGCAAAGACGAGAACATCCGATTTGCGGAAAAACATAATATCCCTTTTATTGATGCGGACTACGATGTTGATCATTGGTTTGATTTGGCCAAAGGGATGGAGCAAGAGCCTGAAAGAGGCATCCGTTGCACGATGTGTTTTGATATGCGTTTTGAAAAAACGGCTGAGTATGCGGCTGCCAATGGCTTTGATGTGATTTCAAGTTCGCTGGGTATCTCCCGTTGGAAAAACATGGAGCAGATCAATGATTGTGGTTTACGTGCTGCCTCCCGCCATGAAGGGATGGAGTATTGGACTTTCAACTGGCGTAAGAAAGGTGGTTCTGCCCGTATGCTTGAAGTCTCCAAAAAGGAGAAATTCTATATGCAGGAATATTGCGGCTGTGCTTATTCGCTACGCGATACCAACAAATGGCGTATGGCAAATGGGCGCGAAAAAATAGAGTTAGGCAAAAATTATTATGAATAAGTCCTGTTACTGGTGTATATGAAGCTTTGCTTCGGAATATTTGAAAAAATATTTCTATCCTAATGATTTTATACATACCTTTGCAGGCTCAAATGCAAGATTGTGAAACATCTAAAACAATACAGAATTCCCTTTTCGGGGCTCAACGCTGGAAAGCACAATTTTGAGTTTGACATTAATAAAAAGTTCTTTGACTGCTACGAACATTCGATTGTAAAAGATGGCAATCTGAAAGCAGAAGTTGAATTGCAAAAACAAGAAAATCTTTTGATTTTGCATTTTGATATCCAAGGCGAAATTCAATTGACTTGTGATACCTGCTTAAAAGAGTTTATGTCACCGATTTCAATTCAAGAACGAATATTAGTCAAATTCACGGATGAAGATTGGACAGATAATACCGAAGAGGTGTTGATCTTATCCAAAAGCGACCATGAGTTGGATATAGCTGAGTTGTTATACGAATACATTAATTTAGCTGTTCCCTATATCGTAAAATGTGAAGAGCAGGGACAAGGTATACAATGTGATCCTGAGATGCTCGCGTTATTTACAAGCGAGCCTGATTCAGAGGAACAAAAAGAAGAAGAAATTATCGACCCACGTTGGGAAGCATTGAGAAATATTAAAAATAACTAAAACAAGAATACGAGATGGCACATCCAAAACGTAAAACTTCTAAATCAAGAAGAGACAAAAGAAGAACACATTATAAAGCTGAAGCTCCAAGCTTGACAGTATGTAAAGAAACTGGCGCAGTTCATTTACCTCACCGTGCATATACTGTAGACGGAAACTTGTACTACAACGGTAAATTGATCATTGAAAATACAGCTGTTGTCTAAGGTAAACCTTTCATAACACCAAAACATCCCAGACAAGCACTATTTTAGAAATTTGCTTTACTTTGGGATGTTTTTTGCGTATTATTGATTTACTAAATAATAACGGATGAAGATTGGTTTAGATATTTTAGGAGGAGATTATGCTCCTAAAGCAACGATAACAGGTGCTATTGAAGCACAAAAACAGCTTACTGGAGACCAAAAAATAGTCCTTTTTGGTAAAACTGAAGAGACTAAACAATTAATCAATCAAGCCGGAGGAAATTCATCTGACTTTGAATATGTGGAGGCTCCAGAAGTCATTGCAATGGGTGAACATCCAACCAAAGCAATAACTCAAAAACCCAACTCAAGTATTGCGAAGGGATTTGAATATTTAAAAAACAAAGAAATTGACTCATTCGCTTCTGCTGGTAATACTGGCGCCATGCTTGTGGGCTCAATGTTCAGCGTTAAAGCTATCCCAGGCGTATTACGCCCTGCAATAGCATCCATTGTTCCCAAATTAAAATCAGGCTTCGGAATCTTATTGGACGTCGGCGCTAATGCGGACTGTAAACCAGAGATGTTGAACCAATTTGCAATCTTGGGAAGTGTCTTTGCCGAACATGTGTTTAATGTATCCACCCCTAAAGTGGGATTATTGAATATCGGAGAAGAAGAAGAAAAAGGAAACATCCTAACAACCTCTACCTACCCCCTACTTAAAGCCAACGACAAGATTAACTTTATCGGAAATGCAGAAGGCCGTGACCTGTTCAGTGACCATGCCGACGTTTACGTCTGTGATGGATTTACAGGCAACGTCGTCTTGAAACTCGCAGAATCATTTTATGTAGTGACGTTGAAAAAAGGTTTTAAAGATGATTTCTTCGACCGATTCAACTACGAGCAGTACGGCGGTAGCCCGATCTTGGGAGTTAATGCTCCTGTCATTATTGGCCATGGTATTTCGACACCTGAGGCCATTAAAAATATGGTTTTATTTTCAAGAGATATGATCGAGTCTAAGTTCATTGACAGCATCAGATCTATTTTCAATTAGAGTATTTATGTCAAAGATTCACGCCGCAATCACGGCTGTAAATGGTTACGTTCCGGATTATATCCTTACTAACAAAGAATTGGAAACAATGGTCGACACCAACGACGAATGGATTGTTTCCAGAACGGGAATCAAAGAGCGTCGCATCTTAAAAGGTGAAGGTCTTGCTACTTCAGATCTTGCTGTACCTGCAGTGCAAGGTTTATTGAAAAAAAGAGGTATAGCTGCTACAGATATTGACCTTATTATCTTTTGTACAAGCACACCAGATATGCTGTTCCCTGCGACTGCAAATATTCTGGCCGATAAAATCGGAGCTACAAATGCATGGGGATTTGATCTTCAAGCGGCTTGTTCAGGTTTCTTGTTCGGTCTGAATACAGGAACACAATTTATCACTGCTGGCACTCATAAAAAAGTCCTTGTTATCGGTGCCGATAAAATGTCTTCGGTCATCAATTACCAAGACCGCAATACCTGTATCCTATTTGGTGATGGTTGTGGCTGTGTATTATTGGAGCCAAATGAAGAAGGCATGGGTATACAAGATGCTATTTTAAAAACCGATGGTTCCGGAGGACAGTTTTTGAATATCAAAGGTGGGGGTTCGCTGAATCCGGCGTCGCATGCAACGGTAGATGCAGGATTACATTACGCTTACCAAGAAGGTCGTACGGTGTTTAAATTTGCCGTAACCAATATGGCTGATGTAGCACATGAGGTTATGGTCAAAAATAACTTAAAGTCAGAAGATATTGCTTGGTTGGTGCCTCATCAGGCCAACAAACGTATTATTGATGCAACGGCAGAACGTGTGGGGCTTCCGGAAGAAAAAGTGATGGTGAACATTCAAAAATATGGAAATACCACCAGTGGTACTATTCCTTTATGCTTGTGGGAATGGGAATCTCAATTGAAGAAAGGAGATAATCTTATCCTTGCTGCTTTCGGTGGAGGTTTCACTTGGGGATCCATCTATTTAAAATGGGCGTATTAGTTGTCCATTTTATGGTATAATTTATTACTTTTGACAGTTAGAATTTTTTAGAAACAAACAAAACCTAGAATACTATGGGTATGGATATCAAACAAATTCAGGACTTGATTAAATTCGTTTCAAAATCAGGTGTGAATGAAGTCTCAATTGAAGAGCAAGATTTTAAAATTACAATAAAAACAAATCAAGAGCCTACGTACGTAACAGCTACTGTTCCTGCTGTTGCTCCAATTGCTGCTCCTCAAGTTGCACAAGCAGCGGCACCAGCTCCAGTAGCTAGCCCTGCAGCACCAGCCGCAAGCGCTGAAGCAAACTTGATCACAATCAAATCACCAATGATCGGTACATTTTACCGTTCGGCTGGACCTGGTAAACCATCTTTCGTCAATGTTGGTGATGATATCAATACCGGTTCTGTACTATGCATCATTGAAGCAATGAAATTATTCAACGAAATTGAATCTGAAGTTTCAGGTAAAATCGTTAAGATTTTGGTAGAAGACGCTCAACCTGTTGAGTTCGACCAACCATTATTCTTAGTTGAGCCTAAGTAATTTACAATTACGTAAATGAATACATGTAGCCTCCAAAGGGCTACATTTTTTGCAAACTTCATAATTCAATACAATGTTCAAAAAAATATTAATTGCAAATAGAGGCGAGATTGCCCTGCGCATTATCCGTACCTGTCGTGAAATGGGTATCAAGAGTGTCGCAGTATATTCCACTGCCGATCGCGATAGTTTACACGTAAGATTTGCGGATGAAGCAGTTTGTATTGGTCCTCCACCGAGTAGAGACTCTTACTTAAACATTCCGAATATTATTTCTGCAGCTGAATTAACAAATGCAGATGCGATTCACCCAGGATATGGTTTCTTGTCGGAAAATGCTCGTTTCTCAGCTATCTGTGCAGAGTACGGTATCAAATTTATTGGTGCAACTGCAGAGCAGATCGAGAAAATGGGTGATAAATCCCGTGCAAAAGATACCATGAAAAAAGCTGGTGTTCCTACTGTTCCAGGATCCGATGGTTTGATCTCAAACGTAAAAGAAGGTATTACCTTAGCCAATGAAATCGGCTACCCAGTTATCATCAAGGCAACAGCCGGTGGTGGTGGCCGTGGTATGCGCATCATTTGGAAAGACGAAGAGTTTGAACCAGCTTGGGATTCTGCGCGTGTAGAATCTGCGGCTGCGTTCGGTAACGACGGTATCTACCTTGAAAAATATGTAGAGGAACCGCGTCATATCGAATTCCAAATTGTGGGTGACCAATTCGGTACAGTATGTCATCTATCCGAACGTGACTGTTCGATCCAACGTCGTCATCAAAAATTGATCGAAGAATCGCCATCACCTTTTATGACTCCCGAATTGAGAACTGAAATGGGAGAGGCTGCTGTCAAAGGTGCTAAAGCTGTAAACTATGAAGGTGCTGGTACAATCGAATTCTTGGTTGACAAACACCGCAACTTCTACTTTATGGAAATGAACACACGTATCCAAGTAGAACACCCGGTAACGGAAGAAGTCATCAACTTTGATCTGATCAAAGAACAAATTAAGGTGGCCGCAGGAATTCCGATCTCCGGAAAAAACTACGAACCAGGAATGCATGCGATCGAATGTCGTATCAATGCGGAGGATCCTTTTAACAATTTCCGTCCTTCACCAGGTAAAATCACCAACTTCCACTCACCAGGTGGACATGGTGTACGTGTAGATACACACGTTTATTCTGGTTACTCAATTCCGCCAAACTATGATTCTATGATTGCTAAATTGATCACCGTTGCGCAAACACGTGAGGAAGCAATTTGTACTATGGAACGTGCATTGAGTGAATTCGTCATTGAAGGGATCAAAACAACCATTCCTTTGCATTTGAGATTGATGCGCGACCCTAACTTTAGAGCCGGCAATTTCACGACAAAGTTTATGGAAACTTTCGACCTAACGGAATATCCTGCGGAAGATTAAATAAAATTATCTTTACATACATAAAAAATACCATTCTTTACAATAAGAATGGTATTTTTGTTTCCAAACAATTTTTATGAGTACACCTAATTCGAAAGATCTAATACAAGCTATTAAAGATAAAGGGAAGAATATAGAAGCGGAAATGTCTTTTTTTGACCACCTTGAGGTTTTAAGATGGCATTTGGTCCGTTCAGCAATTGCGATCTGTATCTTTGCAGGTATTGCCTTTACATTCTACGATTTCGTATTCAACGATATCATCATGGGGCCAAAGAATTTAAATTTTTGGACCTATCGCATGATGTGTAAGGCAGCAGATGCTTTCAATTTAGCAGACTTCTGTGTCAAGAAAATTCCTTTTAATATCATCAATACCGAACTAGCAGGTCAATTTATGCTTCAGATAAACTCCTGTTTATTGATGGCTTTGATGATGGGATTCCCCTACCTCCTTTTTGAAATTTGGTTATTTGTAAAACCAGCACTGACCGATGTGGAAAGACGGTCTGCACGCGGGTTTGTTTTTTACTCTTCTTTATTGTTTATTTTAGGAGCACTCTTCGGATACTACATTGTTGTACCCTTATCCATCAACTTTCTAGCCAACGTATCCCTAAGTGATGAGATCGTCAACCAGATTACCATTGATAACTACCTTTCTACGATAGCAACGTTAACATTGGGCTGTGGAATTGTTTTCCTACTCCCGATACTGGTATTTATTCTCTCGAAAATAGGCATTATGACCCCTGAATTTATGCGGGCCAGCCGTCGTTATGCAACTGTAATTATTTTAGTGATAGCAGCTATCATTACACCTTCCGCAGATATCATCACCATGCTGACAGTTGCAGCACCAATGTTCTTATTATATGAGATAAGTATCATGGTTTCGGCCGATGTCAAAAGAAAAAAATTAGCACAAGAAAAATAAAATAACAATAAAATGAGCAGCGTAAAGAAAATTGCGATTGGAAGTGACCATGCCGGCTTTGAATACAAAACAGCTTTGGTAAGTTTTCTAAATGAACTGGGTTATGAGGTAACAGATTTTGGAACAAATTCCCCAGATTCAGTGGATTATCCGGATTTCGCACACCCAGTTTCATCAGCGGTAGAAAACAAAGAAGCTGATGCCGGAGTCTTAATTTGTGGAAGTGCAAATGGTGTTGCTATCACAGCCAATAAACACCAAAATATCCGTGCTGCTATCTGTTGGTTAGAGGAAATTTCGGCTTTAGCCCGTCAGCATAATGATGCGAACGTCGTATGTATACCTGCACGTTTTATCGACCTTGACCTCGCTAAAAAGATCGTCAACACATTTATAAACACGGAATTCGAAGGTGGGCGTCACGCTAACCGCGTAAACAAAATAGCTTGTAGCTGTTAGGTAAATTAACATATTTTAAGAAGCGGATGAAAAGCAAATTACACTTTTCATCCGCTTTTTTTTATATATTGTGCAGATAACGACACCTGTTATATCAATCAAGGAGATGATACGCAGCTGATCTGGTTAATTAAATTACAAAATAAGGTACTGAAAGTCACACTAGTAAAAAATAAACAATGAAGAAAATATACAACCTGCTTTGGATAGCATGCGCTCTGATGAGCTGTGCAAATGCACAGGACATAAACAGTAAATATGCCGATGAAATCACGGTAGAATCTACCCAGAAGCATCTGCGCACTTTAGCTTCTGTCGATTTTGAAGGCCGAGGAACCGGCCAAAAAGGCGGACGTCTGGCAGCAGAATATATTGCCAATGAATTTAAAAAATATGGACTTAGTGCACCTGTCAACGGATCCTATTTCCAACCTCTGCAACTAATTCGCAACAGCTTTAAAGTAAAGCAATTTAGTATTAACGACAGGCCCTTCCAGCATGGTAAGGACATTTTCGTCATTGGCAACAACGAGAACAAATTCTTCGAAAGCAATGAAATCGTGTTTATTGGTTATGGCATAGATGATCCCAAGTATTCGGATATCTCGGGCTTGGATCTCCACAATAAGATCGTTATGTTGATCAATGAGAATGAGCCAACAGATGAGAAAGGAAATTCATGGATTAGCAGCAAAAAGACTGCGTCGGACTGGGCAACAACCCGAAATAAAAAAGTCAAAGAGATCCTTAAACACAATCCCAAAATGGTATTAGCGATCAATAGTCAGCTGTCCCAACTTTTGGAGGATGCGGGAGACCGTGCTATTGAGGGTCGTTACAATTTGGCGGTGGACCAACCAGCGCCGGAAAAGTCGCCAATGATCCCTGTAGTCAACATTACAGACCATGCCGCAAATTATATACTAAACCTGGCGAGAACTAACCTTGCTACTGTTGTTGCAAAGATTAATCGTACGGGAAAACCTAATTCCTTTGTTATTTCAACAAATTTTAAAGCTGAGTTTGGCACCAATGCGGCTGCTTTAGCTGATCCAAACATTCTTGGCTATCTGGAAGGAACAGATAAAAAAGACGAAATCGTTGTGATCGGAGGCCACTACGACCACGATGGAATGGATTCCAAAGGCAATATCTTCTTTGGGGCCGATGACAATGCCTCGGGCACAACAGCCGTCCTTGAGTTGGCACGCGCTTTTTCGAAAGCTAAATCAACAGGAAATGGCCCACGTCGCAGCATTTTGTTCATCACCTATGCTGCAGAAGAAAAAGGTTTGCTAGGTTCCAAATTCTATACAGAAAATCCGATATTTCCATTGAAAAACACCGTTGCTTGCATCAATATCGATATGATCGGCCGTGTCGACGACAAGCATCTCAAAGGCAATCATGATTATATCCACGCTATCGGTTCAGATAAATTGAGCTCCGAGTTATATGAGATCAATAAAAATGAGAATGAAAAACATACGAAACTGGAGATTGACTATATGTATGACAATCCAAAGGATCCTATGCGTTTGTACTATAGATCCGATCATTATAACTTTGCCAAGAAAGGTATTCCTTCTGTCTTTTATTTTTCGGGCCTGCATCCGGACTACCACACGCCTGCAGATACCTATGACAAGATCGACTTTCCATTAATGGTAAAACGCGAAAAGCTCGCATTTTACACGGCATGGCAAATAGCCAATAGGGAAAATCGCCTGGTCATCGACAGTAATAAAGAGTAAGGTCAAATTATCGGCTTTATCAAGGATTATTTTGTACAATATAAAAAGCAAGTAAATGATTGTTTACTTGATTTTTTTTGTACTAAAATGACCTTTAGCATCAACCTTTTATTCACAATTATTGTTATCTTTAATACAAAACAAGTATAATTTATGGCTTTTGTAGATTACTATAAAGTGCTTGGCATTGATAAAACAGCTTCTGCTGATGACATCAAAAAAGCATATCGAAAACTAGCCCGTAAATACCACCCTGATGTCAACCCCAATGACAATGAGGCCAAACAACGATTTCAGGAGATTAATGAGGCAAATGAAGTATTATCCGATCCCGAAAAGCGCAAAAAATATGACCAATACGGTGAACATTGGCAACATGGAGAGGAGTATGAAAAAGCGCAACAACAATACCGTCAGTCACAATCTAACGGAGGAAATCCATTCGGCGCTGGAGGAAATCCATTTGGTGGTGGCGGTTCCCATGAGTACACTGGAAACTTTGATGATGGGCAATTCTCTGATTTCTTCGAACAGATGTTTGGTAGCAGACGCGGAGGAGGCCGCCAAAGTACATTCCGCGGCCAGGACCTTAATGCGGAGCTCAGCTTAACCTTACAAGAAGCTTACACGACACATCAACAGACCTTCAATATCAATGGAAAAAGTATTCGCATCACGATTCATGCTGGCGTGGAGGATGGTCAGAAGATCAAACTGAAAGGTTATGGCGGAGAGGGCATCAACGGTGGTCCAAAAGGAGATCTCTATATCACCATCAACATCACACCTGATGCCCGTTTTAAACGTCAGGGGAATGACTTATACACAACACTTGATATAGACCTCTATACAGCTATTTTAGGCGGTGAAGCAACCTTAGATACATTCGGCGGCAAAGTTAAACTGAAGATTAAAGCCGAAAGTCAAAATGGTGCAAAAATGCGACTTAAAGGAAAAGGATTCCCCTTGTATCGCAAAGAAGGTGAATTTGGCGATCTGTATGTCACATTGAATATTCAAATGCCCAATAATCTGTCTGCCGAAGAAAAGGCCTTGTTCCAACAATTGAAGGATTTAAAACACTAATCTTATGGAAACGACACTCATTAAAGTCATCGACTTCTGCCAGTCCAGAAAGGTTGAAACAACATTCCTGCAAACCATGGAGGAATACGGACTCATACATATTGTCATTCAACAAGAAGAACAATATATTGATGAAGAGGAGCTCCAAAAATTGGAACGCTTTTCAAATCTCTACTATGATCTTGAAGTAAATCCTGCCGGAATTCAGGTTGCCAGTCACCTATTGGAGAAAGTTGAACAGCTCCAAAATGAAATTTCACATTTAAAGAATAAATTGAAAGCCCTGGATTATTGATCCAAGGCTTTCAATTTATTTCGTTAGAATTCGACATCCCGCTCTGTGTTCACCTTGGTCTGCCAAACAATCTTGTCTTGCAATGTGGTATATAGAATTTCATAATCCCCTTTACAAGTCACAAAGGACCCATAAAAATCACCAGGCTTCATCACGCGGTAAACAACCAGTTTTCGTTCTCCGCCAACTTCACCATAAGCTTTCATTAACATGTAACCTGTTTTATTCACCTTTTCTTCCGGAATTTTATAATCTAAATGCGAACGGCTACTACCATCATCAGGACATAAAATCTCTGTGCGGCTCGGGGTAAATTTATAACGATCGCGATACATAGCAACATTAGACATCACTACATCCTTCGCCCACGCGATATCGGTAAAATCCTCCGGGAAGAGAAAGATCAGCGACACCATTTTCTCTTGCCAAAGGCGCCCGTTAAACGGAATTACAAAATGAAGCAGCTTTTGTCCCTTAAAAGTTGTAGTCGTATAAAAATATCGTCCCTCCTTATTTTGCTCCCGTTGAAAAGAACTTAAATCAAGTAGGTGATTTTTTTTCCCTTTTACATTTGGCGAGTTGTTGACTACAGCAAGCATGTCATACTGATATTTTCCTTCCAGATGTCCAGAAAACAAAACCTGATACGCGGTATCTGAATAGCGTAAATGGCGTAATACACGACGAAATCGATTGTCAACCTGCTTTGCATTAATCGGATTAGTCTTACCTTGCCAATTTTTATCCTCCATAATATCATCCCCGAGGAATACGGTGAGCTCTTTGTTAATATTAACAAAATACTCATCTCCTTGTACAGCAAAACCGTTGGGAACCACTTTATAGGACTTACAGGAAGAAAGCATGGCCAAAACCACAATAAAATAGAAAATTTGAATGAATCTGCTCTGCATATTTATGATCTAATCTTTACTTCTTTAAATTTAAACGAATAGGCAATGTGTAAGCCACGCGTACCGGTTTACCGTTAACTAATCCCGGTTTCCATTTTTTCGCACCTTTTAGGAGCTCCAATGCCGCCTCTTTGGTTCCATAACCAAGATCTTTTTTTACATCAACATGGGATAAACTGCCATCCTTTTCGACAATAAAAGCTACTTCAACAATGCCATTAACCTCCCGTTTAATTGCTGCTTCCGGAAAAACAAAATTATCGCCTACCCAGATCATAAAAGATCGCATTCCCCCAATAGGTGTTGGTTGCACCTCAACTTTATCAAAAGTTACTAAATCGGACTGAAAATCCAATGAAAGATTCCAGCGGTCGCTCTCATCTTCCGTCCTTATCGATTTTACTTCCTTGAGTTGTTTTTCCGTCTCTTCACCAGATTCAGCGCCCGGGAATGAATGAGATGACATCCGGACCTTTCTGCCCAATGTGTCAGTTTCCTCCCAATAGTACGTCGTTTTTCCGCCAACGGTAACGGGTAAGGAAAGCAGCGATCGAACGACTTTCCCATTGACGATTGCAGGTTTCCATTTCCCACTTGCTTTTACAGCATTTTCCACAGCGGATGCCAGGCCATAGCCCAAATCATTCTTAGCCTTTATATGGCTCAACTCACCATTTTTCTCCACGATGGCTGAGATGACAATTACCCCGATCATATTATTTTTGATTGCTTCATCACTCACGTGGATTCTACTGCTCAATCCAATGACATACTTTTTCATTCCTCCAACTGGAATAGCCATGATCTCAGGATCTTTGTAGACCTTACTGTCTTCATTTACCTGTCCATTTTTCAGCTCCTCAGACTGGCTCGGCAATGTCTGCTCATCAGTCACAGTTAAGCCATTAACGCTTTCTTCTACATCCGCTACCATAGCCTTGGCCCTACTCGTATTAAATACCAACGTAGACCCCGCTACCACCAATAACATGGGCAGCACAATCACATATAACAAGCGTTGTCTTTGTACAGATTTATCTTTAAATAACATCGTGATGCGCTGCTTTAAAAAAGAATGATTGGAAAACTTATGTGAAAAAGCCAATTGATCTGTACGTAATGCATGAGCAACCAGCATTTCTGCATAAGCCACTTTATCGGTCGAGCAAATTTCATCTACAATATACTCGTGTTGAAACCTTATTTCCTTTTGAAAGAAATACACAACAGGATTGAACCAATTGAAAATTTTAAGTAGCTCAATCAACAGTAAATCATAGGAATGTCCCTGCTCAGCATGAACCTGCTCATGCCATGCAATATTCTTCTTGTTTTTAATCGATTTCCCAATCACAACCCGATTAAAAAAAGAAAAACTCAGGTACTCAGGAGAAGAACGCAATACCCGAACAAGTTGCCTGATCCGTATCGCCAGGAAAAAAAAAGCGATTCCCACTCCTATCCAATAAATCTTGGCAAGAATATCCAACAGAAAAAGAGGTTTTTTTTCGATCGGGCTCCCGATTTCGACATCCATATATGTTCCTAAGTCGACCTGTGGAATATGATTGGAAATCATTTCCGTCTTGGGTAATTCAATAAAAATACCCACAGGAGCTAATAAGGAAAATACAACCATTCCAATCAGATAGATCCGGTTCCATTGAAAAAAAGTAAGTTTTCTAAAAATCAGTTTGTAGAGCACAAAACTGATAATCAATGAAATATTGACAATCAATAAGTAAATCATAATCAAAAAGTTTATAAAAGGGTATTGGTTGTTATTTATTACGTTCGATGATCGATAAGATGTCATCAAGTTCTTTGATGTCCAGCCTATTCTCTTCCAAAAAATAAGAGAGCATACGCTTGGGCGAATTATCAAAATAATTCGTTAATAACTTTCCTGTGATACCTTTCTTATATTCCTCTTTTGAAATCTTTGGTAAATATTGATGACTTTTACCAAAAGATTCATGCCTTACAAAGCCCTTTGTTTCGAGAATACGAACGATGGTCGAGACCGTGTTATAGGCCGGTTTCGGCTCCGGAAGTCGATCAATAATTTCTTTGACAAAGCCACGGCCCATCTCCCAGAGCTCTTGCATAATCTGCTCCTCGGCTTTCGTTAACTCTTTAAAATCCTCCATAACTCCTCAGGAATAAAATAAATACCAGAATAATAAATCAATACACAAGTTATAACTAAAATCATAGTTTTACAACTAATAAATTAGTTTAAAACACAAAATACTGATAATTAAACAATTAATTTAAAACAACAAGTGATATTATCATCTTTATTCGTCGAAATTCTTTTTCCTTGAAGCTTTCAATTGAGACTGTTGTTTCTTTCGATCCAGTCTTTTCAGCACACTCGAATACGGAGTTTTGGTTTTTTTACGGGGTTTTGCTGGCACAAGTGCGCCTTCCACTATACGCTTAAAGCGATCGATTGCGATTTCTTTATTACGGATCTGCGACCGATCGATATCGCACTCCAATTGCAGTATTCCTTCTTTATTGATACGGTTTGCCAACGCGTTGAAAATCATTGCTTTTTCTTCAACAGAAGCAGCTGTGGATAGCGCAACATCCCACTGCAACAATACTTTCGATGACACCTTGTTTACATGTTGTCCACCTGCTCCACCCGATCTGGAAAACTTAAACGTAAGTTCTCCTATTACTCCTTCTAAATTCATTTATTTTTAAATGCTTCTTCTATTTTTTCCATCTTTTTTAATAGAAAGCTCAATTTTTCCACTTGATCCCGTTGTACTTCGACAAGTTCTTGTTCTTTGCGGATAATGAGATGATCTATTTTCTCATGCAATTCCCTGATTTCGAGTTCAGCCTTTAAGTTGACCATATAGTCATTTCTTGCACGTTCACGATCCTTATCTTCCTGTCTGTTTTGACTCATCATAATAACTGGAGCTTGCAAAGCAGCTACGCAGGACAAAATCAGGTTCAGTAAAATAAAGGGATAAGGATCAAAGCCTTTATTATTTAACCAAAAGATATTGGCCGCAATCCAGACAATCAAAAATAAGACAAAGGAAATAATAAAGGTCCAGCTTCCGCCAAACTCAGCCACTTTATCGGCAACCCGGTCTCCTACGCTGACTGGCTCCAAATTATCTCCATCCAAACTTGCGCTGATCACTTTATTTTCCTTAAAACTGTTGATGACCTGCTGATCCAATTGACTTAACTGTCCAGACTCATCTTTCAGAAATTCGGCGATATAAGTTTCTTTGAATCGTGTCAACTCGCTTGCGGCGATATACTTGTCCTTACTAAAACCTGGATATTCCTTTTTTATCAGCTTAAAAATGGGTTGTCGGATTGAAGCCCCCAAAATACGTTGTTCCGAAGGAAATTGCTGTCCTGAAATATCACTTATAAAGTTATCCATATACCGATTTAATATCTATTTAAAGATAGTGCTTTTTAACCAATCAAAAAATTCACAAAACTATGGCAATTGGTTTTTGTTATTTTACGCATAAATAGACGAAATTTGCAACACAAAATTCAGGAAAAAGCATCTTCAATTTACCTTGTTATCATAAAGTAAAATAAGAGGGCAATTGTCAAGCTAAAGAACTTCGTCGGTGCCACATGAATGAATAGCGTTTGTATGTAATGGACATTGCGAGTCTTGAACAACGACAATCAAAGTACTAACACGAGGTTCCCGGGAGCCTTTTAACAAAAAATAAACAGCGTTTATAACGGGATGCCGTTAAAATATGCGCTCAGACATAATTACGCAGATGAAAATAGGAATTGTTTGTTATCCCACCTTTGGTGGAAGTGGTGTAGTTGCAACCGAACTAGGAAAGGCCTTGGCCGCAAATGGACATGAGATTCATTTTATAACCTATCGACAACCTGCACGTCTGGATTTCTTTTCTGAAAACCTATACTATCATGAGGTAGCTGTTTCGCAGTATCCTCTTTTTGATTTTCTACCCTATGAATCTGCGTTAGCCAGCAAACTGGTTGATGTTGTTCGCTTCGAAAAGTTGGATTTGATCCACGTCCACTATGCCATTCCACATGCATCAGCGGCATTTATGGCCAAACAGATTTTACTCACTACCTACGGCATTAATATTCCTGTCGTGACGACTTTACACGGGACAGATATTACATTGGTTGGCAAAGACAAGAGTTTTAGTCCGGTCGTAACATTCTCCATCAATCAGTCCGATGGCGTAACCGCTGTATCACAGAATCTGAAAGATCAGACGCTTCAATATTTTGATATTACGCGCGATATCAAAGTGATTCCCAACTTTATTGACCTCGACAGATTTAGCAATAAAGATCGGTCACATTTCAAAAAAGCCATTGCCCCCGGCAATGAGCGTATATTAGTCCATACGTCCAACTTTAGAAAAGTCAAAAATACAGAAGATGTCATCCGTATTTTTAAGAAAGTACATGATGTTATCCCTTCCAAATTATTGATGGTAGGCGACGGTCCTGAGCGTCGAAATGCAGAAGAGCTATCCAGAGAACTTGATGTCTGCAAGGACGTCCGTTTCTTGGGGAAACAGGATGCAGTGGAAGAAATATTGTCTGTATCAGATCTTTTTCTGATGCCTTCAAGTTCGGAAAGTTTCGGTCTTGCGGCTTTAGAAGCCATGGCTTGCCAAGTGCCAGTTATCTCTTCCAATACTGGAGGGTTACCTGAGCTGAATGAAAACGGCGTCACTGGATTTCTCAGTGCTGTTGGTGATGTTGAAGATATGGCAAAGAATGCGATTTATATCTTGGAAGATGGAGAGCGCTTAGAAAAATTTAAGGAAGCGGCATTAAATCATGCGAAAAAATTCCAATTGTCCAATATTATGCCTTTATATGAACAGTATTACGGAGAAGTCATTAATCAAACAATAAAAGCACAATAAATATTATTTTAGGCTTAAGGGATAAAAAAAATATTTTATCTTTGACCTTTGGAAAATTTCCAAAAAAACAATTATGAAATACAAACGTATCTTATTAAAACTTAGCGGTGAATCCTTAATGGGTGACCAAAGCTACGGTATCGATATTAACCGTGTATCACAATACGCTAATGATATCAAAGAACTTCACGATCAAGGTTTAGAAATTGCAATTGTTATCGGTGGCGGTAATATATATCGTGGTCTAAGCGCCGAAAAATCAGGCATGGACCGTGTTCAAGCAGACTATATGGGCATGCTTGCCACAGTCATCAACAGCATGGCACTTCAAGATGCGCTTGAGAAAGTTGGGAAAAAGACACGTTTGCTTACTGCGATCAAAATGGAGCAAATCTGCGAACCATTTATTCGCAGAAGAGCTGTACGCCATTTGGAAAAAGGCCGTATTGTTATTTTCGGAGCTGGTACAGGAAACCCTTATTTCACAACGGATACCGCTGCATCTTTGCGTGCAATCGAAATCAATGCGGATGCCGTATTGAAAGGAACCCGTGTGGATGGTATTTACACCGCAGATCCTGAAAAAGATCCTACTGCAACAAAATTTGAAGAAATATCATTCACAGAGGTTTATGAGAAAGGATTAAATGTTATGGATATGACAGCCTTTACCCTTTGTCAAGAAAACAAATTACCGATCATCGTATTTGATATGAACAAACCAGGCAACTTATTGAAACTTGCTAATGGTGAACATGTCGGAACTGTGGTTAAATAATTTAAATCTGTAAAAAACGTAATCTTATATGAACGAACTAATTTCAATTGAATTGGACGATTGTAAAGACAAGATGTCCAAAGCAGTTGCTCACACCGAATCCGAATTAACTAAAATTCGTGCGGGTAAAGCTTCTCCATCGATGTTAGATGGAATTTCAGTAGACTATTATGGTAGCGCCACTCCACTTTCACAAGTGGCCAACATCAATACAACTGATGCACGGACTATTGTTATCCAACCTTGGGAAAAATCGCTCATCAACGCAATTGAAAAAGCTATCACTGACGCTAACCTAGGAATCAACCCACAGAATGACGGTATCGTTATTCGTCTGAATATTCCTCCTTTAACAGAAGAAAGAAGACGTGATTTGGTTAAGAAAGTAAAAGAAGAAACTGAAAGAGGCCGTATTGGTGTACGTAATATCCGTAAAGATGTCAACGAATCCATCAAAAAATTAAAAAATGACGGCGCTTCTGAAGATGAAATCAAAACTGCTGAAGGTGAAGTTCAAAAATTAACAGATGCATTCATTGTAAAAGTTGATAAATTGGCTGAACTGAAAGAAAAAGATATCATGACTGTTTAAGTTTTCCTACTTGAATAGAAAAAAGGTCTGAAAAATATTCAGACCTTTTTTATTGGTGTGAAGAACTCCGCACTCCTCCCCTAAAAAGAACTCTTCCCAACCTACAAGACATTGACCTTCCAAAAATTTTATGGGTTAAGATTCAGCATACACTTCAAAAATATTCCCTGTTGTACCATTGATTTCTGAACAAATAATTGTACATTGTACACTAACAAGTAATCAATTATATGATGAACAATTCTCGTCGTCAATTTTTAAAGCAAGCTGGAATAGGTCTTTCGGCAGCTTATCTGGTGCCCAACTTTATATCTTGTCAAAATAAAGCCGGTGCAATCAGCGACAATCCATTACAGACTATAGGCGTACAGCTGTATTCCATTCGCGATTTAATGGATAAAGATCCGAAAGGATCTTTGGAACAAATTGCCAAAATTGGGTATAAACATGTTGAGCTGTATGGGATAGACGCCACAGCCAAGCAGTTCTGGAAATTGCCTTACAAAGAGTTGAAGAAAATATTGGATGATAACGGTCTAAAAACACATTCAGGCCATTACGATATGTCCAAATACCTCAGTAAAGCGCATACCGACAAAGAAGATCTTGCGGCTTATTTTGATGCAGCAAAAGAACTTGGCCAAGAATATGTAATTGCTCCTGTAACACCGATGTTTGATCTGAATGCATTGAAAAAAGATGATTATCTCTATGCTGCCGAGCAATTGAATAAAGCTGGTGAACAGGCTAAAAAATTGGGTCTAAAAGTTGCCTACCACAACCATTTCTGGGAATTTAGGGATCTGGGCAATAATACGACCGGTGAAGAGGTGATGTTAGCATTCACTGAACCTGATTTGGTCGATTTTGAATTAGACCTTTTCTGGGCAGAAAAAGCGGGTAAAAACCCGATATCCTTGTTTGAAAAATTCCCCAACCGTTTTAAACTATGGCATGTCAAAGATATGGATAAAACAAAATCCAATCCCATTGAATGGCCCAAAGATGGAAAATTGCCGATTGAGCAAATCTTCAATGACATCAAGTATACCGAAGTGGGGACCGGAAGCATCAACTTCCTTGAAATCGTCAAAGAAAAGAATAAAGCCGGACTTAAATATGCATTTGTCGAGCAAGACAATATCTATATGCCAAATAAGATCGAAAGTCTCAAAAAAAGTTACGATTATGTTCAGGCAAATCTTACAAAATAAAAAAAGGNNCCTTTTTTTATTTTGTAAGATTGTCAGCTTAGAATTCGGTATCTTCGACCTCTACTGCGGTCTCGATTACTTTTCTCGCCAACTCTTCTTTAAATTCGATGATATTCTTGCTGATTGTTTCATCATGTGTACCCAGAATCTGAGCTGCCAATATACCTGCATTCTTCGCCGCATTTAAAGCGACAGTTGCTACAGGAATACCATTGGGCATCTGAAGGATAGAAAGTACCGAGTCCCATCCATCAATGGAATTTGATGATTTTACAGGTACGCCTATTACAGGTAAATGTGTAATTGAAGCGACCATTCCAGGCAAATGCGCCGCACCACCCGCTCCAGCAATAATAACTTTCAAACCATGAAATGCTGCATTTTTGGCATAATCAAACATACGTTGTGGTGTACGATGTGCTGAGACGATCGTTACCTCAAATTCCACCCCAAGGGTTTTGAGCACATCTATCGCATCCTGCATAACAGGAAGATCTGATTTGCTTCCCATGATAATGCCTACCTGGGCCTTATTATTGACTGACATAGTATTGTTTAAGCTTTAACTTTTAATATTTCTTGTACTTTTCTTGCATTGGAGATCGCTTTCTCCCGGTCATCATTGATAATACAAACATGGCCCATCTTACGGAATGGCTTCGTATATTTCTTTCCATATAAATGGATATATACGCCTTCCATTGCCAACACCTCTTCTACACCCTCGTATTTGGCCAATCCTTCATAGCCAGGTTCACCTAACAGGTTAATCATAACGGCGTTCGTTCTGCATCTGGTATCACCTAACGGTAGATTGAAGATAGCTCTTAAATGCTGTGCAAATTGCGACACATAATTACCCTCTATGGTCTGGTGACCACTATTATGCGGACGCGGAGCCAATTCATTGACCAGAATATCACCATTTTTCGTTAGGAACATCTCTACAGCCAATATACCCACGATCTGCAGATCATCGGCAATCTTTTTTGCTATAGCCTCTGCGCGTTGTTGGATCTCTACACCATACAAAGACGGCGCAATCAAAAATTCCACCAAGTTAGCCTGAGGATTAAATTCCATCTCTACCATTGGAAATGTAGACACCTCACCTTTATCATTCCGGGCAACAATGACCGCAATTTCTTTTTCAAAATCTACCCATTCTTCAATTAAGCTGGGTTCTTCGAAAGCATCTTGTATATCTTGTTGGTTAACAACCTTCTTTACCCCTTTCCCATCGTATCCATCCTTACGCAATTTCTGGATATAGGGTAAGTTTAACGAGGCATTCACTAAATTATCTTTATTGGATATCAATTGAAATGCCGAAGTGGGGATATCATTTTGTTTAAAAAATTGCTTTTGCAGACCTTTATCTTGAATCAGACGAATGATACGTGATTGTGGGTACACGATAACGCCCTCGCCTTCCAGTTTCTCTAAAGCATCTACATTCACCTTCTCAATCTCGATCGTGATCATGTCCAAATCCTTACCGAAATTATAGACCGTTTCAAAATCGCCCAATGAACCACATTCAAATTTATTGCACAACTTGCGACAAGGAGCATTCTTATCCGGGTCCAATACATGAACATTTACATTGTAATTAATGGCTTCCTGGATGAGCATTCTTCCCAGTTGACCACCGCCAAGAATACCCAATTGCAATTCACCATAAAAATCTTTTGCCATAATTGATTTAAAATCTTATAAAATTTATCTTTTAAGCTTTTCCGCTGAACAATTGCTCACCCAACAAGCTTTCTTTGTCTATCTTTTTTTGCAACTCAATAAAAGCACCAATTAATGCCTCGGGACGTGGCGGACAGCCCTGGACATAAACATCCACAGGGATCACTCGATCTACCCCTTTGACCACATGATAACCATGCTGCCAATATGGACCGCCACAGTTGGAGCAAGAGCCCATCGAGATAACATATTTAGGATCGGGCATCTGTTCATATAGTTTCTTGATACGATCGGCCATCTTAAAAGTAACCGTTCCAGCAATAATGATCACGTCGGATTGCCGTGGAGAAGGCCTTGGGAATACGCCCATCCGGTCTAAATCATACGTCGAAGCCATTGCCCCCATCATTTCAATGGCACAGCAAGCAATACCAAAGCTCATGGGCCACATTGAAGACAACCTTGCCCAATTCAGCAAATCATCTAATTTGGCAACAATAACACCATTATTCTGCAATTGACTATCTAAACTCATGCTTACTCAGGTTTTTTAAATCGAGGTTTAAAGGCTGGTTTCGGCGTCGACACGTGTTCATCTGTCGTCGTTTTGTGCGCGACAGCATCTTCTACAATCCGTGCATAATCACGCACCTGATACGTCCTACTATTCAGGCTTGCATAGGCACTATCCGGGATAGCCACAGGAACTTTAGGTAAGGACACATTCGGTTTAACCCATTCCAAATCGCCCTTTTTCCAGACAAAAACCAATCCTAAAATTAAAATGCCAATGAACATAGCCATTTCAATCATGGTAAACCACCCCCATCTTCCATCTGCCGCAATATATTCGGACTGTCCAAATACAGTGGCCCATGGAAAAATAAAAATAAGCTCTACATCAAAAAGTAAAAATACAAGGGCAATAACATAGAACCGTGGATTAAACTGAACCCAAGAAGAACCAATGGGATCCTCTCCACATTCGTAAGTACCAGATTTGATGGGATTATTCTTTTTCGGAGAGATTAAACGTGCTAGAAAAATGGTCGCACAGACTAACAGCGCCCCTATCAGCAGAATGATAAGGATTTTGCCGTATTCCGATAATTGCGCGGGGTCATCCATAATAATTACAAATTTAACAAATATTTCGTTTACTCGGGTGAGGAACTTGAAATTACGAATTATTTCTTTAAAAACAGTTCGAATTTTAAGGCACTAATGCCCCGTATCCGGTCTGCAAGCAGTCCCCAATTCATCTGGTGCTGCACTTAGCAGCAACCGAAAATTAATCGAAAGAGCAATGCCATGTTCAAAACCTTCATGACTTTGCAGACACCAACAGCAATGAAAGCGGACTGAAGGTTCTTTCTGGCCAATAAGATCAGACATTTTCAGAAAAAAAAAGAGGGCATCGTATAAAACGATGCCCTTCTTATGATGTAACTATTCTCTAAAAATTACATTTTTCCTGGCATTTTGGGCATATTACGCATCAATTTAGCCGCCATCGCCGGATTAGACATCTGCTTCATGACTTTACGCATATCACCAAATTGTTTCAATAACTTATTCACTTCATTAATATCAGTACCTGATCCCTTGGCAATACGTAAACGACGTTTTTGATCAATGACATCTGGGTTTTCGCGTTCAAAAGGTGTCATGGAATCGATAATCGCTTCAATGGGTTTGAAAGCATTGTCATCGACTTCAATATCTTTCATTGCTTTCCCAACGCCAGGGATCATTCCCATGAGGTCTTTCATATTACCCATTTTCTTGATTTGTTGAATCTGGGATTTAAAATCGTTGAAATCGAATTTATTCTTACGGATTTTCTTTTGGAGCTCTGCGGCTTGCTTCTCGTCAAACTGTTGCTGTGCACGTTCCACTAAGGATACCACGTCACCCATACCCAAAATACGAGAGGCCATACGATCAGGGTGGAATACATCCAATGCATCCATCTTTTCACCTGTACCAATAAACTTGATAGGCTTATTAACGACAGATTTAATCGATAAAGCTGCACCACCGCGTGTATCACCATCCAACTTAGTCAATACTACACCTGTAAAGTCCAGACGGTCGTTGAACGTCTTAGCTGTATTCACGGCATCTTGACCAGTCATTGAATCCACAACAAATAGGATTTCGTCTGGCTTTGTCGCCTCTTTAACTGCTGTAATCTCCACCATTAAAGGCTCATCGATGGCCAAACGACCGGCTGTATCAATGATTACGACATTATTTCCATTGCGTTTTGCTTCTTCCACACCGGCTTTGGCAATCGCAATAGGATCGTTAGATTCACGATTCACATACACTGGTACGCCCACTTGTTCGGCAAGCACTTCCAATTGATCGATCGCTGCAGGGCGATAAACGTCACCAGCCACCAACAATGGTTTTTTATTCTTTTTATCTTTAAGGTACAAGGCCAACTTACCGGAGAAAGTTGTTTTACCAGCACCATTCAAACCCGCAATTAGAATGACTGTTGGATTTTTTCCAGTCTCAAGCTCCGTAACAGATCCGCCCATCAAAGCTGTCAACTCATCGTTCATGATCTTCGTCAACAATTGGCCCGGGGAAATACTTGTCAGTACATTTTCGCCTAAAGCTTTTTGTTTAACATCGTCGGTAAAAGTTTTGGCAGTTTTATAATTCACATCGGCATCCAACAACGCTTTGCGAATTTCTTTCATCGTTTCTGCAACGTTGATCTCGGTAATACTACCCTGTCCTTTTAATACTTTAAAGGCCCTATCTAACTTATCTTGAAGATTTGAAAACATAAAATCTGAATCTTATTCTATATAAACAGCAAAGTTAAAAAAATTGTCTATAGTAACCTCATTAACACCCCATAAAAAATGCGACTATGAAAAATAATCGCATTTTTGTAGGATAAAGTTACAATATCCGTATTTAATCACTTCTACGGCCACCGAATAAAATAGACGCATAATACAAAAGTGTTACCAACGCACTTAACGCCGCTACGACATAAGTCATCGCTGCCCATTTCAAAGCATCTTTCGCACCGTCATGTTCTTCGCCATTATAGGTTACACCAGCATGGTTTAACCATTCCAGTGCGCGGTTCGACGCATCAAACTCTACGGGCAAGGTGATAAAAGAAAACAGGGTCGTAATAGCCAAAGCCCCCACTCCAACAGCTAAAAGCCAGGGGTTACCCCCTTTGGAAAAAGCAAATAGCATAACACCCAGCATCAATACCCATGATGTCATTTTAGAGGCCACATTTACCATCGGAACCATTGCCGAACGGAATCCCAACCATTTATAGGCTTTGGCGTGCTGTACAGCATGGCCACATTCGTGCGCCGCTACTGCTGCAGCTGCAACACTGCGGCCACTGTAAACTTCAGGACTTAAATTTACGGTTTTATCTGACGGATTATAGTGATCTCCCAAGCGATCTGGAATAGACACTACCTTTACATCATATATACCGTTATCATTTAACATTTTTTGCGCAATCTCAGCTCCAGACATCCCATTGCTCAAAGGCATTTCGGCGTATTTCTTAAATTTGTTTTTGAATCTTGTTTGGACAATCAGGCTTACCACCATTATTCCAATAAATAAAATCAAGTACATAGCTATTCAATCGTTTTATTTTATTATATGACTATCAAACCTTATTCCAATCGTCGAAAAAAGGTATATGCATGAATTTCTAAGATAAAAAAAGTCTTTGACCTGACAAAAAGAACAGGTTCTTCTGATCTCCACATGACATAATTGCCAGATCATTTGGGCAGATAACTCCATTATCAGCTTCGTACAGTGAAGCACCTGCGCTATTTAACAAGAATCCAAGATGTAGTCTCATCGGTGAGTATTGGAGATGCGTTTTATTTCAAGTTCGATCAGGGAGCTTATTATTGAAGCAAATGGCTTTTGAAAACACGATGCCCAACGGATTGTAGCCTTGCTATACTATTAAGACAAAAGACGAGAAACTATAAAAGCGTCAAGACTTCCTATAGCTCCAATTAGCAATGCAAATAAAAAGGGGCATTAAAAAATGCCCCCTTTATTATAAATAGCCCATTTGCAGGGTAAGATCAGTACCTTCAATCATTTTACGTAAATTGCTCAATGCGTAGCGCATCCTCCCTAAAGCAGTATTGATACTTACTTCGGTTATCTCCGCAATATCTTTAAAACTCATATCACAAAAGTGACGCATAATAAGCACTTCTTTTTGATCGTCCGGAAGCTTTTGAATCATTTTTTTAAGGTCGACATCAACCTGCTGTTTGAGCATTTTTGACTCTGCGCTTTCATCACTAAATTCGAGCACCTCAAAAATATCAAACCCGTCGGCATTCACAATATTCGGAGCACGTTTTGCTTTTCTAAAAAAGTCAACGATCATATTGTGCGCTATACGTATAGCCCAAGGTAAAAATTTACCTTCTTCATTATATTTACCGGATTTTAAGGTGTTGATGATTTTTATGAAAGTCTCCTGGAAAATATCTTCAGCAAGATATTCATCTTTTACTTTCATATATATGGAAGTATATATTTTCGATTTATATCGATTCAACAATGCCTCTAGACCGGACTCTTGGCCACCGACATACATTTGGATCAACTCTTGATCGCTTTTACTTTTTAAAAGTCTCATACGTCACTTACTTCTTTAGCAGTTCGCAAATAAATTATCAGTTCTGTGTTAAAATGTAAATGTTTGCCGTATAAACTATCCTTTCTTATTGTAAAACAATCAATTAATCTAAATCCAAATTACCGTAAAATAAATGAGTAATCAAATTATTACAATTTATTTTAAGATTTTTTAACATTTAAAAATAAGTTATCTACCTCATAATTCCAAAATAAAGGTTCTTCGACCACAGTACGCCCCTTCAGACAAGATGGAATAACAACCTCGAACAGCTCCAAAATAACAAGTTTTAAAGTTATTACTTCATACGGACTTTATAGGGAGCTAATAGGGACCTTATAGGGACCTCATTCGGATGAATACCTATAAAATCCGTTTAAAGTCCGTATAAGATTGTTGTTAATATCGTCTAAAAAGTTAAGTTGATACGAGACTGTAACGGAACTATCCTTTCTACAATGGCAGTAGAAAAAAAGACGGGATAAAAAAAGCGGAACCACCGCATCGGTAATTCCGCTTTTTCTATTCCTATGGAAAAAGTCTTATTTATACAATGGGAACTCAGCCATCATTGCTTTTACTTTACCATGGATCAAATCCAGTTGCGCATCATTAGATGCATTTTTCAATGCCTCATCGATCAATTCACCGATTTGAATAATTTCATTCTCTTTAATACCACGTGTAGTGATTGCAGCAGTACCAAAACGTACACCTGAAGTCACAAAAGGAGAACGTGTATCGAAAGGAACCATATTTTTATTTGTTGTGATACCCGCTTTACCCAATACAGCTTCGGCTTCTTTACCAGAAATATCTTTATTGCGTAGATCCACCAACATCAAGTGATTGTCTGTACCACCAGAGATGATCTTATAATCTCTTTCTACAAAGAATTGCGCCAATGCAGCTGCATTTTTCTTTACTTGAACGATATATTCCATATACTCATCGGATAAAGCCTCACCATAAGCAATCGCTTTCGCAGCGATTGTATGTTCTAAAGGACCACCTTGCGTACCTGGGAATACAGCTAAATCCAATAATTGTGTGATTGTACGGATTTCACCTTTAGGTGTTTTGATACCCCATGGATTTTCAAAATCTTTACCGACCATGATCATACCACCACGAGGGCCACGAAGCGTTTTGTGCGTCGTTGTCGTAACGATATGGCAATGTGGAAGTGGATCATTCAATAAACCACGCGCGATTAAACCTGCAGGGTGAGAAATATCTGCCATCACGATAGCGCCAATTTCGTCTGCAACTTTACGGATGCGTGCGTAATCCCAATCACGAGAATAAGCAGAAGCACCACAGATAATCATCTTTGGTTTTTCACGAAGCGCTGTTTCTTCCAATTGCTCATAGTCAATTAAACCAGTGTCTTCTTTTACACCATAAAATAATGGTTGATAGATCTTACCCGATAAGTTCGCTGGCGAACCGTGTGTCAAGTGACCACCGTGAGATAAATCAAGACCTAAAATTTTGTCGCCAGGTTTGATTGTCGCCAAAAAAACAGCCGCATTTGCTTGAGCACCAGAGTGAGGCTGAACATTTACCCATTCTGCGCCAAATAATTGTTTTGCACGGTCAATTGCGATGGTTTCGATCTCATCCACAACTTCACAACCTCCATAGTAACGTTTTCCTGGGAGGCCTTCTGCATATTTATTTGTCAACACTGAACCAGCAGCTTCCATCACTTGTTTTGAAACAAAGTTCTCTGAAGCAATTAATTCAATACCTTCTTCTTGGCGTTTAAGCTCATCAGCTATTAAATTAAAAATGGCTTGATCTCTTTCCATTGTTTTTAAATGTTGTAAAGTAAATTTTGTAGTTTATTTTAATGCCTCAAAGATAGCATATTCCATAAAGAATATCGACAAAAAGCCATATTTTATTAAATGTTCTTAGAAAAACAGCCTTATTAATGCGAATTACCTAATTAGGTCGGGATCATTTTATGGTACTATCGGACAAAATAAGCGGACAAAGAATTGAATGTTTCGAAAATGTCAAAAAATCCAGGTCAAGCAATTTGCCGTTAAAAAAATGTATTTTTGTATTGGATTGGCTAAAACACTATTAAAATGAGTACAGAACATACAGCAGTTGCTCCTGTTTCTTTAACAGAGGGGGCAATCAAGGAACTAAATAAATTAAAGGATCAACAAGAAATCTCTGATGATTTTGGTTTACGTGTCGGTGTTGAAGGCGGCGGTTGTTCCGGTATGAGTTATATCTTGGGCTTTGACCAGAAAAAGGACGGCGATAACGAATACGAAATTCAAGGAATCCGCATCTTTATGAACAAAGCACATGGCCTATATCTTGCCGGAATGGAAATCGACTTCAAATCGGGACTCGATGCAAGGGGCTTCACATTTAATAACCCCAATGCAACAAGTACCTGCGGATGTGGAAGCAGTTTTTCAGCATAACTGAATTTCAGTACAAATGAAATAAGAAAGGGACTGCCATAGGTAGTCCCTTTGTCGTAGTAGACACCACACTCATTTTTTGTCGGTTGATCGAGGAGAGATTTCAAAAAGTTCGACCTCGATTTAATGAGATTAGTACAACAAAGCCCTCTTTCATTTTCCATCATAAATCACTAAATTAGCGACCTTTATAAAAGAAGCATACAACAGTCTGATGTACAAAGAATATAAGCAGTTAAATTTACCCGAGATAGGTAAAGAGATTTTGACCCGTTGGGAACAGGAAAAAATATTCGAAAAAAGTATCAATAATCGTCCTGAAAGCAAGACCTATACATTTTTTGAAGGTCCGCCTTCTGCAAATGGAATGCCTGGAATTCACCACGTGATGGCACGTACGATTAAGGATATTTTCTGTCGTTACAAGACTTTGAAAGGTTACCAAGTGAAACGAAAAGGCGGCTGGGATACTCATGGTCTGCCCATTGAACTTGCTGTCGAAAAAGCTCTTGGAATCACAAAAGAGGATATCGGCAAAAAGATTACTGTAGAACAATATAATGACGCTTGTCGCAAGGAGGTAATGAAATATACCGATGTATGGAATGACCTAACCACCAAAATGGGCTATTGGGTTGACCTTGAGCATCCTTATATTACTTACAAGAATGAATACATCGAAACCTTATGGTATTTATTAAAAGAACTTTACAAAAAAGGTCTTTTGTACAAGGGTTATACGATACAACCTTACTCTCCGGCAGCAGGTACGGGATTGAGTTCGCATGAACTTAACCAGCCCGGCACCTATAAAGATGTTAAAGATACCACCATCGTTGCAGAATTTAGACTGATCAAAAGTCAGCTTCACCCAGCTATAGAAAAATTAGTTGACGACGATGCGGAGGATGTAGCATTCATTGCCTGGACGACCACGCCATGGACTTTACCGTCCAACACAGCTTTGGTTGTAGGCAAGAAAATAAATTATGTTAAGATCCGAACTTTCAATAAATATACTGGTGCTCCTGTATCTGTCGTGTTAGCGAAAGATTTGATCAGCAAACATTTTAAAGCGGAAGGCGAAAATGCATCCTTCCAAGACTATAAATTGGGCGACAAAGTAATTCCTTGGGAGCTTGCAGCAGAATTTGTAGGCGAAGAACTTGTTGGCTTGCGCTACGAGCAATTGTTGCCTTATATCACCAACGAGGAATTACAAGAAAATGCTTTCCGCGTTATTCCAGGCGACTTTGTTACGACTGAAGACGGTACCGGTATCGTTCACGCTGCTCCTACTTATGGTGCGGATGACTTTCGTGTCGCAAAAGAACATGGTGTACCGGGCATCTTGGTGAAAGATGAAAACGGAAAAGAGGTTCCTACTGTTGACCGTACGGGACGTTTTGTAAGTGAAATCACCGATTTTGCCGGAAGATTTGTCAAAGAGGAATATTACAGTGCAGAGGAACGTTCAAAAGAAGATTTCAAACCTACGGATGTATTGATCTCTATCAAACTAAAAGAGGACAACAAAGCTTTCGATGTCAAAAAATACGAGCACACCTATCCACACTGTTGGCGGACAGACAAACCTGTTCTTTACTATCCGCTAGACAGCTGGTTTATCCGCACAACAGCAGTGAAAGAAGATTTGGTTGCCTTAAATAAAACCATCAACTGGAAACCTGAAGCAACCGGTACTGGACGCTTTGGAAACTGGTTGGAAAACTTGGTAGACTGGAACCTTTCACGTTCACGTTATTGGGGAACTCCACTTCCTATCTGGCGCTCAGAAGACGAAAATGAAGAGGTTTGTATCGGTTCCTTACCTGAATTAAAGTCTTTATTGGAAGCTTCTTTGACCTCCGACATTCTGTCTGAGGATGAAAAAGCGAAAAATAAAGCTTACTTGGATAAATTCGATACCGAACAATTGGACCTTCACCGTCCCTATGTAGACGATATCGTCTTGGTTTCTGATGCCGGACAAAAGTTATTCCGCGAACCTGACTTGATCGACGTTTGGTTTGATTCGGGTGCCATGCCCTATGCACAATGGGGACTGGATCACGAAAAATTAGCCAAAGGGGAACAATTTCCTTTTAAAGCTGGATTCGATCATGCATACCCGGCAGACTTTATTGCTGAAGGGGTTGATCAAACACGGGGCTGGTTTTTCACCTTACATGCGATTTCTACGATGATGTACAAATCGGTTTCCTTCAAAAACGTCGTTTCCAATGGCCTGGTATTGGATAAAAATGGAAATAAGATGTCCAAACGCCTGGGCAACGGTGTGGATCCATTCTCGACGATCGATCAATACAGTGCCGATGCAACACGCTGGTACATGATCAGCAATGCCGCTCCATGGGACAACCTTAAATTCAATATGGAAGGGTTGGATGAAGTCCGTCGTAAATTCTTTGGTACTTTATATAATACCTACGCTTTTTTTGCATTGTATGCCAATATCGATAAGTTCTCCTATGCAGAATCCGATATTGCGTTGGAGAAACGTCCTGAAATTGATCGTTGGATTATCTCCTTGTTAAATTCGTTGACCAAGGAAGTAGACGAATACTTGGCGGATTACGAGCCTACAAAAGCAGCGCGTGCTATTCAAAACTTTGTTGATGAACATCTCAGCAACTGGTATGTCCGTCTTTGCCGTCGTCGCTTCTGGAAAGGAGATTATACAGAAGACAAAATTTCGGCCTATCAGACACTTTATACATGTCTTGATACGATTGCGAAATTGATGTCGCCAATATCACCTTTCTTCTCAGACAGGTTATTCCTGGATTTGAATGCAGCAACGAATAAGGAACAAGTTGAATCCGTTCACTTAGCGAATTTCCCGGTTTACAATGAAAGTTTAGTCGATAAAGATCTGGAAGAACGTATGGCGTTAGCGCAGGACATCTCGTCTTTGACACTTTCCTTGCGTAAGAAAACCTCCATCAACGTACGTCAACCATTAAACAAAATTTTGGTTCCGGTACTTGATAGTGCCTTCCAGGAAAAGGTAGAAAAAGTAAAAGATCTGATACTTTCGGAGACGAATATCAAAGATATCGAGTTTATTACGGACACCACCGGTATCATTAAGAAAAAAATAAAACCAAATTTTAAAGCTCTTGGCGCGAAAGTTGGTAAGGATATGAAGTTAGTTTCTTCGTCTATCCAATCGTTGACTATAGATCAAATAAGTTCATTGGAATCAACAGGCGAATTGGCCTTAGCAGGCACGCCATATACGATTCTATTGAGCGATGTAGAAATTATAGCAGAAGACGTCGAGGGATGGCAGGTAGCGAACCTAGGTAAATTGACCGTAGCATTAGATGTACATATCACCGAAGAATTGAAAAAAGAAGGTTTGTCAAGAGAATTGATCAACCGCCTACAAAATCTAAGGAAGGATAAAGGATTAGAAGTAACTGATAGAATTAACGTAAAGTTAACAGCTGCTTCAGAAGTGGTCAATGCTGCCAACGAAAATTTATCGTATATTTGCACCGAAATTCTGGCCGATTCATTGGTATTTGAAGATTCACTAACTGAAGGAGAGACCATCGAGATCGATGGCAAAGAACTTAAGGCATTAATCCAAAAAAATTAAATTATGGCAAACAACAACGAGAAAACACGCTATAGCGATTCAGAATTACAAGAATTCAAAGATATTATCTTGGACAAGCTTAGAATAGCAAAAGAAGAGCTTTCCTCGTTGACCGCAACGCTAAATAACAGTAATGCTAATGGTACCGACGATACTGCTGGAACGTACAAGACATTGGAAGACGGTTCAGCTACTTTGGAAAAAGAGCAAACAAACCAATTGGCGGCTCGTCAAAAGAAATTTATCGACAACCTAGAAGCGGCGTTGGTGCGCATCGAGAACAAAACGTATGGTATCTGTAGAGAGACCGGAAAACTGATTCAAAAAGAACGTTTGAAAGCTGTTCCACATACAACGTTGAGCATCGAAGCGAAAAACAAACAATATTAATTTTAGGCATTAAATATATGGTCTTTGCTTAGGCAAAGACCATTTTTATAACACAATGAAGGGTTATACGAAACCGATCGCGCTCATCGTAGCGATACTTTTAATAGATCAATTGTCAAAAATATGGGTTAAGCTCACAATGACAATTGGACAAAGCCACCATGTATTGGGCAAATTTTTCCAGATTCATTTTATTGAAAACAATGGAATGGCCTATGGTATGGAATTTGGCGGTGATTATGGAAAATTATTTTTGACGGTATTTCGTATTTTAGCCGTAGCTGGTATTGGATACGGCCTGCATTACATGATCAAAAATAAGTATAACCGTGGTTTCATCTTGAATGTTGCCCTAATTCTTGCCGGTGCCTTAGGAAATATCATCGATTCTGCTTTTTACGGTGTCATCTTTAGTGAAAGTACCTGGTATGATAAAGCAAGTTTATTCCCAGCAGGTGGTGGTTATTCTTCCTTCCTGCACGGAAAAGTGGTCGATATGCTTTATTTCCCATTAATTCAAGGCAACTTCCCTTCTTGGGTGCCCTTTTGGGGCGGTGAAGAGTTCCTCTTCTTCCGACCTGTATTCAACATTGCCGACTCGGCAATTTCTGTTGGGGTGGTTTTGATCCTGTTATTTCAAAAACGGTATTTCAAAACAGAAAAAGAAGAAAAATCCAGCATCCACAGTGAAATCGTTGAAGATTAACGAAATATTCCTTAAAAGCCTTGTTAATCGCAAGGCTTTTATTTTTTTACATATAACCCAATACAACTTCTAAACTCTACTATTCGCATGAAAAACATTAGTCTACTTCTGACACTTTGCTGCCTACTAGGAATCCAAATAGCACAGGCGCAGCAGATCGAAGTTTCCAACTTAAAGAAACATATTTATTACCTCGCTGACGACAAAATGCAAGGACGAGGAACGGGCAGTAAGGAAGTCTTTAAAGCTGCAGATTATATTGAAAAGGAATTCAAAAAATACAAACTTGAGCCTAAAGGTGAAAAAGGCTACCGCCAATCCTTCAAAGCCAAAGTCTGGAAAGTAAAAGTTGCAGACAGCATTCGCAATGCAGATAATATCATTGGATTTCTTGACAATGGTGCCGACTTAACAGTTGTTATAGGCGCACATTACGATCACCTGGGAACAGGTCGTCAAGGAAGCTCAAAGGATTCTTTAGGGGTAGGCAAAATCCATAACGGAGCCGACGATAATGCCTCTGGTACTGCTGGTTTATTGGAGCTCGCACGTTACTTTAGCAGCAACAAGGAAAAAGAGCCTTACAACCTATTATTTATCGCTTTCGGGGCAGAAGAATTGGGATTAGTAGGTTCCAAATATTTTACGGAACACCCTACGCTCCCATTGGAGAAAATCACAGCCATGCTGAATATGGATATGATTGGCCGTTATAATCCCAGCAATGGCCTTGCTGTAATCGGATATGGAACAAGCAGTCAATGGCCGGCTATATTCAAAGACGTTCAGGCCCCTATAAAATTTAATCTTAGTAAGGATGGTAATGGCGGATCTGACCAAACTTCATTCTACAAAAAGAATATACCGGTGTTATTTTTCCATACTGGTGGACACCCAGACTACCATATGCCGACCGATGATGCCGATAAAATTGATTACAATGCTTTAAAATCCATTTTAGATCTAGAAAAAACAGTGGTTGAAAATATCATGAAACAATCCAGTAAAATGGACTTTATATGGACCAACTAAAACAAAAAAAGCGGATTTGTCTTTAACAGCAAGTGATAATCTAGCTTTTTATATGCTCAAATGCTATAACAGAGATTAGTCAACGAGTTTGTAGACATACACGAATAAACTAAACAGCGCACTTAAGTCCCTGCAAACGAGTCTTTATAAACGGGTGCTTGGATATCATTTAATTATTGTTGATGAAAAAAATACTAGTGACAGGATCCAATGGATTCCTCGGCCAAAAAGTCGTTGATTTACTTGCAAAAAATGACCAATATGATGTTGTTGCCATTTCGAAGGGTCCAAATCGCAACCCGAATCAAGTGAATTATACTTTCTATCAAGTAGACCTATCGGATCGGGAAAAACTGACAGATTTTTTAGCTGCACAAACTTTTGATGCAATTGTACATACAGCAGCTATGACAAGTGTGGAAGCTTGTGAAGCAGATCAAGCCGCATGTCAATCGCTTAACGTCGATCTTGTGGCCTATCTTGCCTCCTATTGTACTACACATCAGACCCAATTGGTCCACTTATCTACGGACTTTGTATTTGATGGCAAAAAAAATGCGCCTTATGATGAAACAGATCTCCCCAATCCACAAAGTGAATATGGGAAAAGTAAATATGCTTCCGAACAAGTGCTTGCACAATCGGGCTGTCATTATGCTATCCTTCGCACAATATTAGTCTATGGAATCAATGCTGACCCCAATCGTTCGAATCTCGTATTATGGGCCAAAAGTAAGTTGTCACAAAATGAACCTATAAAAGTAGTCAATGACCAATGGAGAATGCCTACCTTTGTGGATGATTTAGCTTATGCTTGCCAACTCGCTATTGACCGAGAAGCACAGGGAATATTTCATATTTCAGGAGCAGAGCTTATGTCGATCAATGAGGCTGTCTATAAAATTGCAGACTTCTGGCAACTAGACAAAGGATTGATTTCGGAGGTCAGCGCTGCCAGCATTGGACAGGCAGAAAACAGGCCACGGCAGACAGGCTTTGATCTGACTAGATCTAACGCTGAATTGGGTTATGTGCCGACGTCATTTACGGATGCTTTGGCAATCATAGATCATCAATTCAAAACGTTTGGACGATAATGACAAATAATGATATGATAGAGAAATTTGCGCGAGAGTCATACACAGAGATGAACGAATTGGTATTACCCAACGATACCAATACATTTGGAAATTTGATGGGTGGCCGTTTATTGTATTGGATGGATATCTGTTCGGCTATTGCTGCTCAAAAACACTGTAGCAATGTCGTCGTCACAGTATCTGTTGACAATGTATCTTTTAAGCGTTCCATTAAACTGGGTGAGGTCGTCACGATACAAGCTCAAGTAACACGTGCGTTTAATAGTTCTTTGGAAGTACGCATGGAAATTTTCGCATCTAATTTACCGGAAGGCACCCGTGTAAAAACCAACGAAGCTTATTATACCTTTGTTGCTGTTGATGCGGATAACAACCCCAAAGCTGTGCCGGTACTAATTCCTGAAACAGACATAGAACACAAAGCTTACGAAGATGCATTACAACGAAGAGAGCTGCGTCTTATTCTCGCGGGGAAATTAAAGCCTGAAAATGCAAAAAAATTAAAAGCGCTGGTTAGTCTTTTTAGCCAAAAGAATTAATACCTAATTTTTATGGCTTACATACCGTGCAAATAATAAAAAAGGGAAAACAGCTTGTTTTCCCTTTTTTGTTATATCCCCATACACTGGGTTTATTTATTTGCGGTAGTTTACCCGTTACCGAGCGCTAAAATCCGATCAAACTCCTCCGGCTTCAACGGCATCACAGACAGACGCCCCTGTCTGACCAAAGCGATATCCTGCAACTGCGCATCAGCCTTAATGGTTTCCAACGTAACGGATTTCTTCAGCGTCTCTACAGGTGCCAGATCCACAACGACCCAACGCTCGTCATCTGTTGTCGGATCCTGATAAAATTCCTTGACGACTTTGGCCACGCCGACAACTTCTTTTCCTTCATTGCTATGGTAGAACAGGACCAAATCACCTTCTTTCATGGCTTTGATATTATTCCTAGCTTGGTAATTACGAACACCATCCCAAAATGTACGGCCATCTTTATTAAATTGTTCCCAGCTATATTTAAATGGTTCAGATTTTACTAAGAAGTATTGCATGGTCAAATTTCTGTTAAGCGTTTAAAACTATTGTTGTGGCATTAAAACTTCCATTTTATCTGCAAAATGCGCACAGTAATCACGCAAGTCGCCAATAACCTTTTCTGCCATTGGATCACCGCCTGAAGAACGGATAAAGGAGTCGCCCAATGTTTGAAGTGTTTCATAGAAAAAACGTTTCATCTCATCGTAAGGCATATCTTTAGTCCAAAGATCGATACGCATTGAATTTTTATAATGTGAATCCCATAGGGCTAAAAACATGGCTTTTGCAGGTAATTCCTCTGCATTATTTCCATCTGTAGACGACCACATGATATTTTCAGGCACGTTGTTTTCATCTAACGCTACCTGTAATTTTATTTCAGCTTTTTTCATTTTAATATTATTGAGCTATTTTTATTGAGCTATGTTTTTTGAAACAGAGACTATATTTGTCATCGATTTACAACCTAACTCGTCTTTATTTTTAAATTTTACCTTTTACCCAAAGGTAACTTTAACAATTAAACTGGTGACACAAACGACTATCAAAAATGCCAATTGTAATAACCACATTTTTTTATTTGGCTTTACAAAGACCCTAAATACAATATCAATGACGGTCAATATCAACAACAATAGGATAAATGCACCCCATGTAAATAAGGCCTTTTCATCATTGGGGTTTTCCATAACAAACCAGGCAACAAGGCATGCACTAGCGATATTTAGTGGTGTAAAGCGCACAATAAATTAACGTTTTTTAAAATTACGATTTGCTCCCCCCGATTTTCCACCTGCAGATTTACTTTTACTTTTTGCTCTTGGTTTAAATCCCGAAGCTCGTTGTGCCTCGCGCACTTCTTTCTGTTTGATAACGTATTTTTTCTCGTGAAAAGCACCTTGGAAATCAGGATCATCTTTTCGCTTTTGATTATCAATCTCGCGCGCAATATCCTGTTTTTCATGAAAAGGTGTTTTCTCGATAAAGACATCCTCTGGGAGTGCGTGCACAGGGATACTTTGCTTGATCAATTTTTCGATTTTGCGAACATAATATTTCTCGGCCTCATTACAGAACGTGATGGCGTCCCCCTCATTGAACGCTCGCCCGGTACGTCCAATACGATGTACGTAATCTTCAATAACAATAGGTACTTCAAAGTTGATCACATGGCTTACATTAGAAACATCAAGTCCTCGCGCCGCCACATCCGTTGCGACCAAAATCCGGATATTTCCTTCCTTAAATGCATTAATAGAGTTGATGCGTGTGTTCTGGCCTTTATTGGCATGAATAACACGAACCTCATCTTTACCATATTTGCGTTCCAAAAAGTGGAAAACATTATCTGCTACCTGCTTTGTTTTACAGAAAACAATCAATCGGCTAAACGCTTCATCATCTTTTAGGAGATGTTGAAGTAAATTCAATTTTGTCTTTTGGTTGGGAACGATATAGAGCGCCTGGCTTACCGTCTTCGCTGGTGTAGCTTGTTCGGACACTTCAATAACCGTCGGAAATGCTAAGAAATCGCCTGCAATTTTGCGGACAAGCTCACTCATTGTTGCTGAGAACAGTAAGTTCTGCCGTTTGCGTGGTACAATTTCAAGCACGCGATGGATCTTACTGATAAAGCCCATATCCATCATCTTATCGGCCTCATCTAAGACCAAAAATTTAAGTGACTTAACGCCAATATGTCCTTCCAGGTACAGGTCCAAAAATCGACCCGGAGTTGCAACGATAATATCCACTCCTTTTTCGAGTGCTTCTACTTGAGTTTTTGGCCCTAATCCACCATAAAGTACCACTGAACGCAAATCAAGATAAGTAGAAAACAGTTTAATATTTTCTTCGATTTGCATGGCCAATTCCCTCGTTGGTGTCAAAATCAACGCACGCGCATCATTTCCCTGAGCATACTTTAGCTTCATCAGCATGGGCAAAACGAACGCCGCCGTTTTTCCAGTTCCAGTCTGAGCGATACCCATCACATCCTGCCCGGCCAATATTGGCGTAATTGCCTTTTCCTGGATCTCTGTCGGTTGTTGATACCCCGCCTCCGCTATCGCATTTAAGATCTGTTTATTGAATTTAAAATTTTCAAATGATTGCTGCATCTTGCAAAGATAAGGAAAAGAGTCCATTTGACTTTCCTTGACAACCAATACGGTACACATTTACTTTCAATTGACATAAAAATTGGTAAAAAGCATATTATAAAGTCTAATATTTTGGTTTTTAAGAGAATTAAAGCATTTTTGTACTGTATAAACAAACTTTTTATCAGGTTGATATGAAAAAATTATGGATGTGTTTGTTGTTCATCACAACAAGCTTTGCTGCATTTGCCGATGAGGGAATGTGGTTTTTAATGTATCTAAAGCGTCTGAATGAGTCAGATATGCAGAAAAAAGGACTTCGCTTAAGTGCCGAAGAAATCTACAGCATTAACCACTCGAGCTTAAAGGATGCAATCGTACAATTCAATGGTGGCTGTACCGCTGAGATCGTTTCTGATCAAGGATTGGTATTCACCAACCATCACTGTGGATATGGTGCTATTGCAGAACTTTCTACACCAGAAAATGATCATTTAACAAATGGTTTTTGGGCCAAATCCAAAAATGAAGAGTTAAAACCTAAGTCTCTATCGGTTCGCTTTTTTGTGCGTATGGATGATGTTTCAAAACGAATCTTAGGTTTGGTCAACAACAAAATGTCTGAAGATGAACGTAAAAAGATCATTGCTGCTGAGACTGCTAAAATCCAAAAGGAAAATAGCGAAAATGGCAAGTATGTGGTTGAAGTAAAATCGTTCTATCAAGGCAATGAGTACTATTACTTTGTATACCAAGACTACAATGACGTTCGGTTGGTGGGCACGCCTCCAAATAGCATCGGTAAATTTGGTGGTGATACCGATAACTGGGAATGGCCCCGTCATACCGGAGATTTCTCGATTTTCCGAGTATATGCTGATAAAAATGGGAATCCCGCAGAGTATGCACAAGATAATGTTCCTTTGAAACCAAAACATTTCCTACCTGTCAGCTTAAAAGGTGTTCAAGAAGGAGATTTTGCAATGATCTTAGGATATCCAGGTCGCACCAATCGTTGGATGCCTTCTGGTGGCATCAACCAAAATGTTAAATTCGCTTATCCAGCTTGGGTAGAAGCTTCTAAAACAGGTATGGATGCCATGAAAAAATTCATGGACCAAGACCAGGCAGTCAAATTGAACTACGCTTCGAAATACTCTCAAGTAGCGAATTACTGGAAAAACCGTCAAGGAATGATTGACGCTTTGACATTACATAAAACGGCGGAAGCGAAAGCAAAAGACGAAGCTAAATTTGACAAATGGGCAAATAAAGCTGCTAACAAAGCGGAGTACGGTGATGTCATCAAAACAATCAACGAATTTTATGCTTCGACAAACGAGAAAGCTAGACATGACAATTATTTAATGGGCATGCTGCGTTCTAGCGCAATGGCAGCGTTACCGTATACAATCGGATCCGGTTTAGAAGTTTATGCTGCTGGAGATGAAGCCAGAAGAAATGCTATTCTTCCTCGTTTAAAGTCGGCCATCGATGCAGGTTATGAAAAAATGTATATGCCGCTTGAAGAGCAGGTATTGATTGACGAATTGAATCTTTACGCTAAAAAAGCAGGAAATATTGCACCATATATTGCAGAATTGGCAGCTAAAAACAATGGTGACTTTACGGCGTATGTCAAAGAATCTGTGAAGAACAGCATCTTCGCTTCAGCGGAACGTTTGAACAATTATCTGGCTACCCCTAACGCTGAAATCTTAGCCAATGATCCATTGTATAAACTTTCTTCGGCCCTACTTAACAGATACCGTCAAGTAGATCCTAGCTGGAAAGCACAAGACGACAAATTTGAAGGTGCTTATCGCAAATATGTTGCTGGTGTATTGGCTTCTAATCCAAAAGGTAAATTCTATCCGGATGCGAACAGTACTTTACGTTTAACTTACGGCTCGATCAAAGGCTTACCACAAGACCCGCGTAACGATGCTGACAAGAACTTTTACACGACGTTAAAAGGTACTATTGCAAAATACAAAAAGGGCGACGAGGAGTTTGATTTGCCACAGCGTTTGATGGATCTGTACAATAATAAGGACTATGGTCGCTATGCGGACAAAAAAGGACATTTACCAGTAAACTTCCTAAGTGACAATGACATAACAGGCGGAAACTCAGGTTCACCAGTGATAAATGGCAACGGTGAATTAATTGGCCTAGCTTTTGATGGTAACATTGAAGCAATGGCTGGTGATGTGATCTTCGACCATAAGCTACAACGTACAATTTCAGTTGATATCCGTTATGTATTATTTATCATCGATAAATTTGCAGGTGCAACTAACATTATTGACGAACTTAAGATTGTTGAATAGTTTTTTTTAAGCTTTTTCGATAAAAAAAAACGAAATTTATTTTCTATTTGATTCGTTTTTGTATATTTAAGGAGTATTTAGGAAAAACCATAAAAACTAAAATTATAATTATAAAAAAATGGAAAACTACGTAAAATTAAAAGAGTTAGTAGCTTCTATCGAAGCTGATGCAGACAAGTTCTTCAACAATGGTAATTCTGCAGCTGGTACACGTGTACGTAAAGGATTACAAGAAATCAAAACCTTAGCACAAGAACTTCGTAACGAAGTTACTGCTAAGAAAAACGACGGAAAATAGTTTTTTTTCGAAGTTAGACATAAAAAAGGCCTTTCAAATGAAAGGCCTTTTTTGTTGGCTGCTACAGAAATGTACAGGCCATCACCAAATTATAAATCTTAATACCCAGGTAATCACCGAAAGAGGACTTCAGTTTATCATAAACCTGCTGCCTGGTCAAGGGTTTATCTTTCTTCTTTAACAATGTTGCCGATGAAGGATTTACAGCGCCCAATTCCACCTTCGTCGCAAACATATTGTAATGTAGTTCCGGAACGGCCAAACCAAGGATCATTCCCGGTAGTCCATTAAAGGCCGAAGGACCTCCCGAAACAGGAATTTGATCCGTATAAAAAGCAACGGCATAGATGGAATCCAATACAAGTCCATTGGCCCTGCGGCAGGGATAACCTGCAATTTCACGGTACTCATTCGTAATTTTCCACTTGATCTTCAATGTCGAATCCGCCACGACAACCCTTTCCCCACCTAACTCAAAGACAGAATTAAAGGCTTTACTTTTCAGATTCTGATAGCCACTTATCCCCGACTCAAAAATTCCAGAGCGCATCAAGCCACTAACAACGTCCGAATACTCTTCAGCAATATGCTCATAGAGCACCTCATCATTGGAGAAGGTCAGTTTCTTTTTCAACACCTGATTTTCGGGAATCTGCCCCATCATTTCTTTGATGGAGTTTCGTGTATCCTCGTCTTTTGCATAAGTTGCATAGCGTTTGAGGAGGTTTTTAAGAAACACAGTCTTGTCATACGTAATTGTTCCTTGTGTAGGAAAATAAGCATATTGTCCAACAGCTGTAGCTCCCCAGAAAAAGAACAGCAATAGGACGAGTAAATTTTTGATATCTTTCATTTTATTTCGATTTTACGAGCATTTTATTTATTTCCCAAGTGAGCTTAACCATATAATATCTACTGATTGTATTGTATCGGCGTTCCGTCAGTAGTGTTCCATTTTGACTTCTGTCAAAACCCACATTCTGTTTGAAGAGGTCATTAACCATAAAGGTCAATTCGAGCTTTTCATCTTTTCGGAATTTTTTTGACAATGCAGGGCTCAGCACAAATCGTTCAAATTTTTTACTGTACACCGCCGTGGGTGCCTGATACGTATAGCTAAAATCTGCCCGCACAATAAATTTAGCCGGAAGAAAATACTTTAGGTTTCCTTCAGATGAAAACGTAAATCCCTTACTATCTTCCATTGCACCGATGGAATTGTCTTGTATAAGATATCCTGGAGACAATTCAATACCAAAGTCCAAGCCTTTGGTGGTCGATCGCTGTAGACTATAATTGATCGCATAACGCTGCACTTTGGCATTCGCCAAAACAGTATTGACATAGTTATAATTGTTGCTGAAAGATACCGATGGACCGCCACCATGTCTCAATTGAATTTTTTTCCATAATTTGCCGTAATACATTGGCCTGATGCTAATTTGATTATTGCTGTTATGATTCAAATTTCCCCAGACAAATGTCGTCTTGCCCAATGAATCAATCGTTGTATTTTGCACCAAAGCATTGTTGGTACGTGATGCACTCAAAAATATACCTATAAACTTATCTTCCAACACGGAATACGTTCTAAAGCTTAGATTCAAATTATTGGTGTAGGAGGGTTTCAAATTTTCATTACCTAGATATTCATTCAAAGGGTCCAAATTCGACCGGAGTGGCTGGATCTGATTCAAAGAAGGCAAACCATTGGTACCCTGATATTCCAGATTGATCGATTTATTTTTTTGTATTTCATAATTAACATTAGCCACCGGATTATAGACAAAAAAAGATCGTGAGAGTCTCGAATTTTCCATCCGGTTTAACTGTGACAGATTACTGTTTTCGAACTTATTCGAGACATTGATCACTAGCTTTTCCAGGGGTTTATAATTAATTGCGAAATTATAGGTGTTTTTTATCGTTTTATATAAGAAATCATTGCTATACAAACTATCTAGCCTATCAAAAGTACCGGTATGCTGATTTTTATCGAAAGATCTAACTGCGTTGTTATTTCTGTTGAGATTCAATCCATATTCAAAAGAAAGGATCATCTTTTTTGAAATCGGTTCGGAATAAGCGAATTCACCGCCCGTGGAAAAAGAGCTGTTTTTCACAAATTTCTTCTGGTCGAGAGTCGAATCTCTTTCAGCATTCCCTTCTTTGTAAAATTTGAGTTTAGAAAACAAATCTTGCTCACCATCCTGTTTATTACCTGATGTAAAATAGTTGAATGATAACGAACGGCCTTTCTTTTTAAAACGTCTTACATAGAGTGCTGAGGCATTATACTGTTCTGACTTAGAATCGTTCGTAAACTTCCGCATGTTATCGTTGATCTTTTGATCAAATTGATTTACAGTAGTTGATTGTGTCTCTGAAGAACTATTATCATGTCTTTTGTTTGCACCTGCCCAGACCGTTAAATCCGACATGGAATCGACCTTAAATTCATATTTCAAACCAATATTATGCTTTCTGTTCTCATTTGACGCCAATGTGCTGCTATTGCTAGTCAATATCGTGTCGCGTGCCGCATTGCGCGTAAACACACTGCGATCCAGATCAACATCAGATCGGATATGCTTATAGTCGATCCGCCAAGCATGTTTTTTGTTAGCGGTTTTATCCGAATATAAAAATCCTGTATTCAAGGATTTGGGAATACCTTCGCCATTAAAATTATCACCGCCATCGTAATCTCCCCCCATACTATTCACTTCATCATAGCTGAGACCGGTCTTCCCGGTATTGCTTGCAATCAAATAAGCCGAAGCTTTAAACGATTGATTAAAATAGTTCAAAAAGCCCTGTCCAGCGTAGAATTTATCGCTACCTCCACCGACATCAACTTTTCCGAATATTCCGCGTCTAGCTTCCTCTTTTAGTTTCACGTTGATTGTCTGTGTACGTTCACCGTCATCAATTCCTGTTTTCTCAGCCTTATCAGACTTCTTTTCATAAACCTGAATTTTATCAACCATATCAGAACGAATATTCCGGCTTACTAAAATGGGATCGTCACCAAAGAACTCTTCCCCGTCAACAAGCATTTTCTTCACTGTTTTTCCTTGGGCAGTAATTTTTCCAGAGGCATCGACGGTAATCCCAGGTAAGACTTTCAACAAATCTTCAACTTTGGCGTTCTTTTCCACTTTAAAACTTCCAGCATCATATTCCGTTGTGTCCCCCTTGATACTAATGGGCACCCGTCCCATTACAATGACTTCCTCCAGCAAGGTTGCGCTGCTGGTCATTCCAATAGATAGGTTATTGTAATGCTGCCCTGGCAAGATCTCCGCGTAATATTCACCATACTTCGGATAGGTTACAATGATAAAATATTGTCCCGTATCTGGTCGCTCAAGAGAGAACTTACCTTGTTCATCTGAACGGGTAAAATTGGTCAAAATAGAATCTTTGGCAGTTAACAACATAATTGTTGCATTATGCAGCTTAAGCTGATCCTTTACATCACTGATTTTTCCTTCAATTCGCGATTGAGCATGAACTATTCCGCAGAAACAGAATAAAAGAAGTAAAAGTAGTTGCCCCACTCTTTTCATAATATGGTTTTGGATAGTATATAATTATATAAATAATAAAATTCGTGCACAAAACTAATATTTTGTTTCAGTTAATTTCAGTTTATCCCAAAAAAAATACAATCAATAAAAAGGTATTAAAAAATAAAACAAACAATTGACTAACAATGCAATACAAACTAAAAATCATAAAAAAAGCTCTTCTTTTGAAGAGCTTTTTTATCTAAACAGTTAGAAATATGCAACATATTGTATAAACAGCATGCTGTGATCTTTATAAATTGCCAAGTTCCATAATAAATTGAACAGTTTCTTTATTCATGTGTTGAGACAGCACACTTGTAATCTGATCTGTCATGGCCTTTCTTGACATTCGTTTGACTTTGGTATTCTCGAATTTCTTTTTGTCCATCACTACGGTGTTGCTGAGTTCAACTTTTGTTGCAAAATAGGAAACGTGCTGACTAGGTACAACCAAGCCTAAAATCATTCCGGGGAGACCATTGATGGACTCTGGGCCACCACTGATCGGAATTTCATTGCAGTAATATCCAATGACATAAATGGAATCCGGTGTAATACCATTGGCTCTCCTGCAATTGTACCCAGCGATCTCACGGTATTCATCGGTGATTTTCCATTTGATACGCTTCATGGAATCCTGAACAATAATTTTTTCACCTACAATATCATTGTATCTCAAAAAAGATCGGTTGGACATATTTGAAAGTGTGGATGCATCAAAGTCTAGCGCAAGCATCATAATATACTGCTTAATCTCCGCATCCAGGCTCTCGTCTTTTACCGACTCAAACAAAGTCTCCGTGGTATTAAATTTCATAGACTTCTTTAACACGGCACTTTCTGGTAATCTCGGTATTATACGCTCAAAAAATTGTTTTGAGTTATCATCGGCTTTAGCGATGAATTTTTTACTTACGATATTCTTCATATACATCGTCTTATCGTAGGAAATAGTTCCCGATCGACCAAACAACGTATACTGTGCTTTAAGACCAAAGGCTGAACAACAGAAGAAGAGAAAAAAGATATATTTTAACATTGTATTTCGCTTAATATTTTATAAAAACATTTTTGTAAAATCCCATGATAGTTTAAGCATATAATATCTGCGTATCGTATCATATCGACGTTGCATAAAGACAGAAGTCGATGCCGAACGACTAAAGCCCTTGTTTTGGTTAAGAACATCATTGATCATAAAATCCAACACCAACGATTCATTTTTCAAGAATTTCTTGCTTACGCCCGGATGCAACAAAAACTGCTCAAACTTCTCATCAAAAGCTTTGGTCGCTGCCTCGTAGGAGTAGGTATAATTCGTGTAAACCTTAAATGTTTTGTTGAAGAAGTACTCCACACTTCCGTTGGAAGCGAATACGAAACCATTGCTATTGGTATTGCGTTCCAAACTTGATTTCATCAAACGATATTGTGGACTAAAGTTCAGGTCAAAATTTAAACCTGTCTTGGTATCTCTTTTAAAATTATACGTAAAATTAAAGTTCGTCGTATTTACTTTATTCAATTGGTGATTGAACATATTATAATTATCACTCATATTCACATAAAACTGTGGCGAGTTGGACAGGCCAAGTTTTTTGCTCAATTTGAAATAAACTCCAGACCATACGTTCAGGGAAGTATTGGTCTTACCCTCAACGTTATTCCAAGTATATGTATTGATCCCGTTCAATGTATCAATATTTTGTGTTATCGGGTTTCTTTCGGTAGAAATATTACCGCCGACATACACGTAATTCCCGGTCAACACACGGAACGAATTATAGTTCAGATTTAATGAGTTTCTAAACGATGGTCTTAAATTTTCATTTCCCAAATAGCGATTAATCTGGTCTGAGTTGTCTAATATCGGTTGGATCTGGCTCAAAGAAGGCAATTGATTTTTACCGGTATAATTCATCCATAACCCCTTAGTTTTTGTAAAGGAATAGCCTGCACTTACATTTGGATTGTAAGTAAAGTAACTTCTTGTAATCCCCTCGCTTGTATAGTTATTGAACTGTTTCAATTTGTCATTATTGAAATTATTAGCCACAGTGAACTTAAATTTTTCAGTTGTATGGACTATAGCCAATTTGTACCTATTGCTGCTTCTATCAAAATCATAGTTATTACTGAAACGACGATCCAATTGCGTGTAATTTCCCTCTCCATCCTTATTGAAAGACTCCACGATGGAACTACTATTACTTTGCTCAATTCCAGTTCCCACAACAAGGTTCCAAATTTTGGACAAAGGTTCGGTATAGGAAATTGAAGCGCTTAGCACATCACTTGTATTGTTACGTACCTTACTTTGATCTGTAGTTGAATCTGTTTTTAAGCTATAATTTCTCAGGTCAGAATTTAAATGCCCAGTACCTTTCATTTCATTTCTTTTCCATTGACCATCAAATGTAAAAGAACGTCCCTTTTTCTTGAATTTATGGGTAAAATAGGTATTCAAGTTGAACTCGTTGATATTATTTTTCACCAATTCCCTTGTATTCTCGGCAATGGTTGTGTCTGCGTTTTGGCCAAACTGATAAGCTTCACGTTTGTTATCTGACCAAAGATTCTTTCTTGATGCTCCACCTCGTATGGTTAGGAGATTTAACGAATCTAATTTCAGGTCATATTTCAGATTCGCACGATGCTGGTCATTTTCGGAATCTATATTCTTCACCGATTTGTTATTGATCAAACCTGTTGTAATCGTCTCATCATTTCCATCACTGCTCAATCTTCCGTATTTATAGTTAATGTTGACTGTATGTTTATCTTTATCAAATTTATCCGAGAAGTTAACGCCCGAATTTATGGCTTTAGGTACACCAATAACTCCTTGTCCAGAAAAAGGATCCGTAAAATTAGACCAGCTCATCGATCCGTCATCACCATAGGATACACCTGAATCACCACCATACTTTTGGGCATCCTGCCAGTTCATGCTCGTGGTACCATTATTACCGAAAAGCCCATAAACTGATATTTTTTGCGAACCCTTAAACTTGTTCAACATCAATTGCCCCATATAGTAGTCGTCGGTTCCACCACCAAGAAGCGCTTTTCCGAACATGCCATTTTTAGAGCCTTCTTTTAGCTTTACATTGATAGTTTGCTCACGCTGACCATCATCCACTCCTGTTCGCTCTGCCTGCTCGGATTTTTTCTCGTAAACCTGAACTTTATCCACCATATCCGATCGGATGTTGCGCGTTACCAGCGTTGGATCATCGCCAAAAAATTCCTCGCCGTCTACCAATACTTTTTTGACTGTTTTACCTTGTGCAGTAATCTTTCCAGATGCATCAACCGTGATGCCGGGCAAAGCTTTCAACAGGTCTTCAACTTTGGCATTCTTCTCAACTTTAAAACTGCCGGCGTCATATTCAGTGGTATCACCTTTAATGGTGATTGGGATACGGCCCGTAACGATGACTTCTTGTAATAATGTAGCTGTGTTTGTTAGACCAATAGCCAATTTGGAATAATCCACACCGGATTGGATCTCCGTATAAAAATCACCATACTTAGGGTAACTCACAATAAGCACATAAGATCCTGTATCGGGCTTGGCTAAGGAAAATAGACCATTTTCATCAGACCGGGTAAAGCCTGTTAATATAGAATCTTTAGCAGTCAATAGCATAACTGTTGCGTCTGATAACTTTAGTTGGTCCTTTACATCACTTATTTTTCCAGCAATCTTGGATTGACCCAAAGCCAGACCAGGAATAGCAAAAATGAAAAATAAGAGCATTTGTAAAACTCTTTTCATAAAATTGTTGGATAGTAAATTAATATCAATATAACATTAGTAGATAAAACCAATGTTTTGTTACAGTAAATTTAATTTTATTTCTAAAAAAACTAATTTTGGCCCACGCCCCCACTATTTGAACGAAATAGGAAGTCCTTTGTACAAAAACTCAGGTCCTATACCTTTACTCAAAAAAAGATTTTTTGCTAGACTTGATAATGTTTTTTCTGTTGCATATTGATCAACCGCCACAACTGCAGACAAAAGAAGCATATCAATAGGGCAAAAGATATTTGACAAGCTATCGCACTATAATTTTTAAGATCCGTGGTTATATCTGCAACTTCAATTTTGGCCATCAGATAATTATTTAACAGGATTCCGCAAACAGTCCCAAGGAGAAAAAATGTAATCGCATACTTTTTATTTGACAGGGCTTTTTCTTTATCTTTCTCAAGCGCTAAGATGCTGCCCATGATCCGTTGTTCAAAATCGTCGAATGGCATTTCTATTTTGCTCATTTGCATAACCCTTCTGAATTTTTCCTGCTGCTTATCCATAATACTCTGCTTTTTTAATTAACTGACTCAAGATGATCTGCATATTTTTACGGGCCCGGTGTAAGATCACTTTTGTATTTGCCAATGTCCAGCCCATAATTTCCTGAATTTCATCCATAGACTGTTCTTCTAAATAAAATAAACGTAATGCAACAGACTCCCGGGCGGGCAGGATAGTGAGTGCATCGTTGATCATTTCTTTTCTTTCATGCGCGATTATTTCATCCAATACAGAATCCTCATGCGATGTGTCATGGTGGGAAAGATCAAAATTGACCAGGTCCAGTTTCTTATGTCGAACGGCATTAAAAGCCACATGCACCACAATCCGGTAAAACCAGGTACTAAATTTAGATTTCCCTTTAAAGGAAGACAGCGATTGATAGCATTTTATAAATGCATCCTGAACGGCATCTTCTGCCAAATGCTCTTCCTTCACAATAGAAAGAGCGACAGAAAATGCCATATCCTTATACGTTTTTATAAAATAACGATAAGACTCCACATCACCTGACAGAACTTTTCGAATATAGATTTCATCCATTGGCGGGTTAAATATCGCGTTTTTTATCCAATCGGTTAGCAATTATCATCGCAACTCCTGCAGAAATAATCAAAATTGCTACGGCAAGTGAATCTGGCAAGTCTGTATTGATATAGTTATCCAAAATCCCGACAATGAACAGGCCTACTCCGATACCAAGGACCAAAATTCCTGGTTTTTGCCAATCCAAAGACTCCTTTTTCCTACTTTCGCTAGGTAGGTGTACTGTGGCACTTCGATAACGCATAATAAAATAAACACACAAGGTAATACACGTAAATAATCCGACGCCCAAAACGGCTGCTACTGATTGCTTTTCCATAATTATTTGAATTAGTTTTTACATTAGTCACGGCTATTCCCGAAAAGGTTACAACAAATTGAGTTAAATGTGTCGATTTGTGTAAATTTGTTTCAAACACAAACAATATGCAAAACATTAAAGAATATGTAGAAGCAAACAAGCAACGTTTTTTAGATGAGTTGTTTGATTTATTGCGTTTACCATCAGTAAGTGCCGATCCTAAATTTAAAGGAGATGTGGAAAAGACTGCTGACTTTGTTGCTCAGAAATTGCGTGAAGCCGGAGCCGACAATGTAGAAGTCTGTCCTACCGCTGGTAATCCAATCGTTTATGGAGAAAAAATTATCGATCCGGCACTTCCTACAGTGTTGACATATGGTCACTACGATGTACAACCTGCTGATCCTTACGAGCTGTGGGATACCCCTCCTTTCGAACCGACGGTCCGTGATGGCAAAATTTATGCACGTGGTTCTGCCGATGATAAAGGTCAGTTTTATATGCATGTAAAAGCCTTCGAATACATGATTAAAAATGATGCTTTAGCATGTAACATCAAATTTATGATTGAGGGTGAAGAGGAAGTAGGCTCAGTCAATTTGGGCACGTTTGTTAAAGAAAATACAGAGAGACTGAAAGCAGATGTTATCGTTATTTCTGATACCTCGATGATCAGCATGGAGCAACCTTCTTTAGAAACTGGCTTACGCGGCCTTTCTTATGTTGAAGTTGAAGTTACGGGGCCTAATAGAGATTTACACTCCGGCGTATATGGTGGAGCAGTAGCCAATCCGGCGACGATATTAGCAAAACTGATTGCATCATTACATGACGAAAACAATCATATCGCTATCCCTGGATTTTATGATGATGTTGTCGAATTGACTGCCGAAGAACGCAAAGCATTAAATGAAGCACCTTTTGACATTGAAGAATACAAAACAGACCTGGGTATCCAAAATATCTGGGGAGAAAAAGGTTTCACAACATTAGAACGCACCGGTATTCGACCAACCTTGGAGGTAAATGGTATCTGGGGTGGTTATATCGGTGAAGGCGCCAAAACAGTACTTCCATCAAAAGCGAATGCGAAAATCTCCATGCGTCTTGTACCAAACCAAAACTCTCACCGTATTACGGAGCTTTTCAAAAAACATTTTGAATCTATTGCACCAGATTATGTGAAAGTTGAAGTAAAGCCCCATCATGGTGGTGAGCCTGTCGTGACACCGACCGACAGCATTGCTTACAAAGCTGCAGAGAGAGCACTACATGAAACATTTGGTGTTCAACCGATCCCAACTCGGGGTGGCGGATCTATTCCAATCGTTGCTCTTTTTGAGGAAGTATTGGGTTTAAAAACAGTACTTCTAGGCTTCGGTTTGGATAGTGACAACCTGCACTCGCCAAATGAAAAATATGGTATTGAGAATTACCTAATGGGAATTTCAACAATACCTTTATTTCATAAATATTACGCGGAACTAAGCAAATAATTTAGTTTTTCATTAGATAAAGGGTTATTTTTAAATTTTGGAAATAACCCTTTATCGTTTTATGGATTTTGACTTCCGCTTAATTGTATTTTACACTGCTGCTCAGCACCTTAACTTCACCAAAACGGCCGCTGCCCTTTTTATCTCGCAACCAGCAGTAAGCAAAAACATCCAAGAACTAGAAAAGAAACTTGGCGTACCACTCTTCGAAAGAAAGGGTAACAATCTTAATTTAACCGATTCAGGTCAAATTCTCTATAAATATGCCCAACAGATTATCAATCTATACAATCAGGCGGGCCAAGAAATACAGGAATTGCAAGAAGGACGAAAAGGAAATCTGGTGTTGGGAGCCAGCACAACCATCTCCCAATATGTTTTACCCGCTCTACTTGCTGATTTTCTATCCCAATACCCCAACAACCGTATTCAGTCTTTTCAATCCAATAGCCGCAGTATTGAGGAACAGCTTATTGATAAAACATTGGATTTAGGTATCACGGAGGGGTCTACCGACAACCGGGCCCTGAAATACATTCCTTTTATGAAGGATGAACTGGTTCTTGTCACAAATAGCCAAAACCCACTATTAGATCAATTAAAAAATCCAGTATTATCCGATATCACACGCTTACCTTTGGTACTACGCGAGCAGGGCTCGGGTACACGAACAATTATTGAGAACGCACTAAAAGATAACCGCATCAATCTATCCGAAGTACAGATAGAAATGATCTTACCTTCAACAGAGAGTATCAAAGGCTACCTTGCCCGTCGCAATAGCTTTGCTTTTTTGTCAATTCATACGGTGCAAAAAGAAGTGTTAAATAATTTATTGACCATTGTCGATATTCCACCACTGACAATAGAACGTTACTTCTATTTTACCCATTTATATGGAGGACTTGCCGGTACGCCCAACCAGTTTCTGCAATTCTGTCTACGGCAAAACTTCAAGTTATAACCAAATGTTATGTCTCATAAACAAACTTCGTTTTAATTCCAGGTTGGAGCCGCATAGATTTGTACAAATGAATTAGCGGAATGGATTATAAAAAACTTACAAATTACTTAAAGGCACTCAGCTGGATCATCGTCGCATTGGTCATTACTTGTACAACTTTATGTGTGTTTCCACTCAAACATGAGAATCGGAAAAACCGAGCAGATGCTATTGATATACACAACGACTCCCTTATTACGCACGTTTCCCAATTTAAGGAAATCTCCTTCAAAGATAGCCCCGAAGGTGAAATGGCCAGTTATGGTGAAAAGCTAATTAAAAACACATACGATTATTTTTATGATGGTGAAGTCAAGATTGGAAACAAGCTGGCCTGTAGCAGCTGCCATCTTAATGGTGGCACAAAGGCTTTTGCTGCTCCTTACGTCGGGCTCACCAATGTCTTTCCAACCTATATTGGACGAGAAAATAAGATTGAATCACTTGAAGAGCGCATCAATGGTTGTTTTGAGCGGAGTATGAATGGTCGAGCTATTCCCGAAAACAGTAAGGAAATGAGGGCTATTGTCACCTATATCAAGAACATCAGCGTGAATACAGTTAATAAAGGTCGGTTGGCAGGCCAAGGATTTATAAAAATGGATATTCCCAACCGTGCGGCGGACCTGAAACATGGTCAAGTGGTCTTTGAGAACAAATGTGCCAGTTGTCATGGACGAGATGGACAGGGGCTGCCTCAAACAGCTGGCAAAGGATATCAATATCCACCCTTATGGGGTAAAGACAGCTACAATGATGGCGCGGGGATGGCACGATTGCTTACCGCGGCCCGTTTTATCAAAGCGAATATGCCTTTAGGCGCAACTTATGATGCACCTCAGTTGAAAGACGACGAAGCCTATGATGTGGCGGCGTATATCAATTCTTTCGATAGACCTCAAAAAACAGATAAGCAATTGGACTATCCTAATCTAAGCAAAAAGCCCAAAGATAGCCCCTATCCACCTTATGCCGATAACATTAGTATAGAACAACATAAACTCGGACCTTTTAATTTTTAAACATACATATCCCTTTAAATCAATAATAAATATGAAAAAACAATTTACAATCGCTTGTATTTTATTAGCGATAATGACTATTCAAGCGAAAGCACAGGACAATAAATTGTTGCTCGATAACCATCAATACAGCGGTGCCGTTGCGAAGAAAAAAGCGTATAAAGCTATCTATCAACTGGACAGCAATGATCCAAAAACAATTGAAAAAGCAATTCGCAATATTAACAATGTCTTGAAGGACCCGCGATTAAAAGGACGTTTACAAATTGAACTGGTTGCATTTTCTGGCGGTACCGAAGCCTACCTAAAAAAGAACAGCCAATACGAGAAACCCTTGAAAGATCTCGTCGAGAAAGGCGTTATCGTAGCGCAATGCCTGAATACGTTGGAAGAGAAACATATTGCCAAAGAAGAGCTATTTGATTTTATAGGTTATGTTCCTAGCGGAAATGGTGAATTAATCTTACGCGCAAATGAAGGTTGGGTTATCGTTAAACCATAGTATAATGAGAAATTTTCTACTGCTTGGTCTAACAATAGCATTATTGGGTGTCCAGGAAATTAAGGCACAAGAACATCGTTTTGATCCGCCCTGGAATACTCCACCAGAATCGGCGCTAAATTTTACGGTGCCCGGGATAGACAATATTCCAGATTTGTATGGTGATATCGAGAATCCGCAGCTTACCGTTTTTTTCGCTGGCAATCAATTTATGGTCGTCGATGATCTACTCGCATCATTCAAACAAGAATACCCACAATACGAACGTATTTTTGTTGAAACACTGCCACCAGGCATTTTAGCCAAGCAGATTAAAGGCGGTTCAATTACGATAGGCAATCTACGCATTACGCATAAGCCCGATATTTACACGGCGAGTAAACGGGCGATCAACGAAATGGCAGATTATTTTAGCCATACGCAGGTGTATTGCTATAACAATATCTGTTTGATGGTTCCAAAAGGAAATCCCGCTAATATCAGCACATTGAATGATCTAGGGAATGACAAAGTTCGTATCAGCATGCCTAATCCCCAATGGGAAGGAATTGGGGAGCAGATCAAAGCATCCTATAGAAAAGCCGGGGGCGAACAACTCGTCAAAAAAATCATGGAAGATAAGGTCAACGACGGCAGCACTTATCTGACTAAGATCCACCATCGCGAAAGCCCCATGCGTGTATTGTATGGACAGGCTGATGCGGCTCCAGTTTGGGCTTCTGAAGTCGTTTATCAAAAACTAATTGGCCATCCTGTCGAAGGGATTACCATTCCTGATGCGCAAAATACAACCGCAACTTACGTTGCTGCAAAATTGAAAAACGCACCGCATACGCAGGCTGCAGATGACTTTATAAAATTCATGGACTCGCCAACAGCCAAGCGTATTTACAAGAAGTATGGTTTTACAGTAGACTAAAAAAGAAAATGGATAATTAATTATCCATTTTCTTTTTTTACTTTAGGTCAAAATTAGTTGACTTGTATGATCCTATTGCTCAAAAAACTCCATCGGTATTGGTATTTTATCAGCGTTCTACTTGTTTTTCTTCTGTTTTTCCCTTATATCTATTTTTTAGCACGACGTCCCGAAAAAAATTATGCTCGGATTGCCCGTATGCGACGCTGGGTATCAGTTGGTGGTTCGGCCTTAGCTGGTGTATTTTTTAAGGTGAGCTATGAATCAAAAATAGATTGGAACCGTTCCATGGTATTGTGTCCCAATCATACTTCGGTCTTGGATATAACAGCCCTTACCTACTTGTGCCCAGCTCCTTTTTCATTTATTGGAAAAGCTTCCCTGCTTAAAAACCCGGTTACACGCATTTTTTTCAAAACAATAGATATCCCGGTCACAAGAAGAAGTAAAGTATCTTCTTTCAAGGCTTTTCAACGTGCCAATGAACTCGTCCGAAGCGGAAAAAGTGTGGTTATCTTCCCAGAAGGAAAAATCGACGATGGTTTCCCCCCACAGATTCACGCATTTAAATCCGGAGCCTTTCGAATTGCTATTCAGAATGACGTTCCCACAGTACCCATTATTATAGAAAATGCCTGGGATATCTTTTTCGATGACGGCTCGAAAAGAGGGTCTCGGCCGGGAATAGTTAAAATACATGTATTCAAGCCGATAGAGACTAAAGATTTTAACGATGATAATGCATCGGAACTAGAAAAAGTTGTATATGACAAAATGCATTCCTATTGGATTATGAAGAATAAATCGTATTTTCATAACCTAGAGAACCTCCAAAAAATATGTCAGGAAAGATCTTAATCGAAATCAAGGATATTGCCAGAGAGTACCAAATTGGTGCAGAAACAATTCATGCCTTAAGCTCCGTTACACTCAACATCCATAAAGGAGAATTTGTTGCCTTAATGGGGCCTTCAGGATCAGGCAAGTCCACGTTAATGAACATTCTCGGTTGTTTGGATACCCCTAGCCGGGGAGAATATATCCTCAACGGGATTAATGTGAGTGACATGACTGACGATGAACTCGCCGAAGTAAGAAACAAAGAAATTGGTTTTGTCTTTCAAACGTTTAACCTATTACCAAAGAATACAGCACTTGAAAATGTTGCACTTCCCCTAATTTATGCGGGCTATAATAAAGTTAAACGTGAGGAAAAAGCTACTGCAGCATTGGAAAGTGTCGGCTTAGGACATCGTATGGATCATAGGCCGAACGAGCTCTCAGGAGGACAACGACAACGTGTGGCTGTTGCAAGAGCGTTGATCAACGATCCATCCATTATACTTGCCGATGAGCCAACAGGAAACCTTGATACCAAAACGTCTATTGAAATTATGGGTCTACTGGAAGAAATTCACTCCAAGGGCAATACCATTATCCTAGTGACTCATGAAGAGGATATCGCATTACATGCACACCGTATTGTACGCATGCGAGATGGCTTGATCGAAAATGATTATCCAAATCCTGATATTAAATCCGTGTCCCCAAGACTTAATGCGTTAAACGAAAAGGGAAGTGATTTTGAGAATATCTAAAAATATTATAACGTTAAAAATCAACCACTTACATTAAAACCACAAAAATAACACGTGATTTACTTGCTTAAGTTAAATTAAATCATAGTTTTGCGAAAATAGAGAACTTAAATTGTTTTTATATGTATTGGACATTAGAATTAGCTTCGCATCTAGAAGATGCACCATGGCCAGCAACAAAAGATGAATTAATCGATTACGCTATTCGTTCGGGTGCACCTGTTGAGGTGATTGAAAACTTACAATCTCTTGAGGACGATGGTGAGCCATATGAAAATATCGAAGAAATTTGGCCCGACTATCCAACAAAAGACGATTTCTTCTTCAATGAAGATGAATACTAAAAAATAAAAAACGCCTTTTTAATAAAGGCGTTTTTTATTGAAAACATCCCCCTCTTTTCGGAGACACCTCAGTATGGTGTATACCGATTAGCTCCCGAGTTTTTTTATTCCATGGTTTTAATCCATTTAGATGAAGCTAAGTCTTACAGATATGAAGATAAAATTAAAGCTATTGTTGTTCCTATTGATTAGCTGTATGGTCAGCCAAAGCCTATTTTCTCAGGAACAACAAACATCCAATGAATATATTGTTGTTTTAAAAAGGTTTGTCCAACGTTTACATGATCCTAGTCTAGCTACTGATATTATACTAAGTCAAGATCTAATCACATCAAAAAAACTAAACGAAGACCTGCAAGAATACTTATTGGCAAGCATCGATGAAATCAGGATAAATGTACAGAGCAAGAATATCAACCAACTGGAATATCTTAGCTTTGCTCAAGCGGGAAGAAAAGAAACAAGTGATATCGATCTCGAAGGTATTGATCCACAACAAGTCTACTTTGTCAAATACCTCAAGCGTTTTGTATTTGCTGCCGTTATTCGTGATAGAAAAATAGCTTCTTTTACATTAGTCTCTAAAGGTAACAATAAGGCCCATTTTGTATTCTATTAATTTTCATCTTGTTTTCATCGCCCCCATTTTATCAGATACCTGCTCTTATAACCCTTAAATATCACGCTCAGGCTTACATAAATGCGCGCTTATCAGGTTTTATTTTACAGCATATTTGTGAGCAATATTAAGCCAATGATGCTTTCTTAAAAATTTTTCAATAAAAACACTTGCATTTTATAATTCTATCAACCATATTTGTATTAATAAAAACAACAATGATAACAACTGTCTCAAATAAAGCTTGGTGGTGGCACAACGAATAACGTTGTGGCAAATTCCTATTGCATTATTTGATTAATACGTCAAGATATGATGGGCTTGCCTAAATAAGGTAAGCCCTTTTTTTATTTAAATTACCATGAAAGAAATTTTAGCGCATTTATTTGAATACAAGACATTTTCTCGGCAAGAGGCCTACGAGATTCTAACCAACATTGCCATGGGCAAATATGACAGCCACCAAATTGCGGCATTTATGACCGCTTATGGTATGCGCAGCATTCGCGTTGAAGAGCTTGGAGGGTTTAGGGATGCGATGTATGATTTATGTCTCAAACTGGATTTTGATGGTTATGATTTAATTGACCTTTGCGGTACAGGTGGGGATGGTAAAAATACCTTTAATATCTCGACAATAGCATCTTTTATCACAGCTGGGGCTGGTTACCATGTCGCAAAACACGGTAATATCGGGGTATCTTCGAGCTGTGGTTCTTCCAATGTCATGGAATATTTAGGCTATCAATTCAGCAACGATAAGGCTGAACTACAACGCCAGCTTGATGAAGCCAACATCTGTTTTCTCCATGCACCATTGTTTCACCCTGCAATGAAAACTGTTGCCCCGATACGTCGTGCATTGGGTGTTAAGACTTTCTTTAACATGTTAGGGCCATTGACAAATCCTTCCAATCCTAGATTTCAGTCTGTTGGTGTATTTAGTTTAGAATTGGCAAGACTATATGGTTATTTATACCAAAACACCAACAAACAATATTCCATTATTCATGCTTTGGACGGTTATGACGAGATATCCATGACCGGTGATTTTAAGTTAATCAACAACCAAGGGGAAAATTACTACAACATGGAAGAGCTTGGTTTCACCCCAGTCTCAGCCCAGGAGCTGACAGGAGGTGAAACGATAGCGGATGCCGCCCACACATTCTTATCGATATTGAACAATCAGGGTACAGATGTGCAGAACAATGTTGTTTTGACCAATGCCGCATTTGCGATCAAGACCTTTAACCCCGAAAAATCTTTTGGCGACTGTTTTTATGAAGCAGAAGGTTCATTGATGGGAGGTAAAGCTTTACGAAGTTTCCAAAAACTAATCAAAAAATAAAATGGCGGTCAAAGTAAAAGTTTGTGGTATGAAATATCCCGACAATATAACCGCTGTAGCTTCCTTGGGCATCGATTATATGGGATTTATATTTTATGATCAATCCAAACGTTATGTTGGTCAAAGCTCCTCCGCATACATTAAGGAGCTTGACGGTCTAAGCAAAGTCGGCGTTTTCGTCAATGCTAGCCTCTCAGCAATTCTAGATAAAATAACTGAATTCCAACTAAATGTAATTCAATTGCATGGCGATGAATCTGTCGAATTCTGTCTTGAATTGAAAGAAAAATCAGGGGTTATCATCTTGAAAGCCTTCGGAGTTGATCAAAACTTTGACTGGATACAGCTTGATCCTTACGCTAAAGTTGTGGACTACTTTTTATTTGATACCAAAAGTAGTTCCTATGGTGGTACAGGAGTACAATTTGACTGGTCCCTATTGGACCAATACAAACTTACTACCCCCTATTTTCTCAGCGGTGGTTTAGATCCCGAAAATATCAAAACAGCGCTAGAAAGAAATGATCCACGACTATATGCCCTGGATTTAAATTCAAAATTTGAAGTAGAACCCGGCTTAAAAGATATTGCGCTATTAAGCCACAGTATAAATACAATTAAAAAATGAGTATATATCAAGTCAATGAAAAAGGATATTATGGTCCCTTTGGAGGAGCCTATATCCCTGAGATGCTCTATCCAAATGTGAAAGAGCTACGTGAAGAATATCTCAAAATTATCGAAGAAGAGAGCTTTCAGGAGGAATTTAACCAACTGCTCAGCGATTATGTCGGACGTCCTTCTCCATTATATCATGCCAAGCGTCTATCTGAAAAATATGGAACTACGATTTACTTAAAACGGGAGGATCTTAACCATACCGGAGCGCATAAAATCAACAATACCATTGGCCAAATTCTATTAGCGGAACGCCTGGGCAAAAAGCGCATCATTGCGGAGACAGGCGCAGGACAGCATGGCGTAGCGACAGCGACCGTCTGTGCGCTCAAAGGTATACAATGTGCAGTGTACATGGGAGAAGTTGATATTCAACGTCAGGCTCCAAATGTAGCACGGATGAAAATGATGGGTGCCGAAGTTATTCCGGCAACATCAGGGTCCAAAACGCTAAAGGATGCTACCAATGAAGCTTTGCGAGATTGGATCAACAATCCTGTCGACACCCATTATATCATTGGGTCTGTTGTGGGACCACATCCTTATCCCGATATGGTTGCTCGCTTTCAGTCTATTATTTCTGCCGAAACGAAAAAACAGCTCTTGACAAAAACAGGAAGAGAAAATCCAGATATTGTATTGGCCTGTGTCGGTGGAGGCTCCAATGCGGCAGGTATGTTCTATCATTACCTCGATGAAGAATCGGTTCAATTGTATGCCGTAGAGGCCGCTGGCCACGGTGTTGATTCAGGCGAATCCGCTGCTACAACAGCATTAGGAAAAGAGGGAGTTTTACATGGAAGCCGATCTATACTTATGCAAACAGCGGATGGCCAGGTCATCGAACCTTACTCCATATCGGCGGGACTCGATTATCCCGGTATTGGCCCCCAACACGCTTGGTTATTCAAATCCGGTAGAGGTAACTATGTCAGCGTAACTGACGACGAAGCGATGCGTGCAGGTCTTGAGCTTACGCGATTAGAAGGTATCATACCGGCTATTGAGAGTTCTCATGCGCTGGCTTATCTGGAAAAAATACCTTTTAAAGGCGATGAGACTGTCGTTGTCTGTCTTTCTGGACGTGGTGACAAGGATCTAGATAATTATATGAAATACTTTGATTTTTAAGGCATGAATACAATTGAGAAAAAAGAAGGTACCCCCCTTTTATCGATATATTTTACAGCTGGGTATCCAACATTGGACAGCACAATCCATATTGCAAAGAAATTGGAAGATGCCGGCGCGGACTTTCTGGAAATCGGTTTCCCTTATTCCGATCCAGTGGCAGATGGACCTGTCATTCAGCACAGTTCTGAAATTGCCTTGGCAAATGGTATGACTGTAGAAAAGTTATTTAATCAGTTGAATGACCTGCGTAAGCATGTCAGTATCCCCGTATTTTTGATGGGCTACTTTAATCCTGTACTTCAATTTGGTGTGGAAAGATTCTGTGAAGCATGTAAAAATGTAGGCATTAATGGTGTCATTATACCCGACCTACCAATAGATGAATACGAAGAACTTTACAAAGAGACGTTCGAGAAAAATGGGATCGCCAATATATTCATCGTAACACCGCAGACTTCTGAAGAACGCGTCAGAAAAATAGACAGCCTTTCTAGGAGCTTTATTTATTTACTTTCTTCCAATGCAACGACGGGTAAAACACTTGATGTTGGAGACGATACAGCAGCTTACTTTAAGCGGATACATGATCTCCAATTAAAAAACCCATTGATCGTTGGCTTCGGTATCTCCGATAAACCGACCTTTCAAAAAGCAAGCAAGCATACGGCGGGTGCCATTATAGGTACTGCATTTGTAAAACGGTTAAAGGAACCGGATTATCTCGACCAAATCCCAGCATTTATCTCGTCTATCAAAGCTTAACCTACAGGCTAAAAATTAGCAAAGCATTATTTTTTTAATAAGAGTTCGATCTAAAGTCTTTTTTCTTGGATCGAACTCTTATTTTTAAGACGGTTTTTGAAAATGTATTTTTTCAAAGAGAATATCTTTGCTGCCTTAATTAACCAAGCAATAGGCGGCCCGTCAAATCTATACTGATATAACCATGGATACACGAAGAGATTTTTTAAAGAAAGCGGCTATGCTTGCTGGGGGAGCATCTCTCTCCCATGTTATTCCATCCGCTATTGCGAAGGCGATGGCTATTAATCCAGCATTGGGCAGCACCTTTTATGATGCCGAGCACGTCGTTTTATTAATGCAGGAAAACCGTTCATTTGATCATGCCTTTGGAACACTACGTGGTGTAAGAGGCTTCAATGACCCAAGAGCTATCCGTCAACCCAATCGAAATAAAGTATGGTTTCAGACGCAAAAATCCGGAGAAACATTTGCCCCCTTCCGATTGGATATCAAAGATTCAAAAGTTACCTGGATGGGCTGTCTTCCGCACAACTGGACCGATCAAACCGACGCAAGGAATAAGGGTAAAATGAACAGATGGTTGGATGTAAAACATTCTGGATTTAAAGAATTTGCCGATCTACCGTTGACTATGGGACATTATACCCGTGAAGACATTCCTTTTTACTACTCTCTGGCAGACTCTTTCACAATCTGTGACCAACACTTTTGTTCGAGCATCACCGGCACGAATCCAAACCGGCTTTATTTCTGGACGGCCAATATCCGGGAAAATCTGACAGGAAAAGCCTTAGTTTGGAATGGAGACTCCGAGTTTAGCGGGAAAGCAACATGGACCACTTTTCCTGAACGCCTTTCGGAATTAGGCGTAGACTGGAAAATCTATCAAAATGAAATTTCTTCAAGCAGTGCTGGTTATAGTGGAGAGGCAAACAGCTGGCTCGCCAATTTTGGTTGTAATCCGATGGAGTACTTCCCCCAATATCAGGTCAAATATCATCCCCGCTATCGCCAGCTCCTGACTCTAAAAAAAGAAGATCTCGAGCGCAAAATTAGCGAAACACCAGCTGCCGAAGCACTTGAAGATTTAAAGAAAAATCTCAAGCATATTCAAGAAGAATTACAGCGATATACAGCCGATAACTTTGAAAAGCTCGACGAGCGGACAAAAGATATTCATCGCCGTGCCTTTGTTAACAACAGTGCGCAGCAAGATTATATGGAATTGGAAACAATGCATTATCAAGAAGGGGGGCAACAGCGCGAGTTACAGATCCCTAAAGGAGATGTCCTGTATCAATTCCGAAAAGATGTTGAGGAGGGTAAACTTCCAACCGTATCTTGGTTAGCTCCGCCCCAGCTTTTTTCTGACCACCCCGATTCTCCTTGGTTCGGCGCATGGTATGTCAGCGAAATTATGGACATTCTCACCCAAAATCCAGAAGTTTGGAAAAAGACAATTTTTATACTTACTTATGATGAGAATGATGGGTATTTCGATCACTTTGCACCCTTTACAGCACCAAACCCTGATGATACAGAAAGTGGAAAAGTATCCGAGGGAATAAATCCTGCATTGGAATTTGTACGCCGCGATGAGCAATATTATCCTGAAAGCGGAAGAGAAAGCAATATCGGTCTTGGCTATCGTGTACCAATGATTATTGCTTCTCCGTGGACCAGAGGCGGTTGGGTCAATTCACAAGTGTTTGACCATACCTCCAGTTTACAATTCCTGGAGAAGTTTATTAATCACAAAATCAATAAAAATATAAAAGAAACCAACATCAGCACTTGGCGGCGTACTGTATGTGGAGACTTAACTTCGGCATTTAGACCCTATCATGGCGAAACCATGAACAAACCTATTGTGCTGGAGCGGGAACCTTTTATCCAAGAGATTCACCAAGCCAAGTTCAAAGGTCTTCCCATGGGGTTCAAAGCGCTTAGCGCAATGGAGATCAAACAAATAGAGCAAGACCCCGGCAGTTCACCCTATTTCCCAAAACAAGAAAAAGGGCTTCGGGATTCATGTATCCTTCCTTATGAACTTTATGTGCATGGCGAATACCAATCCAAAGGGGATTACCTGGTCACATTTGAGGCTTCAGATAAAATTTTTGGCAAACAGGCCGCAGGCGCACCATTTACAGTTTACCATGCTGCTAGCTACAAAGGAGAAGTTGGAACCTCCAGAAATTATGCGGTTGCTCCAGGAGATCATGTAACAGACCATTGGCCGCTAGATGCCTTCGACAAAAGAATGTACCACCTCGAAATCCATGGTCCAAACGGATTTTATCGGGAATTTAAAGGCGACGCGGATAATCCACATGTAAAGATCCGCTGTACGTATGAAAAAAGTAAAAATGAAGCAGCATTTACTGGCCGTTTGTCTTTCTCCTGTACAAACAATGGAAAAACAACCGAGCAACTTATTTTTGAGGATCTCAGCTATGGAAAGGAAAAAAGAAGTTTGCAACTTAAAGGTGGACAATCCATCACGATACATTTTGAATTGGCTAAACAAAACTTTTGGTACGACTTCAGCCTTACTTGCAATTGTTTTCTAAACTTCGAAGAACGATATGCAGGTCGTGTAGAGATTGGAAATGCGGGAAAAAGTGACCCTTTATTAAGCCGATAAACAACACGAATGGGAGCATCTAGAAAATGTTCCCATTCTTATAAAATCTTCCTTGAGTAGTCAAATTTAAGGGACTAAACTACATAGGCTGTTTCCCTGTAAAGTGCTCCTAAAAAACACCGAACATACTGTACTATTCCTGTATACGACGAGCCAGATGGTAAAATCCCTTGTACAATAGAATTGCCCCAACAATCAAAAAGATAGCTAGCAAATACGAGCTGACCGGATTGATAAATAATAAATTCATAACTTTGGTAAATTTTAGTTTTTCATTTGTTACTACAAGTTATAACATTTATCCAAAATATTACAAAAAAAAATTACATATTTTCTTTATTTTTGCTTCGATGAAGAAAATTGCACTATTAATCGGCCTATTTTTCTATTTGCTCGCAGCAAGTGGTGCCTCAGTGCATCTTCATTTTTGCCAAGGGGAAACACAAAGTGTATCGTTATCGGAAAGCCATAATATGGCCTGCCCTCTGTGTGCCAAGTCTGCAAAAAAACAGCAGAAACACTGTCATGAAACAGGAAGCTGTAAAGATGTTAAGATCGAAGCACAAAAGGTCGATAAATTCAGCAGAGTAACACAAAATCTTGATTTCAACCATTTTTCTCCTGCGATAATTACGCTTCATTGGATACTTAATTATTATCATTTCGCTGGGGAGGAAGACGATTTTTCTAAACTAAAGTATGCCGATTTTGCGAGTTACAATAGACAGAGCTCTCCTGTTTTTATTCTCAATCAAAATTTTAGAATTTAATATCACCTCTTTTCACTGAACGCAGTTCATTTTCTTGAATTGATCGAAGTCCACTATAGTTTTTATATCTCGCGAGAATAGCAGACTGTTATTCCCAACATTCATCTTTTCGTAGCTTATCACGGAACAAAAAAGTGGATTTTAAATCATTCAGCAAAAAAATTGTAGAACTGAAAAAAATAAATCCGTACCCCTTGCATGTGGTTGCGCGATATCATGAAGGTAAAATTAAATGCTAGTTGAAGCGAATACTCTTAATTAAAATGATGAATCAAATTTTCAAAAAAATATATACAACGACCATCCTATCCTTATTTTTTCTGGCATTTGTACAGGCACAGACCGACAGTACCCGCACACTTACAGTGGCTGGAAATTGCGCTATGTGTAAAAAACGTATTGAAACGGCCGCAAAAATGCATGGCGTAGAAACGGCCATTTGGAATGCAGGAGACAACCTATTGCAAATCAAATATAACCCCCAAAAAGTTCAGTTGGAGGCAATCAAGAAAAATATTGCTCAGGTTGGTCATGATGTTGACAACCTGGTGGCCACTGATGAAGCCTATGCTAAACTCCATGAATGCTGTATGTATCCGCGACTGGAAAATGGCAAAGTACCCGAAAAGAAAGCGGTGACAACCGATAACCATGATCATCCACATACCGTTACCGGTGTTGTTGTTGAAGAAAATGAAAAGGGGGATCTTAAACCCATCATTGGCGCCAATTTACACTGGGCCAACCTCCCAACCAAAAACACAAGGACAAACGAAAATGGTGTTTTTAAATTGGACCACAAAGAAGGGTTCAACAAATTGGTTGTAAGTTATGTTGGGATGAAATCTGACACCATCACCATCAAAGATCTTCATGAAGTCATTATGATTACAGCGAAGGGCAATGTGTTGATGGAAGTCGAGGTTAAAGGAACACGACGCTCAAATTATATTGACCGTATGACACCTGCACGACTAGAAGTTCTTACCGGAAAAGAGTTATTCAAAGCCGCTTGCTGTGATTTAAGCGAAAGCTTTGAAACCAACGCCTCCGTCGATGTCGTCAGTGCTGATGCAGTAACAGGCAGTAAACAGATTCAAATGCTAGGCCTTAGCGGTATTTATACCCAATTAACCGTTGAAAATTTACCTGGGCCACGTGGGCTCGCTTCTCCTTTAGGTTTAAATTCTATTGCAGGGACATGGATTGAATCAATTCAAATTGCGAAAGGTATCGGTTCCGTAGCCAACGGTTTCGAAAACATGGCCGGACAGATCAATGTCGAATTGAAGAAACCTCAAAATTCAGAAAAATTGTTTTTTAATGCCTATGCAAACAACATGGGACGTACAGATGTCAACTTAAATCTTTCACAAAAAATTGGTCAGCATTGGTCCACTGCAGTGCTCCTGCATGACAATTTCATGTACAATAAATCCATGAACTTTAGTCACAACGGTTTTAGAGATATACCCGTTGGCAATCTATTCTCTGGTGTCAACCGCTGGTTTTATGAAAATGGAAAAGGGCTTATGGTACAATTTGGGGTTAAATATCTCAATGACGACCGTACAGGCGGACAGATTGATTTTAACAAAAAGACAGATAAAGGTACGACAAATCGCTATGGTTTGGGATTTGATATCGAACGCGTAGAAGGTTTTGCTAAAATTGGTTATGTGTTCCCCGAAAATAAGCACCGCAGCATAGGTCTCCAGCTTACAGGATCAAACTACAATCAAAAAAGCTATTTTGGGCTCAATAACTACGATTCGGAGCAACAAAATGGATATGCTAATCTCTTATTTCAAGATATTATCGGGACAGTCGCCCACAAGTATCGCGTTGGTGCCTCCATTAATTATGACAATTACAATGAGTGGTATTTAAAAGATCAAAACTTCAAAAGGAAAGAAGTGGTTTCGGGAGCATTTGCAGAATATACCTATAGTCCATCAGAAAAATTTGATGCCATTATTGGTCTTCGCCAAGACTACAACTCCCTGTATGGATGGTTTACAACACCACGCATCCATTTACGTTATGCCCCGCTTTCGGGAACAACAGTTCGAGCTAGCTCAGGAAGAGGTCAACGTACTGCAAATATATTTGCGGAGAACACGGCAGTATTGGCTAGTAGCAGAAAATTGGTTATCCAATCGCCTAATATATACGATAAGGCTTATGGCCTACAACCTGAAGTCTCCTGGAATAGCGGAATAGCGATAGACCAAAGTATGCGGATCTTCGGACGTGAGGCTTCGGCATCAGTTGAATTTTTCCATAACAGCTTCTCTAATCAGGTCGTGGTCGATTACGAAAATCCCCGAGAGATCAATTTTTATAATTTGAATGGAAAATCTTTCTCCAATAGTTTGCAAACAGAATTTCGCTTGATGCCAGCACCACATTTTGAAACGAGGTTGGCCTATCGCTTACTTGATGTTCAAACTGATTTTGAAAGTGGCAGAAAGACCAAACCGCTATTGGCCAAACACCGTGGTTTTGTCAACCTGGCATATAATCACCATTCTGGCTGGAGTGTAGATTATACATTGAATGTCGTTGGACAAAAACGCATTCCATCAACAGCAGAGAACCCCGTTGAATATCAAATGCCTACAGCATCAAAGGCTTATGCGACAATGAATGCGCAGATTAGCAAAACTTTTGGGAAAGAGAAAAACTTCACCGTGTATGTGGGCGGAGAAAATCTGTCTAATTATTTCCAAAATATGCCAATCCTTGCCGCGGATCAACCCTTTGGAAACTATTTTGATACGTCAATGCTTTGGGGTCCTTTAACAGGACGCATGTTCTACACCGGCGTTCGTTATTTCATCAAATAACAGGTAAGCTAAAAAAAATCAAAGAGTAATAAAAAAGCGGCAAAAGCCGCTTTTTTTATATTAACTTTTTCAATTCTTGATAAAGCTTTGCCGTGGGTAATCCGACCACATTATTGTATTCCCCTTCTATCTTTTTTATGGCGATTAAGCCGATCCATTCCTGTATTCCATAAGAACCTGCTTTATCTAGTGGCGAAAATTGAGTAACATAATGATCGATTTCATCCAGCTCTAGTTCGTAAAAATAAACAGTTGTAGTCTCGACAAAAGTGCTCATCTTACCCTCCCATGAGATCGCTACAGCAGTAAGCACCACATGTTTCTGACCAGACAAGTTTGTTAGCGTTTCTCTGGCTTCCTGTTCATCTTTGGGCTTACCTAAGATTTCGCCCTTATCCGATACCACAATAGTATCGGCACAGATAACCAAACAATCTTTTTTATCCGCAAATGCTTCCGCTTTACAAATAGCAATTTGACGAACGACCTCAGCTGCAGACAAATTCGGATCCACATATTCTGCCGTTTCCCGTACGTCGACTTCAAATGTCAGTCCAAGCCCTGCTAACAGCTGCTTTCTCCGTGGAGACTGAGACCCTAATATAATTGTTCTATTTTTTAGATTTTTCAACATCCCTATATGCTTTTTACCGTTTCATCCTCATACCAGTTGCCTTGTACTTTCATTACCTTTTCGATCAATTCACGTACAACTCCCTTTCCGCCACAAAAACCAGACACATAATGTGAAATTTTCTTGATCTCTTCTACTGCATCTGCCGGAGAAACAGCTATCCCAACGGACTTCATGCAGCTAAGATCAGGGATATCGTCGCCGATGTACATCAATTGATTTAATTCAAGCTTGTAATCACAAGCAAGTTCTTTCATTTTAGAAAGCTTGTCCGTAACTTTTGAATAGACTTCTTTGATCCCCAAACCTTTCATCCGCTGCTCGACGCCCTTCGAACCTCCACCTGTGATAATAAAAATCGGATAACCTTTCTTGATCGCCAACTGCATGGCATAGCCATCTTTTATATGAAATGTACGTAACTGATGCCCTTCTTCATTAACTTGCACAGTACCATCAGTCAGCACACCATCTACATCCAATACAAATGCTTTTATCGATTTAAATTCAGTCAATACCATAAATATATTTTTTGTAAAAGTAAGGCATTTCGAGTAATAATTCGCGAAGCGATACTGATCTAATTGACAACACTGTCAGATAATTATTCAGATAAGCCAAAATATCATTTGTGTGTCACAACATAGTTGTATTAGCAACTTATTCTTAAAAATATTTGGATGCTACGGTATATTTACCGTACCTTTGTAGAAGATAATTAAAGGTTATCTCGCTATGAAACACTAACAGCAAGCAATCAGAAGAGTTATTGACTTGAAGCTTGCATAAGATTAAAAAAACAATCATTTTTAGTTTTCACGGCACAACACGGCAACTAATTTAGTTTAGAAGCCCTTAAAGAGTCTTTTCATAATTTAGGTTTATAATTGGTTAGTAACGAACCCTGGTGCCCATCATCAGGGTTTTGTTTTTATAAGTATTTTTTCTTCTTCTATTTCATAGATTCTAATATTTGATGATTACCATAATATCTTATTATCAATCGAAATAACAATCGGTCTGACAGATCTTCATATCACCTTAAAGCTTACTACAGTTTTCCATCTATTATTAAACAGTGATCAGTCACTCAATATTCAGTTCATACTGAGTAATCACTGAACAAGCACTGAACAATCACTGAACAATCACTGAACAATCACTGAACGAGCACTGAACAAATACTGTTAGAATATCAAACCTGATCACTACTTGCCCCCAATTTGCTGCGACTAAGAATGAAAAGACAAAAAATGGTCTAAGTTACGCTTATGCAACAAAAAGTCGATGTTGTGCGCAAATAGATTGGTGGGATCCTTGACGGGCTGTACAGGTTTGTTTCTATGCTGACTTTTGATTATTTTAGGAATAGCAAGTTTTTTTGTTATTTTACATATATCTTTTTCCCCAGGTACCATCGAAACACAATACCTACAGAAAAGTAAAACGATAAACTCATTCTCACATGGATCGAAAAAATTATAGAAAGCAAATTACCATTGGAGTGATCATTTCTTTTTCGCTTATCTTCCTTTCAGCCCTATATTTTTTCATATCGCTGCATCATAACTTAAATAACGAGCGAAGTATTGTTCGTGTCGCCGAAAATAGATTCAATATCATTAATGAAATCAAATCAAGTGTAGACGAGGTAAATGACATCAAACTTGATTACGTGAATAAGAAAGACGCTTCACTATTTATTCCTTATAAAATGGAATTAAAAAAAATGGATGAACTGTTACGATCTTTAAGTCTAAAAGATGATTTCTATCATGTTCAGCCAAACAGCACTGAAAACATCCGAAAGGATATTGTTGCATTTTACGACTTTGAGCAGGATATTGACAACACGAAGGAAACACAATCCATATCCCATAATATTCACGAGCGAAAAGCCGCGATATTAAATCAGATCGATCTCATGTCGAGAGACTTATTGGATCAACGGGCAAGACTCTTAGAAAGATCTAGAAATGAACTACAACTGGCCCAGTACATTACTTACCTTTTTATCGCTATTGGCTTAAGTGGATTTTTCTATATTCTCGCCAAAATTTCCTCGATCTCTAGATTTCTGAGGTCTACAGTGAAAAGTCAGCAAGAATCCAATAACCGCCTCCAACTATTGCAAGACCAGACCAACAGTGATAACTGGATTTTGAATGCTATAAATGGCATCGACGAACAATTACGCGGTGACTATACAGACAAGAAAATTGCCGAAATAAGCCTACATGCTATTGCTTCCACGACAAAAGCATTAGGTGGGACTATTTATATTTTCGATGACAACTATCAGGAGTATCAGCTTTGCCACAAAATTGGCATTTCCTCCACACAGTTTATCAAACGAACGTTTAAGGAAAACGATGGTATTTTGGGCGAAGTCGCAAACAATCATGAAGTCGTTAAAATAAAGGACGTCGACCACAAGCATCTTATCTTAGAAACCTCATTATCCGACCGCTTAGAAACTGAGATTTATATTGTACCCTTCTCTTATGAAAACCAGTGTGTCGGTATCATGGAAATTTGTTGCCCAATTATTAATGCGAAGGACGAGCAACTGCGATTTAACTTCTTGGATAAAGCAAAAGATAACATTGCCGTTGTCATAAAAGTAGCCCAAACGCATGGAAAGCTTGCTGATCTTTATGAGGAACTTCAACAACAAACAGAGGAATTAGAGACTCAACAGGAGGAATTGAGAACAACCAATGAGGAGTTAATCCATAAGACACATTTGTTGGAGGCTTCTGAGGAAGAGCTTAGAGTACAGCAGGAAGAGCTTATCCAAACCAATAATGAGCTGGACGAGAAGGCCAAATTGCTCTTTGCACAAAATGAAGATCTGGAAAAAGCCCGTCAGGCCATAGCTCAAAAAATAGAGGAAGTAGAGCTGTCGAGCAAATATAAATCTGAATTTATGGCCAATATGAGCCATGAATTGCGGACACCACTCAATAGTATTCTCATTCTTGCCAAATTACTTCAGGATAACAAAAAGAAAAACCTCAGTGAAGACCAAATAAAGTATGCTTCTATTATTCATAGTGCCGGCTCAGATCTCCTACATTTAATTAACGAATTGTTGGATCTGGCAAAAATTGAATCGGGGAAGGTTGAAGTCCAAAAAGAACGTATCAACACGTACGACCTTGTCAATTATATTAAAGATTTTTTCAGCGATACCGCAGCGTCGAAAGATATTCACTTCTTACTCGATGTCAATGTAAATGCACCGCAGGAATTCATTGGTGATGAACATCGTATACAACAAGTCCTCAAGAATTTATTATCGAATGCGTTCAAGTTTACAAGTGAAAAAGGCGAAGTTTCTTTAGGAATAATAGCTGAAGCAGAAAATCTTCTTTTTACGGTCAAAGATAACGGGATCGGGATCGCCCCTGAAAAACAAGAGCTTATCTTTGATGCTTTTAAACAGGAAGATGGCTCAACGAGCCGTAAATATGGTGGCACAGGTTTAGGCTTATCGATATGCCGCGAAATTGCTAGCTTATTAAAAGGGAAAATAATCTTATCCAGTAAGGTTGGTGAAGGTAGTATTTTCACCTTCAGTATCCCGCTAGAACAAGAAATTCAGGTTCCGAAAGTACCATCTATCGAAAAAGAAAGTAATCCGCCAACACAAATTCCGAAGGAAAATCCTATAGTCGAAAAAACAAAGTCAATCGACAACGATGGAAAACACAATAAACTGCTGATTATTGAAGACGATTTCATTTTTGCAGATATTCTAAAAGACTACGCCGAACAAAACGGCTACGATGTATACATCAGCTATGATGGGCAAGATGGGCTACAAAAAGCACAGAATTTACGCCCTGCCGCGATTATCCTAGATATTATGTTGCCTAAAATGGACGGCTGGGAAGTTCTTCGTAACCTCAAAAAAATCGACAGCACCAAGGAGATTCCTGTGCACATGATGTCGGCAGGAACATTTTTACATGACGAACCTATTTCTGCCGGGGCCATCGGGTTTATGGCTAAACCTGTGTCAGAAGAATCTTTGGCTGAAACATTCTTAAAAATAAAAGCATCGACTAGTCATCCACTGAAAAAAATTCTGCTGGTGGAAGATCAGGAAATCCAAAGCGATTTTATCAAACAATCTTTGGAAGAACAGCACATTCAGATATTTCAGGCCTTCAATGCGAGACAGGCTTTCGATTTATTAGATCAAGAGAAATTGTTTGACTGCATCATTATGGACCTAAACCTTCCTGACAAATCGGGCATTGAACTCCTGAATGAAATCAAATCGAACGATCAATTTAGGGATTTACCTATTATCATCAATACGGCAATGGAACTCACGACAGAGCAGACTTCCGAAATTTTGCATCACAGCCAAGCGATGGTCCTTAAGTCAGCGAAATCAAATAATCGCCTGATCGATGAAGTTAATTTATTCTTAAATAAAATCCGCAGCAATAAGCGCGAATACAATATGTTCAATCACGCCGGAGCTTCTGTCATTGCTGAAAACAATTTAGCTTCCAAAACAGTACTACTAGCAGATGACGATATGCGAAATATATTTGCCCTTAGCACGGCGTTTGAAAGCTATGATATGAACATTGAAATTGCCAATAATGGTCAGGAGGCATTAGATATTCTTGAACGAAATGAACAGATTGACCTTGTCTTAATGGATATCATGATGCCCGTGATGGATGGTTATGAAGCTATTGAAAAAATAAGGGCAAACAAGAAATTTGCAAACCTTCCAATTATTGCTGTGACAGCGAAAGCCATGAAAGGTGATCGGGAAAAAACAATTGCTGTTGGTGCAAACGATTATATTAGTAAACCGGTTGATGTTGACAAATTAATATCCCTAATGCGCGTATGGCTGAGTTAACTGATAAAATAGTAGCAATGATCAATTTTGAAGAGTTAGAAGAAGTTATTGATATAGTCAAAAATCTCCACGGATATGATGTGTCCGGCTATACAAGAGCTTCTTTAAAAAGACGTGTGACTAGAATAATGGAACTTAACAAGCTCAATCTACAGGAGCTAAAGTCCAATTTGATCAATCAGCCCGGATTCAGCACCTATTTCCTACAGGAAATTACAGTCAATGTGACTGAAATGTTTAGGGATCCCGATTTTTATAAAGCTGTAAAAACGGATGTATTTCCCTATCTCGCAACTTATCCACATATCAAACTCTGGAGTGCAGGTTGTTCGACTGGCGAAGAAGTCTATTCGCTAGCCATCTTATTAGAAGAAGCAAATCTTTACCAACGGGCGTTTATCTATGGCACCGATATCAATGGCAAAGTGTTAGAAAAGGCAAAACGCGGTATTTATTCGCTTACGAAAGTTAAGGAATACTCGGAAAATTTTATTAAGACGGAACCGAAAAACTCATTGTCAGATTATTATACAGCGATGTACAACGCCGCTACCATTAATAATAGTCTTAAAAAAAATGTCCTTTTCTCCATACATAGTTTGGTATCCGATGGCGTTTTTAATGAATTTCAACTGATTACCTGCCGTAATGTATTGATCTATTTTGATACTGAATTGCAAAATAAAGTCCTGGATTTATTCTATCATTCACTTTGCCATCTGGGCTTCTTATGTTTGGGAGCAAAAGAATCTTTAATCAACTATAAAGATGCTGCTAAATTTAAGATCGTAAACAAAAAACAGAATATTTACCAAAAAATTGGGTAGTAGGTAATGGAAAGAAAAATTCTTTTATTAGCGGGGTCTGCAGGTGGGTTTAGTGTGATTCTAAATATTTTAAAGTCATTGGAACGGCCAATTCGCATACCCGTTATTGTCATCGTACACAGAAACCCTAAGTATGCTTCTAGTATTGAGGACACGCTATCTAAAGCACTTGTTCAAAAAATAAAAACTGCAGATGATAAGGAAGCGATAGAAAATGGAACGATCTATTTTGCCCCTGCAGGCTATCATCTTTTAGTTGAACCAGACTATAGCTTTTCTTTGGATATCTCAGAACCTGTTCAATATTCCAGACCATCAATTGATGTGACTTTTGAATCCGTAGCCGAAATATATAAAGAAAATTGTACAGCTATTTTATTCTCTGGGGCGAATCAGGATGGTGCACAAGGATTATTAATGATAAAACGATACGGCGGGAAGACATTTGTACAAGACCCTGTGACTGCTGAAGTTCCCATCATGCCCGAAGCAGCTATTCAACTCGATGCGCAGGAACGCATTTTGAGCATTCAAGAAATAAAGGACTACGTCAAACAGTTGACTTAAAATTGTATTTAGATTTGCTAAAATGAAGAAGGTAAATATATTGATTGTCGATGATAAAATTGAAAATATTATCAGTCTAACAGCATTACTGGAGGATATCGAAAATATAAATATAGTGACGAGCACAGATCCCAACGAAGCTTTAAAAATCTGTTGGAAAGAGGATATTGATTTAGCACTTGTTGACGTACAGATGCCCGAGATCAATGGTTTTGAATTTGTTTCCTTCCTAAAGAAGAATCCGAAAACAAACCATATTATCCCTATTATGGTAACAGCAATCTCAAAAGAAGACAAATACCTTATTCAGGGACTAAATAGTGGAGCTGTGGATTATTTATATAAACCGCTTAACCCGGAAGCAACGATCGCGAAAGTAAAATCTTTTGTCCAGCAATTACTGATACAGCAAGAAATTAAAGAGAAAAACATAGCCTTAGAAGAATCAAAACAGGCGATTCTCAAAGCTAAAGAAGAGGCCGATCTTGCTCGAAAATCCAAGGAAACCTTTTTGGCCAATATGAGCCATGAGATCCGTACCCCGATTAACGGTATTATGGGCATTACACAGATGCTAAAAAACTCGCAGCTCACGCTAGAGCAAGAAAATTGGATCAATAAATTGGATTCTGCCTCTCAAAATCTGTTGACTATTATCAACGACATACTCGACCTATCGAAAGTTGACTCGGGTATGATGAAACTTAATATGGAATCTACCTCTGTACATGATATTACGGATGATCTAAACAATCTCTTCATTGATAAAGCGGTCTACAAAGGCCTGGATTTTTCAATTGATGTGGACGATCGGATCACAAGTTATTTTCTAACCGATCCACTTCGATTAAAACAAATACTGACCAACTTTATCTCCAATAGTTTTAAATTCACCTCGGAAGGTTCTGTTGTATTAAAGATTCAACTCCTAGCAGAAGATAACCATAGCATTTGTTTAGGGTTTCAGGTAATAGACACAGGGATCGGCATTGTAGAAGACGCCCTGGAGAAAATATTTATTGCGTTTGAACAGGGAGAGGATAGTATCACCAAAAAGTTTGGCGGTACAGGACTAGGTCTTGCGATTGTAAAACGTATTGCTGCGCTGCTCAACGGTCGGGTTTTTGCTTCAAGTGAATACGGTAAAGGAAGTATATTTTCTTTTGAATGTACCTTTGACAAAATCAAAGACAAACCGGTAGAGAAAGAAACGCAGGTACTCTATACGGAATTACCCAAGTTCAACTTTCCGATGATTCTCATTGCTGAAGACAATGAATTAAACAGTTTTATGCTGGCAAATATCCTGAAGAGCTGGAATTGCGAGGTCACTTTGGCGACCAATGGCCTCATTGCATTAGAAGAAATCAATAAGAAAAAAATTGATCTGGTGTTTATGGACGCCCATATGCCACTCATGAGTGGTTTTGAAGCGATCAAGGAAATACGTCGAAACACGAATCCGATAATCGCAAACATGCCGATTATTTCCATTTCAGCCTCTGTGCTTCAAGCCGAACAACAGGAAGCGCTCGATGCTGGAGCCAATGAAGTTGTCGGAAAGCCATTCGATCCTATCAAATTATATAAAACAATTGATACTTTATTGTCAAAATTGAAATGATAGTTTCAATTTATCAATGAAATCATTAATTTTAGAACATAAACAATATGTTTTGATGTTATTTCTCAAGAACGCACATCCAGAAAGGAATCAAGTTCGTCATAACTTCATCACTAAACCGCTAAAGGCTGCGGAAATGCCTACAATAAATAAAAGATAAACAAACAATCATTCAAATGAAAAAACTTTTTATGATACCAGCAGTTGCAGTTGCTTTATCAATTGCATCTTGTGGTGGAAACAGTGACAAGTCTGAAAAATCAACTGGTACAGAAGCGACAACTTCAACCGAAAGCCAAGCAACAGAAACAGTGCCTGGTATTGAAAACGTAGCTATTTCCAACAGCTTATCTTTAGAAGGTAACGATCAAATGAAATATAATAAGGATCTTTTCCGTGTAAAAGCGGGTGAACCAGTAGAATTATCTTTCAAAAATGCAGGTACTATGCCGAAAGAGTCCATGGGACATAACGTCGTTATCCTAAAACCAGGTGTTGATCTTCCAACTTTCGGTGCTGAGGCTGCTGCAGCTGCTGCAGACGAATATATTCCAAAATCAGCTTTATCTTCAATTGTTTCCCACACCAAATTATTGGGACCTGGAGAAACTGATAAAATCACATTTACACTTGAAAAAGGAGTTTATACGTTTATTTGTAGCTTCCCTGGTCACTATGGTGTCATGCAAGGAAAAATTGTTGCAGAATAACAAATAAGTAAAAAAAGGATATTCATATTTTGAATATCCTTTTTTAGATTTATCCCCTTTATAAGCACCGCCCCGTTCCTCCCCAAGGTGCATACTTTCCATTCTTTTATCAAAAAAATGTAAAGTAAGGGTCTTTGATCACAAATCGTAAGTTTTGATTTCCTATCCCATTAATAATCATTAAATTTGTGCTACAAAAAAATAAAACGTAATCAATGCAATACGACGTAATTGTAATCGGAAGTGGTCCAGGCGGATATGTAGGAGCTATCCGTTGTGCCCAATTAGGATTAAAAACAGCTGTTATTGAAAAATATAGCACATTTGGTGGTACTTGTCTTAACGTTGGATGTATTCCTTCAAAAGCGCTTTTAGATTCTTCGGAGCATTACCACAATGCTGCGCACAATTTTGATGCATTTGGCATCAGTTTGAAAGATCTGAAAGTAGACATGGCAAAGATGATTGCTCGTAAAGACGATGTCATTGCCCAAAATACTGCCGGTATCACCTTCTTATTTAAGAAGAATAAAATTGACAGTTTTCAGGGTGTCGGTTCATTTGTGGACAAAAACACCATCAAAATAACGAAAGCAGATGGTTCTACAGAGCAGATCACTGCTAAAAATGTAATTATCGCAACGGGATCGAAACCGACTTCATTGCCTTTCTTACCTGTTGATAAAAAAAGAATCATTACCTCAACCGAAGCACTTAACCTAAAAGAAATACCAAAACACCTTATTGTCATTGGTGGTGGTGTTATCGGTTTGGAACTCGGTTCAGTTTATGCGCGTTTGGGTTCAAAAGTATCTGTTGTTGAATTTGCAAAATCTATCATCGGTACAATGGATGGTGGCTTAGGAAAAGAACTACAACGTGTTTTGAAAAAATCATTGGGCATGGAGTTCTATTTAGGTCATAAAGTGACTGGAGCTTCCGCGAAAGGTAAAGTTGTAAAAGTAACTGCTGAAGATCCAAAAGGACAAGAAGTAACTTTAGAAGGCGACTACTGTATCGTAGCCGTTGGTCGTACCGCGTATTCTGAAGGTTTAGGATTAGAAAATATCGGCATCACAGTAGAAGAAAGAGGTAAGAAAATCCCCGTTAATGCCCATCTGGAAACAGCAGTGCAAGGTGTATTTGCAATTGGTGATGTGATCACTGGAGCAATGTTGGCACACAAAGCTGAGGACGAAGGTGTATATGTTGCAGAATATATCGCAGGTCAAAAACCACATATTGATTATAATTTGATTCCAGGTGTTGTTTATACTTGGCCTGAAGTTGCTTCTGTTGGCAAGACGGAAGAACAACTTAAAGAGGCTGGTGTAAAATACAAAGCTGGATCATTCTCTTTCAAAGCTTCTGGTCGTGCAAAAGCATCGGGTGACACCGACGGTTTTGTAAAAGTACTGGCAGACGCGACAACTGACGAAGTATTAGGTGTACATATGATCGGTCCTCGTGCAGCAGATATGATTGGTGAGGCAACCGTAGCTATGGAATACCGTGCATCTGCAGAAGATATCGCACGTATTTGCCACGCACACCCAACTTACACGGAAGCAATCAAAGAGGCGGCGCTAGCAGCTACAGCAAATAGAGCAATACACGCTTAGGCGATAAATATCGAAACGTAAGGGGAAAAGGAAACTTTTCCCCTTTGTCTTAACTACCTAAACACGATGAATTTTTACACAAGAAAGTGGGTCAAACCCGAAGACCTAAATCCCAATGGAACATTATTTGGCGGAACACTCCTGCGATGGATTGATGAAGAGGCGGTCATTTATGCTATCGTTCAATTAGGAAACCCCAAAGTGGTTACGAAATTTATTTCAGAAATTAACTTTGTAAGCTCAGCCAAACAAGGCGATATACTTGAACTGGGTATTGAAGCGATCAATTTTGGAACAACATCGTTAACGATGCGCTGCGAGGTCCGCAATAAAATATCCAGAAAAACAATTCTATCAATCGATAAATTGGTCTTTGTAAACCTGGATGAAGAAGGTAATCCTGCTCCCCACGGAAGGGATAGCATTACCTATGCGTATATGGGTATTGAGAAGACAGGTAGAGAGGATTAAACATCTCTCTCCTGTTCTTATTAATTGATATCTCCCGCAAAGGAAAGGGACACAAGTATTCGTCCATTGAATACAGGTGATTCCTCTGGTCTATTCGCAATCCAATTCCTTCTCTTACCTCTTCCTGAACCTTTATAAAAATCATGCATTTGAATTTTTATACAAACACTATGACTTCTGTCTTTTTCCTTCGATTTCTTTTTTAAGGTCCAATTCCACCCAAAAGCCAAAAATAGGGATCAAGGATGCTAAGAAATATTTTACCGCTTTTAATATAGGCCACTTGTATTCTACTGTTGACATAATCAGCATAACCACAAAAATAACAACAAAGAAGCCATGAATGGAACCGGCTATTTTGACAGCTTCGGGGATTCCCGCAAAATACTTCAAGGGCATAGCAATAAAAAACAAGCAAATGGTGGAGATAGCTTCCCACAAGGCGATCTGTCTGAATATTCTTAACATAATGATAAACTGTGTATTGTGAACTTCAAAAATAAGACACTAAAAACGCTTTAACTATTATTTTTCCCCCTTTGACCAGGATGTGACATTCAGCCAGAAACAGCGACAGTGTTTTATCAGAAACCGCCAATTTTACAATAAATAGTTCATATTCATCAGAAAAAATGCGTACTTTTGAATGAATATATGCTTCACATATTTTGTCATTTGAAGCTATAACACTCAACTACAGAATATTTATTTATATGAATTACGACATCATTGTAATCGGTAGTGGTCCAGGCGGGTATGTTGCTGCCATTAGAGCCGCTCAGTTAGGGTTCAAAACAGCGATTATTGAACGCGAATCATTAGGCGGAATCTGTCTAAACTGGGGCTGTATCCCTACAAAAGCATTATTGAAAAGTGCTCAGGTATTTGAATATTTAAACCATGCCGCTGATTACGGCATCAATGTTCAAGGTGGTGAGGCTGATTTTGACGCCATTGTCAAAAGAAGTCGCGGGGTTGCTGAAGGAATGAGTAAAGGTATTCAGTTCTTGATGAAAAAGAATAAAATCGACGTCATCAATGGAACTGCAAAAATTAAAAAAGGTGGTAAAATCGATGTGAAAGGAGCAGACGGTTCTACTAAAGAATATTCGGCAAAACATACCATCCTAGCGACTGGTGCACGTTCACGTGAATTGCCTAATTTACCGCAAGATGGTAAAAAAATCATCGGTTACCGTCAGGCAATGACACTTCCTAAGCAACCAAAGTCTTTAGTTGTTGTTGGCTCCGGTGCAATCGGTGTTGAATTCGCTTATTTCTATAATGCAATCGGAACAAAGGTAACGATCGTAGAGTTTATGGATAGAATCGTTCCTGTTGAAGATGAAGAAATTTCAAAACAATTAGAGAAAAGCTTAAAGAAACAAGGTATCACCATCTTAACGAAATCTGAAGTTCAATCCGTTGACACAACAGGTGAGTTGAGCAAAGTTTCAATCAAAACAGAAAAAGGTATTGAAGTTATCGAAGCAGAGATTGTCTTATCGGCTGTTGGTATCGCTCCAAATATCGAAAATATCGGCTTGGAAGAGGTTGGTGTAAAAACTGATCGCGGCCGTGTTGTTGTAGATGATTTCTACAAAACAAACATCGAAGGTGTATATGCTATCGGTGACATCGTTAAAGGCCAAGCCCTGGCTCACGTTGCCTCAGCAGAAGGGATCACATGTGTTGAAAAAATCAAAGGGCTACATGTTGAACCTATTGACTACAATAATATCCCAGGCTGTACCTATTGCTCCCCAGAAATTGCTTCTGTAGGTTATACCGAAAAAGCGGCAAAAGAAGCCGGCTATGAAATTAAAGTTGGTAAATTCCCATTCTCAGCTTCAGGAAAAGCTTCAGCTGCTGGTGCGAAAGATGGCTTTGTTAAAGTTATCTTTGACGCTAAATATGGTGAGTTTCTAGGCGCACACCTTATCGGAGCCAATGTGACCGAGATGATTGCAGAAGTTGTTGTTGCCCGCAAATTGGAAACAACAGGTCATGAAATGATTAAAACGATCCATCCTCACCCAACAATGAGTGAAGCGATTATGGAAGCTTGTGCTGATGCTTACGGTGAAGTGATCCACTTGTAGTATTAAAAAAAATAAAACTAAAAAGGGGAAAATCTAATGATTTTCCCCTTTTTAGTTTTATTGCCGAATGGATAATAGCGATTACATAACCAATCGTGACTTAAAGACGATCTGTTGATCGACAATTTCGGTATTGTCAATGCGTTCAAATAAGATTTCAGCGGCTTTACGCGCTTGCATGCCTGGAAATTGCTCTATGCGTCCCATTGGCGGATTTTCCATATATTGCCATAACGGATAGTTGGCATAACTAATAAAGAAAATATCTTGATTTAAGACAAGCCCCTTTTGTCTGGCTGCTTTCATCAAATCAAGTGTAACAAAGTCATTAAAAGATATAATGGCTGAAGGCCGCTCAGACATCGCGAATATATGATCCATCGCTTTCTCGTTTCCTTCCGTACTCAAATCCGTTTCGATGATATTATTCTCCAGAATATCCATCCCATTCCTTTTCATTGCCGATAGGTAAGCTACTTTTCTGTCTTCACTAGCGGGCAGTGTTTTCGGCCCATTTACAAGCGCGATAACTTTGTGTCCACGGGCTACGAAGGCGTCCACAGCTTCGTTCATACCCGTAGAAAGATCACTTTGTACTTTATTGATATTGGGTAAACTAGGCACACAGTCAAAGAAAACAATCGGGATACCGGACGATTCCAATTTCTCAATAAATTCCAAATTGGTCGTCTTTTTACCTATAGACATTAAAATCCCGTCAACACGATGGTTTTTAAATGTTTTTAAAATTTGCTCTTCCCGATCAGGATCATCCAAGGATTGCCCCATCAGAACTGTATATCGGTGTTCTGATGCAACATTTTCAATTTCACTAATGGCGAAAGAAAAAAACGGTTCAGACAAACTCGGTAAGATTACAGCAATCGTAAAAGTTTTACGCTGCTTGAAGAATATAGCCGTCTGATTGGGTTCATAATTCAATTCTTCGGCCATTTTTTTAACCCGCATTGTTGTTACCAGTCCAATACTTGGGTGATCATTCAATGCTCTAGAAACTGTCGAAGGACTGATTTTGAGCTTCTTGGCAATTTCTTTAATCGTGGCAGGCTTGTTCACTTTATTCATAAATCCAAGGGCTTTATATAAAAATAGGGCTTTTATATCCCTAATCATAATTTTTTCTCAACAATATCGACAACGACTTTAATGGCAATTATTGTTGGTAGATTCAACAAAGATACTGACTGTAAACTTAGTCTACAAATTGAATTGCAGCCGTTTCAACGGTAAACTCCTTGGCGAGGAACTCCAATGGATCAATTTCCCTAAAAACAAGTTCATCTTTAAAATAAACCTTTATATCATCCCCATATTCACCCCAATCCACAAATTTAACTTTATTGAGTTGTTCTAGCGGATTTCCTTTCGTCAAAATACATACATGTTTATCTGCCGCTTTTAATTGCTTAAACAGCGTATTAATATGATCAAACAAATGTAACCGTAGCGGCAAAATTGCATTGACATGAAGCCGCTCAAAATTCTCTTTATATTTTGGATCAAATCCAAAAGTTTGCTGCGCATGTTCGAACAATAAATACTCACCTTGATGCTCAAGGTGATTTTTCATAAATTGAACCAAATCTGCTTGCGCAGGAACAGTCTCTGTAAATTCTATAAAACTAGCAAAAAGATAATATACTTGAAGTAAGTAATCCTTTTTAGGAAAAACAACATCATCCAATTCAAAAACATATACCTTTTTATCTTCTGGAAACATCATGATAAGTAAAAGCTTAAAATTAAGGGTTGTGTCGACATCGTTAAAACCTTAATGACACTGGCCACAACAATAAGATTCTATTTGGACACACAGATTAGCGCTAAGTCCTCGCCTGAATCCGAAGTGACAAACAATCCATCCAATGGCCTGTCAAATCTCGTCGAATCCAATAAATTGTTCCCCTTCGAAAGGAGTTTATAAGGCAATTCAGCAGGTGGATTTTCCATAACAGGAATAGTTTCAAGCTGCTGTTTATCGGGGACAAGAACGGAGATCTGATATTCCTCAAATAAAACCTTGGCAGTGGACAATGGCTCCAGCTCAAAACCACCCAGAGGCAACACATAATCAACCTCTTGGTCTAAACTTAATTTGAGTATCTCATGCGCAAAAGTAGGAAGAAGACCTTTTGGAATTTTAGCATATTTCCCTGAGGCTAAAAGCAATTCGGGAATATCTTCTGAACTTGCATATAATATTTCGAAATCAGTCCCAAGTCTTTTAGCGATACGCATCGCCAAAGGTCTGGTCCCGAAAGTTATGAGTATTTTCTTCATTAAAAATATAATTATAATCCCGATTACTGTTACACGACTAACCCATCGCGCATATGAATCGTTCGATCCGAAATTCGGGCAAGCTCCTCATTATGAGTAACGATAATAAATGTCTGTTGAAATTTATGTCTAAGATCAAAAAACAATTGATGTAAAGCTGCCGCGTTCTCTGAGTCAAGATTACCCGAAGGTTCATCGGCCAAAATAATGGAAGGATCATTGATCAAAGCGCGGGCCACAGAAACGCGTTGTTGTTCGCCGCCAGACATTTCAGCGGGCTTGTGGTCAATACGATGAGAAACCCCCAATAATTCCAGCAATTCTCTTGCTTTAGCTTCCGCCTCGGATCTCCCTTTTCCCTGAATAAAAGCTGGAATACATACGTTTTCCAAGGCCGTAAATTCAGGCAGCAAATGGTGAAATTGAAAAACAAAACCGATATGTTCATTACGGAAAGCACTGAGCTTTTTAGCATTCAATTTTTGAACATCAACACCATTGATGAAAACTGTTCCCTGATCAGGCTTATCCAAGGTACCAATAATATGCAACAGTGTACTTTTTCCAGCTCCTGAGGCACCAACAATACTGACGATTTCCCCTTTTTCAACAGCGATATCAACACCTTTCAAAATTGGTAATGATCCATAAGCTTTGTGAATTCCTTTGGCATGTAACATCATAGGACAAAGATAAATAAATTTACGATACCACGAGTTTGAATAAATAAGCTGTTATTTCTCTATTCCAGCCATTTTATTTTGTCTAAATGTCAAAAAATAGATAAAAGAGCAACTTATCCCTTGTCTTATCCCCCAAAAAATTATATTTTTACGCCAAATATTTTTGCAAATGAACATTCACGAATATCAAGGAAAGCAAATACTAAAGAGCTTTGGTGTGCGCGTACAGGAAGGTATCGTAGCAGATACTCCAGAGCAAGCTGTGGAAGCGGCCAAAAAAATGAAAGAAGACTACAATTCTGATTGGGTTGTTGTTAAAGCTCAAATTCACGCTGGTGGCCGTGGTAAAGGTGGTGGTGTCAAGTTGGCTAAGAACTTAGATGAAGTCAAACAAAGAGCAACTGATATCATTGGCATGCAATTAGTAACGCCTCAAACTGGACCTGAAGGTAAAAAAGTAAACAAAGTTTTGGTAGCTCAAGACGTTTATTATCCAGGCGAGAGCGAAACAAAAGAATTCTACATGTCTGTATTATTAGACCGTGCTAAAGGACGTAACATCGTTATGTACTCTACAGAAGGTGGTATGGATATCGAAGAAGTTGCAGAAAAAACACCACACTTGATTTTCAAAGAAGAAATCGATCCAAAAGTAGGCTTACAAGGATTCCAAGCACGTAAAATTGCTTTCAATCTTGGTCTTTCTGGTGCTGCACACAAAGAAATGGTAAAATTTGTTGCTGCTCTTTACAAAGCATACGATTCTACAGACTCTTCTATGTTTGAGATCAATCCGGTATTAAAAACTTCAGACGACAAGATCTTAGCAGTTGATGCGAAGGTAAATCTTGATGAGAACGCTTTGTACCGTCACCCAGATTACGCTGCTATGCGTGACGTAACTGAAGAAGATCCGACGGAAGTTGAAGCTGGTGAATCAAACCTTAACTACGTTAAATTAGATGGTAACGTAGGTTGTATGGTAAATGGTGCTGGTTTAGCAATGGCTACAATGGACATCATCAAATTAGCTGGTGGTGAACCTGCAAATTTCTTGGACGTAGGTGGTACTGCTAACGCTGAAACTGTAAAGGCTGGTTTCAATATCATCTTAAAGGACCCTAACGTAAAAGCGATCTTAATTAATATCTTCGGTGGTATTGTTCGTTGTGACCGTGTTGCTCAAGGTGTAATTGATGCTTACAGCGAAATCGGTAACATCCCTGTTCCAATCATCGTTCGCCTTCAAGGTACGAATGCTGAAGAGGCTAAAAAATTAATTGATGAGTCCGGTTTACAAGTTTATTCCGCAATCTTATTGAAAGAAGCTGCTGAATTGGTAACAAAAGTATTAAAAGGTTAGTTCCTTTAATCATCATAACAAAAAGCGCGGATTAGTTATAATCCGCGCTTTTTTGTTTCTATCGGCTATTTCTGTACGCCACAACGAAAAAAAAGCACTTCCTACCGATCCGATATTTCATAGCAAAGTGAGCTATGTGTCGTTTCCCCTGCTTTGCGTTTTCACCCATCTTTATTTCAGAAAATATTTTTCCTTTGCACATTAACGAACCATCTTCAAGTGAATTAAATCAACATTTATAACCAATAAACCAACAGAATAGCTTATTTTTGTATTGCTTTTCTAACAAAGCATCTTTTACAAGTCAATCTCCAAAAATTAAGATGGAACACACAAGAATAAAGGAACTATTGAATGCCACAGAATTTGGCAAAGAGGTCGTTGTTAAAGGTTGGGTAAGAACTTTCCGTAACAATCAGTTTATAGCAATCAATGACGGTTCGTCAATCAATAATATTCAAGCAGTAGTCGATTTTGAAAATACACCTGAAGATATCTTAAAACGGATCACCACTGGAGCAGCAGTTCGCGTAAAAGGTCAATTGGTAGAATCACTGGGTAAAGGGCAAAAAGTTGAGGTTAAAGCGACAGAAGTTAGTATTATTGGCGACTCTGATCCCGAAAAATATCCATTACAGCCCAAAAAGCATAGCTTAGAATTTTTACGTGAAATTGCGCATTTGCGTTTCCGTACCGGAACATTCAATGCGGTTTTCAAAGTGCGTAATGCTTTAGCATTTGCAGTACACAAGTTTTTTCAGGAAAATGACTTTGTCTATATGCATACACCGATCATCACAGGTTCGGATGCGGAAGGTGCTGGAGAAATGTTTCAGGTTACAACCTTGGATTTAAAAAACCCGCCACGTAAAGAAAATGGAGATATCGATTTCAAAGAAGACTTCTTTGGGAAATCGACGAACCTTACTGTATCAGGCCAATTAGAAGGGGAACTTGGCGCTATGGCCTTTGGAAACATCTATACGTTCGGCCCAACATTTAGAGCGGAAAACTCAAATACAACACGTCACTTAGCCGAATTTTGGATGATCGAACCAGAAATGGCTTTCTATGAATTGGAAGACAATATGGATCTGGCCGAAGCTTTGCTGAAATATGTCATCAAATACGCTTTGGAAACTTGTCCAGAAGAAATTGAGTTCTTAACAAATCGCTTAATGGAAGAAGAGAAATCAAAACCAGCTGCGGAACGGTCAGAATTAAACCTGGTAGAGAAATTGAACTTTGTTTTAACAAACGATTTTGAACGCGTAACCTATACAGATGCCGTTGAAATATTAAAGCGTAGCAAACCAAACCAGAAGAAACAATTCAAATATTTAATTGATGACTGGGGAGCTGATTTACAATCGGAACACGAACGTTATTTGGTGGAAAAACACTTCAAAAAACCTGTTATCTTAACAGACTATCCACGCGAAATCAAGTCCTTTTATATGAAGCAAAATGAGCCGGATGCACAAGGAAGAAACACAGTCCGTGCCATGGACATTCTTTTTCCAGGTATTGGTGAAATGGTCGGTGGTTCGCAACGTGAAGAAAATCTTGATCGCTTACTCGATCGCATGGCTGAAGTTGGTATTCCTGCAGAAGAAATGGAGTGGTTCTTGGATACACGACGCTTTGGTTCAGTCCCACATTCAGGATTTGGTGTAGGCTTTGAGCGCTTGGTATTATTCACAACCGGAATGACAAATATCCGCGATGTAATACCATTTCCGCGCACACCGAAAAACGCAGAATTTTAATCTAAAGAACAACAGCCAAAACAAAATATTTTGGCTGTTGTTCTTTTATATATAGTGTATCTGAATGCAGATAATAACCATTGCCCTATTGACATCCTACAATAGGGCCTGAGATTAGACCTAATTCAGGTGCTTAACAAAAATAAAAATGCTCATTAAGATATATAACGATAACCCCAATCCCAGGGCAATAGAACAGGCGGTTGATATTCTTCGCCGTGGTGGTGTAATTATCTACCCTACCGATACCGTATACGGTATTGGCTGTGATATCACGCAACAAAAAGCCATAGAACGCTTATGTGAAATTAGGGGGCTAAAACCAGAAAAGGCGAACCTATCATTTATCTGCTATGATTTAACAGATATTTCGCAGTACACAAAATCCTTCGATACCTCCGTATTCCGTGTATTGAAAAAAGCATTGCCAGGACCCTTTACTTTTATTTTTAACGCAACAACTAAAGTCCCTAAGCTCCTAAGTTCCAAAAAGAAGACCGTGGGTATCCGTGTTCCAGACAATAATATTGTTCGTGAAATTGTCAGACAATTAGGCAACCCTATTGTGACAGCCTCCATTCACGATGAAGATGAAATTATTGAATATTCTACCGATCCAGAATTAATTCACGAAAAATACGAAGATCTAGTTGATGCTGTTATAGATGGCGGTTATGGCGATAATGTCGCATCTACCGTGGTTGATCTTACAGAAGGAACTTTTGAAGTAATTCGTGAAGGAAAAGGTGACTTGGAGCAATTCCTATAAAAACCAACTTTCAATAGAAATTCTACATACTGACCTATTTGCAAAATTTTCCCCAGCGTCATTGTTGGTAATTTGTGCATAAACTACTCCCGTCAACATACTTATTAACAAAACAAGCTACTTATTAACATAGAGAATGTTAATAAGTAGCTTAATGACCTATGCGTATCAACATAAAATGTGCACAAGTAACCACTTATCAACATGAAATTGTTAATAACACAAAGTATAAGGTTTCCAAAAAATGACAAAATGTGCAAAACTAAGTAGTTATACACATAAAAATGTGTATAAGTTAGCGGTCATCGACAAATTTGTTAAATAGCGTGTTTATAAAAAAGCTATACTAACAGATCCCTGTGGAAAGTTAAGAACTATATGCTATCCGTCCTTTTATCGCTATGTTGAAAAGGTCAATTCTGCGCTTTGTTTCTATAAGTAGTTTTCCAGGAAAAAACAATCCAAAACAATTCACCTTGGACAAATCTAACCTGTGCATTTCCGACCGGTTGCTTTTCAAACTGTTTGATAGTTGGGCTCCATTCCTCTTCTGCTGTCGCGTCAATGAGAATACTCGTTTTAATTCAATACGCTCGAAGTTTGAGAAAAGTTTTAAGGCACTAGCCTCAGATATAGGAAAAAAATATTAAAAGAGTTGCTCTAACATGAAAGGAGGTTTTATAAAATCACGACTTCTTCAATAATGACGTGACCTACATATTCATTTACTCTTCCTAGAATTTGTCTTCGCATAAGCGCCAATTCATTCTTAATAACAGCAGACTCTACCCGTACGAACAGTTTTTTATCACGAACATATAGCTGCTGTGTGCGATTAGCAATAGCCTTACCAATTAATTGAGGCCAAACAGATGCGATCGAAGTTTCATCAAATTTCCTTCGTAGCTTATAAGCCTCCAAAAGACGCTCAACCCCCTCTTTAATCGTCATATCGTCGCTTGACCGAATGAATTCTAGGCTTTTTTTAGTTTGCTTCTTATACATTGACTTGTCCTCCTTCAATATCAAAGATACGAACAGGGCGGCTGATTTCGTCAAAGATTCGCTGAATTCTCATGGAATCTGTATCCGTCAGGAAAATCTGTCCAAAATCATCTTCTGAAACCATCTGCATCAATTTATGTGTACGGCGATCATCAAGTTTATCAAAGATGTCATCCAAAAGAAGTAAAGGCTTAAAACCTTTTTTCTGTTGTAGATAAGAATATTGCGCAAGCTTCAGTGCAATTAGAAAAGATTTTTGTTGGCCCTGGGAGCCAAACTTTTTTAAGGGCATTCCACCGTGAATGGTAAAGATCAGATCATCTTTATGTATTCCCTGAGTTGTGCGTTCCAGAATACGGTCACGTTCCAAATTCTTCTCCAAAATATTTAGAAAAGAATCAGCCATTAAAGGCGATTCATAGTGTAAGTGAACAGACTCTGCATCCTCGGTAAGGAACTGATAGTGTCGATCAAACTCTGGCTGAAATTCCTCCATAAAAGACCTTCTTTTCTGGAAAATAATATTTCCTACTTCTTCAAGTTGAAAATTGAGAATTTCGATTAGGCCCAGATCCAATACACTGGTTTGACGCGCTTGTTTAAGGAGACTATTACGTTGGGCTAAAAACTTATTATAAATAATTAGGGTATCTAAATATTTATTATCTGTCTGGGAAATCACATTATCGACAAACTTTCTGCGCTCTTCACTCCCATCTGTTACGATGATGCTATCATTGGGAGATATCATGACCAAAGGAAATAAGCCGATATGGTCAGCGAGTCGGGGATAATCCTTTTTATTTTTTTTAAACTGCTTTTTCTGATTTTTCTTAAGGCTACAAGAAATGAAGTCACTAATTGATTCTTTATCAAACTCACCCTGTACCATAAACCAGTCATTACCTGATTTGATATGCTGCGAATCAATTGGATTGAAATAACTTTTACAGAGTGATAAATAGTGAATCGCATCCAAAAGATTGGTTTTACCAACACCATTATTCCCTGTAAACGCATTTACCTCGGGAAGAAATTCCAAAGATGATTCCGAGTAATTCTTGAAATTCAGAACAGAAAGTTGCTTCAGCCACATAGCACAAAGATACGCTATTTGGGTTGCTAAAAATTATTTTATTTCCTCAAAATCCACAAACTCACCAGCAGTTTCAGTCCCTTTACGTTCAGGGCCATCCTTCGGTGGAATGTAATCGACATGTACCTTCCCTTCGGGCTGAGACCTTTTACTTTCCTGTTGTCCTTGACCATTAAATTCATAATAAAATGTACCGCCTGATCCTTGGCTACCGTATGCTCCACCCTGCTGCTGCGCTTTTTTCATCAACTTTTCAGCTGCCTTACGCATTGCAAATGGTAAAAATAATCTAAATAAGAATCTTACTACAAAGTAAACAGCGAATGCAATAAGTATAAATTTTAAAAATGCCATAGTTAATTCGTTGCTATTTTCTCAAATTTAACCAATAACTCGATAAACTGTTGTCTTTAAAATGTCAGATAAGAATTTATTAACAAATTTTAAGACTTTCCTATTCGCCCTTTTGTTTCCATAATTATTCGATAGAGCTCTTCTTGGCGCTGTGTTCCCAATACGTAAGTAAGACCATCTTTATCTGTTAAAAAAACAGCATTTTTGCCACCAGCAAAGAATTTAATCTTTCCTTTTGTATGCAGGTTATAAACCGGATTATTGAAAAAGAATGTGCTATAAGGCGCCTTTTCTATTTTTGTAATAGAGGCAAGATCGATTTTGACGACACGAGTAGACCATAGTCCACTAATCAGTATATGGTCTTGAAATACTTCCGTACGGAATAATACCATATACATCATGACAATGGACGTGATGATAATACCTACTCCTACGATAAAGAACAATTGACTCGATATCAAATGGTCTAAATTCAAATAAAATGCTGTGAAGCAAAAAAGTACGAGCACCAAACGCACGCTTATCCAAACACGGTCACGACCTAAATATTGATTTTCCGAATAAAGTACACCTTCTTTCATTTACTTAAGATTTAGCTATTAATTTGGAGACTTCACACCATTGTTTTCTAATAGCAGAGCTTCTCAATAACTTCGTTTTTACTTCTATAGATTTTGTCACCTCCAGGGCCCATTGTTTGGACTATCAAGCATATGGCATTAATTCTCAAAACAGAGACCCTTGGCGCTGATTAACATCAGCAATTTTTGCTGCTAATCAATTTTGCAAACTAAAGTAAGGACTTTTTTTGTATTGGCGGTAATTTTATAACGATTGTCCATGCGATAATTGGCTACCCATAGGATATCTCCATTTCCATTCACTACGATCGGAATATTTTCTTTTTCAAATAAGCTGATCTTCTTATTGATAAAAAAATCGCTCAACTTCTTCCGCCCTTCCATACCTAAAGGATAAAAGCTGTCGCCAACTTTCCATGATCGAATCGTGAGCGGGAAAACTAATACATCATAATCCAGCTTTGCAACCTCACTCGCTTTGACGATAGCTAGATCCGCAGAAACATTGGCATGAAAACAATAGTGTTTCCACTCCACAGTTGAAGTTTCGGAGGTGATTAAAGCCTCGTCGGGAGAAATAAATTCCTTTTCACGAATAAAAAGCTCATTTCTATCCAAGAGCATATGGTAGGCATCGGATTGAAAAATACGCCCAGACTCTCTCGTCCAAGCCTGTTGAAGATCACTTAGTACCGCCTTTGAGAAATTAAAAGCCGAAAACAACTCATAGAGTAAAGGCAAATTATCCATATAGGGTTCCAGGTCTTCTTTCCGAACTCCCCAGCCCTCATCTATAGGATAAAACAGCTTTCTCCGGATAGGCTCCACAAATTGCTGCAACAGCTGATAAGATTCCTTAAAATGATTGATATTCTGCTCGAAGACTATCTCAAAATCTGGCTGAAGTTTTTTAAAATGTGGGATGATATCAATTCTTATTTTATTACGCGCATATTTTGTTGAAAAGTTGGATTGATCGTCTCGATAAGCAATCCCATACATATCAACAAAATGTTCAATCTCGCTTGCTTTCAGAAAAAGTAGTGGCCGAATGATGCGTTCCCGGATAGGGAAAATACCCTGGAGTCCTTGGAGACCCGTTCCACGTGAAAGGTTCAGGAGTACCGTTTCGATATGATCGTTCAGATGCTGGGCTATTGCAATTCGATCGAACTGCAGTTCATGTCGCAATTTCTCAAACCAAGTATAGCGAAGTTCCCGGGCCGCCATTTGAATCGAAATCTGATGGTCCTTTGCGTAAGCTTTTGTATCAAAGTGCTTCACGTATATTGGAACATTATTTTCCGTTGCAAATTTCCGAACTAAAGCTTCATCCTCATCAGATTCTGTTCCTCTTAATTGAAAATTGCAATGTGCAATCGCAATAGTATACCCTGCTTTTGCAAATAAATGTGCCATTAACATCGAGTCCTTTCCCCCACTCACCGTAAGCAATATTTTATCATGAGGCATCAACAAATGCTCCTTTTCAATATAGCCCATTAGTCTTTCCAGCACATTCATAGAACAAAGTTACGGTATATTTTGTCCGAATGATAAATTCAACTCTTAAAATTTGTGAAATCCAGTGAAGTAGCAATTAAAATCCATATTTTTGCCCTTGTGAAACAATACATTTATACACTTATTGTATTTATTTTAACTGGCTTGTCGGTCCAAGCACAGAAACAGGATGAACTAAAGCTTCTTTCGTCATCCCATATTATTACTGGGAAAGACGGCAATATTTTGTTTTACCGTCCAGTCTATGAACATGTAGGTTCAACGCTATCATCAGATAGTGGCTATTTACATAAAGACAACATTGGCCGACAATTTTTTGAAGCCTTTGGAAACGTAATCATTACTCAACCCGACGGTACACAGATATTTTCCAATAAATTACATTATGAAGCAGCAATGCAGCTCGCTACGCTTACAGGCGCTGTTCGAATGGTCAGCACTAGTGGATCGGTATTAACGACCGATCATCTTGTCTACAATATGCGAAGTAAAATCGGCAATTATTACAGCGGCGGGCGTATTCTATCAGGAAGCGATACAATTACAAGCCAGCGAGCTACTTATTTCGAAAATACAGGGGAATCTTATTTCAATCAAAAAGTTGTGGTTCGATCGACCAATGTAAAAGTCTACACAGACTCCATGAAATATAATGGTAATACACGCATTACTGATTTCTATGGTCCCACGAATATCAAGGGAAATAAAGGGGAAAACCTGTATACTGAAAAAGGCCGATACCATATGGCAACGGGCCAGGCTTATTTCTCTAAAAACAACCTCTACACAGAAGGGACAAAGTTTCTTAAAGGAGACAGCCTATTCTACGATAGACAAGTGGGAATCGGTAAAGCCGTAAAAAATGTGGTCTTTGTTGATACCTTAGACAAATTTTACGCCTATGGTGGATTTGGTTTGTACAACGGGAGGAACGAATCCATTACAATGACAGACAAACCCCTGATTATTTCGGTGGTCAAAAAAGATTCAACACAAAAAGATTCTGTATCTTCTTTGTCTCCTGCCCAACAAAAATCGGAGAAAGAGCGAAAAAATGAAGCCAAGGAATTGAAGAAGATTGAAAAAGAACAAAACAAAGATGAACTCAAATCAAATAAAGCCACATCGCAAGTTGTTCTAGAAGAAAAGGAACATCCAGGTAAGAATATCAAAAGCGATAATAGTAAAACCCTTAAGGCTGATTCACAAGTCGATTCTGTTTTTATGACAGCCGACACCCTCTTCTCACAGATGATATTTCGCCGAGATTATATTGCAAAAGATTTTAAATTGAATCGTGAAGGTGGGGCTATTGAAGATGACAATGAAGTCGATTATGGTGACCAGGATTCCAGCTCAACAACAGTTGATTCTACTGGTACATCAGATAACACAAGAGTTAACCTTCACAAGGGAATAGACAGTTTGTCTAAAAAAGACAGTGACAAACCGGTTCTTGAAAAGAGCATTAAAAAAGTACAAGATACACGTATAAATAAAAAACCGATTGCACCAAAGAAAACACCAGTTATTGTCGGCGATCAAAACAAGATAGAAATTGAAAAAAACCTCAAGGCTGATAGTGTTTTGCGTAAAAAAGCGATCATCCCCAAAGGCGGTGAATCCGATAAATTGATGGGAGCAGCTTTAAAAAATGCCCAAGAGAATAGAAGAGATTCTCTCGCACAGGATACTGCTAAAACACGGATTATAAAAGCCTACTATAATGCACGATTATTTAAATCAGACTTGCAGGCTGTAGCAGATTCTATGTATTATGGTATGCAAGATTCGATGTTCAGGCTGATGGGAAAACCAATGATGTGGGCCGAAAACTCACAAATCTCCGGAGATACCATATTTTTACAGGTAAAGAATCAGAAATTGGACAATTCCTTACTCGTCGGTAATGCTTTCATGGTGAACGCAACAAGCGACTCATTAAAGTTCAATCAGATTAAGGGCCGTAAGATTACCAGCTTTTTCACCAATAACCGTATGGAACGTTTGTTTGTTGATGGCAATGCAGAAAATATCTTTTACAATATTGATGAAAAGACCAATGTAACCACTGAGCTTGTACATGATCGAAGCAGTCGTTTCAAGATCTTGATGGAAGATAATAAGTTGAAGGAATATGTATCTATTCGAAAAGTGGATGGCAAAGTCTATCCCATTGCTGAAGTCACGGCCGACAAAGAATTTCTTCCGAATTTCACCTGGCGTCCCGAAGATCGACCTAAATCAAAAGATGATTTATTAAATCGAAAAAGGGATCTTTCAAAAGCGTCATTTACGGTTCCGACTGCACCAGAAGGTGAAGAATCCGGGACAATGAAGTCTATTAAAAAAGGCGATAAAACAACGACTCCTCAAAAAGGTGCCGCTAAGAAAGCTGGTACTACCGAAACGCTCGAGGAAGAAAAAGAGGTGGGTGCTGCAAACAATAAAACAAACGCTGTAACCAAAACAGCTAAGCCATCTGAAACAACGGATAAAGTTAGCGCTACAAAAACAAATGTAAAGACCGCAACCGACAAAGCAGCTGCGAAGTCTGACTCAACAACCAATAAATCGGCGATAATACCTGCTCAAGATAGTATTCAAACAAAAGTAAAAGCTAAATAACCGTCAATACTGAGTCGCACAAAAAAGCAGCGCAAAACAAATTGTTTTGCGCTGCTTTTTTAATTTAAGGCTATCTCCTGATCGTATCAGACGCACTCATTCCTTAGCTCAGAGAAATGAAAATTTCTATTTATAACTCAAATGAGGTAGTTATTAACCTATTTCGTTTTTAAATATGTAGCAAGTTTACCAACTGCAATCGCTCGATGGCTAATGCTATTTTTTTCTGCCGCTGTCATTTCGGCAAACGTCCTATCATAGCCATTCGGAATAAAAATAGGATCATAACCAAAGCCATCAATACCTCTACGTTCTTCAATAATTTTCCCCTCGATACTTCCTTCAAAAAAGTGCTGCTGCTCATTCAAATATAATGAAATAACTGTTTTGAATCTCGCTGTACGATTGGTGTTATCGCCTAATTTTTGTAGGACAAGATCAATATTCTTTTCCATATCCCTTGATCCCGAATAACGTGCTGAATAAACTCCCGGTTCGCCATTTAATGCATCAATTTCCAAACCTGAGTCATCTCCAAAACAGTAAAGTCCATATTTATTAACCAAATAATCTGTTTTCTGCTTGGCATTTTCCTCAAAGGTCTCTCCTGTCTCTGGAATATCATCGCTACAGTCAATATCATTTAAACTCTTAATGATAAAAGCACTTCCCACGATCGCTTGGACTTCCTCCAATTTATGGGCATTATTGGTTGCAAATACAAGTTCTAGCATCTTCTTCAAATTTAGCTTTTTGTTTGTTCTTTCTCTTTGTTGACAGTGCTCCTCACGTTGTAGTATGTTACTATCTTTCCATGAATTCACGCCCCCAAAAATAAGCATTAAACCCCAATTTTTATTCAGAACAAGTATCTGATAAAATCAGGAAACAATAAAGGTCTTAAATTCGTTCCAGAACAGCTTCTTTTTATTTACATCGACAAACATCTCTTCAAAACTGAACGTATTAAAAACCGTTGCAATACGGCCTTTCATGTAGGAATTATGTTCAATAAATGGAAGTTTCAAAGACGCGGGTTCCACACCCAACAATATAATCTTAGTCGGTTGAAAAAACTGCATAATGCGCTTAAAATCATTCGGATTATGGGGATTTGCCAAATTGAGTACCGCAACGGTCTCTTTAGTCAATTTCAAGGCACCAATTGTTTTTTCAAAAGCGTCCAATGCTGCGGGAGAAAAGTAGGGATATTGCTCGTAGCGCAATATAAATAGTATGCCCTGATCCTTATTTCCTTGATAAATAAATTCACCTCCCAATACCTCCAGATTGTCAACAGTATCGCCAACCCTGCCGGACTCAATAGCCATAGCGGCCTGCTCCGCACCTACCCCCACTGCCACATACGAGGTATCCTTCGTTGTCGATGATGAGGGGGCAGCATATTGCACATGAGTACTGTTCTCCTCCTGTAAAGGATGTACAGACAGATCGGCTTTAAAATCAAAACCATTTCCAAAGATTGTTTCATCCATTAAGGTCTGAAGTGCAACGGGATTATCTGTTGTAAGATTGCTCATCGGGAAAAGAAATATTAGACCGTAAAGATAAAGAAGAAAAAGGGAAAAGAAAAAGGAGCGAAGAATCGCTCCTTTCTATATGTCAAAAAGATTAATGACCTAAGATATAGGAGAAAATTAATGGCGCAACGATCGTCGCGTCAGATTCTACGATAAATTTAGGTGTATCAATATCTAATTTGCCCCAAGTGATTTTCTCGTTTGGAACAGCACCAGAGTAAGAACCATACGAAGTAGTTGAATCCGAAATCTGACAGAAATAAGCCCAGAAAGGTACTTCTTCCCATTCAAGATCCTGATACATCATCGGAACTACACAGATTGGGAAGTCACCAGAAATACCGCCTGCGATTTGGAAAAATCCAACACCTTTACCTGCGGAGTTGTTACGGTACCACTCTGTCAAGTAAATCATGTATTCGATACCCGATTTTACTGTACTTGCTTTCAATTTACCTTTTATCACATTGGAAGCGAAGATATTACCTGTCGTTGAATCTTCCCATCCCGGACATACGATCGGTAAATTTTTCTCAGCGGCTGCAACAATCCAAGAATCTTTTGGGTCGATCTCATAATATTGTTCCAACACACCCGAGTTAACAACTTGATAAAGAAACTCATGTGGTAAGTAACGCTCACCTTTAGCTTCAGCAGCATGCCAAACATCCTCGAGATGTTTTTGCAGACGACGAAAAGCTTCCTCTTCTGGAATACAAGTATCTGTAACACGATTATAGTGATTATCCAATAGCTCTCTTTCTTGCTCAGCTGTCAAATCTCTATAATTCGGAATTCTTTTGTAGTGTGAGTGTGCGACAAGGTTCATCACGTCCTCTTCCAAATTGGCACCAGTACAAGAAATAAAGTGTACTTTATCTTGACGGATCATTTCTGCTAAAGAAACACCCAATTCGGCAGTAGACATTGCACCCCCCAAAGAGATCAACATTTTTCCACCATCCAACAGATGCTCCTCGTAACCTTTTGCAGCGTCTACTAATGCAGCTGCGTTAAAGTGACGGTAATTATGCTCAATAAATTGAGAAATAGGTCCTTTTTGAGTACTCATGATATTTTCTAACTTTTATAAAATAATAAGTACCGCAAAGGTACTGAATATAATCTATTTTCGTCCCAATAGAGATTTAAAACACGTATAGACCACATTTTTTTAACAAATGTAAAAGGAATCGTATTCCTAGGCTGCACTTATAAATGTTCCATCGGCTGAAAAATCATTTTGATAGACGCCTATCTCCTCATAATTATTGCGAAGATAATTCCAGTTCAATTCAATAGACGACTGCTTGTCGATTCGATAACTCATGCCCAAACGACCATTTAATTCCTGCGTACTATTCGTCTCTTTATTCAGCTGTCCGATCACATAATGAACATTTTCACGATACGCAAGTTCACGCCTACGGTCAACATCAAAATAATTCGAAGAGCGTGCAACGGAAAAACTGGAGTTTAAGGTCCATTTCTTCATTCCATACTGCAGCCCCACGCCATTATTACATTTCCAAAGCCTTCCTTTTGATGCTCCTAAAAAAACATTTCCTGTTAGACCTTTCAGGACATCCTTTTTGATACGAATATCAATTACTCCACCGGCCCCTTCCGCACTCCATTTTGCTGGTGGAATGGTCATGAGATCAATGCTCTCTAAAGAGCTTGCCGGGATAGATTTTAAATAGGCGATCAAAGAGGTTCCGTTGAGATAGGTCTGCTTGCCGTTGACGGTAATCAACACGCCCGTTTTTCCCTGTAAAGAAAAATTGCCTAATTCGTCTACCTGTATACTCGGAATGGCATTTAAAACAGCCAACGTATTTCCATTCAATAAAACGGGATTGCTGTCCGTTCGAATACGGACCCGATCCAAAAGTTGCTGTTCGAGAGGCCCTGATCCCTCAACAAGCACTGTATCTATCCTCCTTGAATCGGATCCAGTATTTCGCAGCATCGTGCTGTCGATTAATTGCTGTTTAGTTTTGGGGACTATTTGCGCCGATAACAGACATGGCAATGCCATGGATAACCCTATAAGTATCCTAAACTTCATGATATCTACGAAAATTAACGCTTAGTCTTCAAAGCTTTGGTCTATAGCCTGTGCTAGTTTATGGATAAATTCAGGTTTTACGTTTTTATCAATGGCATTGATGTTCTCCAGCTCAAGGAGAAGCGCCGGTATTTTAGCACCGCGTAAAATTGCAAGCTTTGTATTTATCGCTGGAGTACCCGCAGCCAGTCCATTCTGTTGCAACATTTGGCCCAAACTAAACGCAAATTTGCGGTTAAGCTCTTCTAGCATCGTATGACTAACCCCCGACTGATATAATATTCGTATAGGAAGAGATTGTTTGCCCTTTACATTGTCGAAATGGATTGATAACAATAAATCCCCTTCAACGTTCGATCGGTCTCCGAGTAATTTATATTCATCAGCCGCTCTTGACAATACGACTTTGTGCCCCTTGCGCTCCAGCTCCTGTTTCAAAAGCAAACAGGTTTCCCAGGTCAATGATTTTTCTTCCAATCCGAAAGATGAAATACCACCCGTGTCTTTTCCTCCATGTCCGGGGTCAAGAATGATCGTTTTAGACCGATTACTTCCTTCTTTTAAAGAAGTAGAAAACCAAGTGCTCTTCGGTGGATTAATAAAAGAGTAAAATAACAGTGAAAGACCTAGTAATGGAATGGTCAATACGTACTGCCATCTTGCCTTTTTGGAGGAAGGTTTTGACATCATAACCTGTACCCGCTCCACCAACTCATGTCTATTCTTAAATAAACTACTCTGCAACCCAGTGGGACATGGCTGCTGTGTTTGAGTCAGTAGAAAACGGGCATAGCCGCTATTACCATATCGATTGGCCAACACCTCATCAACCTGATATTCATGCAGCAAATACAGCTGTCTACGCAACCAATAAACAAATGGATTTAGCCAATAAAGGCAACGAAAAATTTCTATCAACCATTTATCCCGGCAATGGTTAAAAACAATATGCTGACGCTCATGCTCAAAAATCAATTTACCTTCTGGCGTATCGAGCTGATCCTCTTCCATAACAATGACATGCTGCACATAACAATTCGCATAATGTCCAAAAGGAGCAACCATTGTAAATCCGTCAAATTTATACTGACTTAACTGTCCAATTCGACGGTATAAGCGGATATAGCGAAACGCAAAGCGGCACAACAATACAAAAGATACAAGCAGATAACCATAAGCAATGCCATATCCGATCGAAAAGGAGTGCCAGAAAGAATCGGCCATTTCTACTTCTGACACGAGACCACTCGCAGTTCCGATGGAATGAGTTAGTGTATTGGATTGTCCAAAAGCGAGAGCCGGACTTGCCGACGGAAGAAATAATTCGCCCAAACGTACAGTTCCAAATGGCAGAAGCAGACTCAACAAACATAAACCTAGGATAAAATAACGGTTCCATTGAAAAAATGAAAGCTGTCTGAATACCAGAAAATAAAGAACTGCCCCGATGACCAGACTGCAGTTAACTTCAAATAAATAATAAAGTAAGCTATTCATGATCTTCTTGTTTTTTGATGAGTTGTTCTATTTTCTGAATATCCTCCGCCGAAAGCTTCTTTTCTTTTACCATAAAAGAGAGTAAATTCTCTACCGAATCATCAAAATAATGATCGAGCACTCTCGAGAATGATAATTTCCGGTATTGCATCTTTGAAATCAAAGGATAATATTGGTAAGTTTTTCCGAAGGCCTTATAACCTACATACCCTTTCTTTTCCAATATTCTTACAATCGAGGAGATTGTATTATAAGGAATTGAACTGCTTGGATCCAGATACTCAATAATATCTTTGACAAAGACCTCGTTGAGTTTCCAGATCACCTGCATGACTTCCTCTTCTTTTTTTGTTAATTCTTCCATAATTTGATGCGTTGTTTATACTAACATAAAGCTATAACTTATTTTTCAGTTTTACAACTTAAAAATAAGTTATAAAACTGAAAAATAAGTTCATCGAAGGAATTCAATCAAAAAAAGGCAATTAAAACCTACTTTTTCAACAACTTAGAGAAAAACAAATAGGCCGCTATCAAAAAGATAACGATTATAATCAGGACAATAATCTCTTGTGTCCCTATTCCCCAGTTCATACTATTCATATTTTTTCAATTTAAATGATCCATTTCTCGCATTGATCTAAAAATGTCTGTTCCATATCTGCTCCGATTCCAATTTGGTCTGAGATATGTATTTTGTATCCATCATATTGAATCCCACCTATAACAGGGTCCTTCAGATGGCCAACCATACAGGTGTCCAGATCAAAAAACTTGACATTCGGTGCAGCATAAGCGAAATGTACTTTAGCTGCTAAAGCCAAGCGAGATTCCAACATCCCTCCGATCATACAAGTAATACCGTATTCCGCGGCAATATGATTAATTTTTAAGGCTTCCTGTATGCCTCCTGATTTCGAAAATTTAATATTGATATAATCGCAAGCATCCGCTTTGCAGAGACGCTCTGCGTCATGGTGAGAATAAACGGATTCATCCGCCATCACGGGAACAATTGTTTCTGCACGCAATTGCGGTAAATATTCGTCGTCCCATGTACGCATCGGTTGCTCGCAAAATTGTATCTTATAAGGTTCCAACCCCTGTAATGCTTCTAATGCCTCCTCATAAGACCAGCCTTGGTTTGCATCAACACGAATAGGCATTTCGAATCCAACAGCCTTACGTATTTCACGTATACGCGCAATATCTGTTTTTGGATCCTTTCCCAACTTAACTTTCAACATGACCGCACCTTCGCTCTGTAAACGTTTTGCTTTCAACGCCATCTCTTCTGGAGACGCAATTCCCAAGGTGATATCTGTCGTAATCTCTCGCTTCGCTCCCTTTAGAAATTGATAAAGTGGCAGACCAGCATGTTTGGCCGCCAGATCATGCAAGGCCATATCAAAAGCTGATTTGATCGTCTTGTTACCGGCGATATATAGGTCCAATTCTGCCAAACGCTCTTCTATAGCCAAAGGATCGCGCCCCTTCCAAATCTTTGCAAAATCCCGTGCCAGAACTAAACAAGTATCTTGTGTTTCTCCTACGATCATCGGAAAGGCAGAACATTCGCCCACACCATATATATTAGCATCTGTATATATACGTATAAAAGTATTTTGCGCATAATCCATCGTCCCTGTTGCGATAACAAAAGGTTCCATAGGAATGCTTAGTCGATAAATTTCAATTTCAGTTATTTTCATCTCACTCTTTAGTTAAGCCATGTCGATACAGCATAAAGGATATGCAATACTTTGCCTAATTTATATATATTCTTGCAATCTTGGGATGATTTTTCCATATCCCACAAAAAATATTGCCAAATGTTGCACTATTCAGCGATGCATCAAACTGAATTGACTGCGGCGAATATCAAATACAATATCGGCAACAAAACATATCAAAAGGAATGATAAAATCAAACTAAATACATTTTCATTATAATATTTATAATATTTCCGTTTTTTATTCCTATATTAGCAATGTATAATATTTGAAAAGGAAAGATGATTCAACAAAGACCGAAAACGGAGGGCCTCTACGACCCTAATTTTGAGCATGACGCCTGTGGGGTAGGCTTTGTCGCCCATATCAAAGGGAATAAATCACACGCACAAGTAAAGGATGCATTGACCATGTTGGAAAACATGGAACACCGCGGTGCTTGTGGCTGTGACCCAGAAAGCGGTGACGGAGCAGGTATCATGATCCAGCTTCCACATGAATTTTTATGGGAAGAATGTATCAACTTGGGTATACAACTGGAAGAGCCAGGTTATTATGGCACAGGTATGGTCTTTCTTCCTAAAGAAGAAGACATGAACAAAATATGTCGGGATTTGATTGAGGAAGCGGCAGCAGAAAGGGGTATGAAATTCCTTGGCTACCGTCCAGTACCAGTCAATCGTGAAGGTATTGGACCAACAGCGCTCAGTGCAGAACCTGAAATAGTCCAATTTTTTGTTAGCAGACCGGACGGCGTTTCAAACACTGAAGAATTTGAACGCAAACTTTTTGTACTACGTCGCCTGATCATTCAAAAAGTTAAACAACAACAAGAATACCCTCTCCCCCTTTACTTTGCATCGCTTTCTTGCAAAACAATTATTTACAAAGGTCAATTAACAACATACCAGGTCGGAACTTATTATCTTGATTTACGCGATCCTCGTGTGGTATCTGCATTTGGCTTAGTTCACTCGCGCTTTTCCACCAATACTTTTCCTTCATGGTCCCTCGCTCAGCCATTCCGTATGCTGGCACACAATGGCGAGATCAATACATTGACAGGTAACCTGAATTGGTTTTACGCAGGTATGCGCGCTTTATCATCGCCGTATTTTACGGAAGAAGAGATGGAAATCTTACTTCCTATTGTTGACCGTGGTCAATCAGATTCTGCCTGCCTTGACAATGTAGCCGAGCTGCTTTTACATAGCGGACGTAGTCTCACCCATGTGATGTTGATGTTGGTCCCTGAGGCTTGGGATGGCAATACGCAAATGGATCCTTTAAAACGTGCTTTCTACGAATATCACGCAACCTTGATGGAGCCTTGGGATGGTCCTGCAGCACTCTGCTTCACCGATGGCAAGCATATTGGTGCTACATTAGACCGCAACGGCTTACGCCCGCTACGTTATGCCGTAACCTCAGACGACCGCGTCGTTGTTGCTTCTGAAGCAGGGGCACTTCCGATCGAGGAGTCTACCATCATCAAAAAAGGCCGTCAACAAGCAGGCAAGATTTTCCTTGTCGACATGGAACAAGGCCGTATCCTCACCGATAACGAAGTAAAAGATCAATTGATCAACCAACAGCCTTATAGTGATTGGTTGGACAACTATAAAATTAAGCTAGAAGAACTGGAAGAACCTCGTGTAACCTACACCTATCTTTCCAAAGATTCTGTTTTCAAATATCAAAAGACATTTGGTTTCTCCCGCGAGGATCTAGAAGCCATCCTGACCCCAATGGCATTGACAGGATACGAACCAACAGGCTCCATGGGGTCCGATGTTCCGCTAGCCATTCTTTCCGATCAACCACAACATATTTCAAGTTATTTTAAGCAATTTTTTGCCCAAGTAACCAACCCACCGATCGATCCGATTCGCGAACGCTTGGTCATGAGTTTAGCAACATTTATCGGTAACGCAGGCAATATCCTAATCGAAGACAAGAAATTCTGTCACTGTGTAACCTTACCGCATCCGATCCTGACCTCCAAAGAACTGGAGAAATTGCGTTCGATCGATACAGGATTGTTCCAAGCAAAAACCATCCAGTCTTACTTCCGCTCAGATGGTAAACCTGGATCATTGGAAGCCGGTCTGGAACGCTTGTGCCGCTATGCGGATGATGCTGTACGTGATGGTTTTGAAGTACTCATTCTTTCGGATCGTGCGATTGACTCCAAACATGCAGCTATACCTTCATTACTTGCTGTTTCGGCAGTCCATCACCACTTGATCAAAACAGGTAATCGTGGTGCTGTAGGCCTAGTGGTCGAAGCCGGTGATGCTTGGGAAGTACACCATTTTGCCTGCCTATTGGCATTCGGTGCCACAGCGATCAATCCTTATATGGCCTTGGCAAGTATCCGTACCATGAAGGAACAAAACACCTTGGATACCGAACTGACTTGGCCTGAACTATCCAAAAATTACGTCAAAGCCGTTAACAATGGTTTGTTGAAAATTTTCTCCAAAATGGGGATCTCCACATTGCAATCCTACCACGGTGCACAGATCTTTGAGGTACTTGGTATTGACAAGTCTGTTGTCGATAAATTCTTTTGCGGAGCTGTCTCACGTATCGGCGGTATGACCTTGGATGATCTGGCTAAAGAAGCTCTTTCAAAACATTGGCGCGGATTTGAAAAAAGCCGTACTCCACAAAATCTATTGCCAGAAGGCGGTATTTATCAATGGAAGCGTCGTGGTGAAGGCCACCTTTGGAATCCAGACACGATTCACCTATTGCAACAAGCCTGTCGCACTGGAGATTATGCGACCTATAAAAAATACGCGCAGAAAATCAATGAGCAAAAAGAACACATGTTTACCCTTCGCGGATTGTTGGACTTTGCAAAACATCGCAATTCTATTCCATTGGAGCAAGTAGAACCTGCTAGTGAAATTCTAAAACGTTTCGCAACCGGTGCGATGTCTTTTGGATCAATTTCCCACGAAGCGCATAGCACCCTTGCCATCGCCATGAACCGCATCGGCGCAAAATCGAACACCGGTGAAGGCGGCGAAGATGAATTGCGTTATCGACCGCTTCCAAATGGAGATTCTATGCGCTCGGCAATAAAACAGGTTGCCTCGGCTCGTTTTGGTGTTACTTCCAACTATCTGACACAAGCAGACGAACTACAAATCAAAATGGCGCAAGGTGCCAAACCGGGAGAAGGAGGTCAATTACCCGGCCCCAAAGTGGATGCCTGGATTGCAAAAACCAGACACTCTACACCGGGTGTCGGTCTAATTTCACCACCACCCCATCACGATATTTACTCCATCGAAGATTTAGCGCAGCTGATCTTTGACCTAAAGAATGCTAACCGTCAAGCAAGAATCAACGTAAAGTTGGTCTCTAAAGCGGGTGTTGGTACCATTGCTGCCGGAGTAGCGAAGGCCCATGCCGACGTGATTCTTATCGCAGGTTTTGATGGTGGTACAGGTGCATCCCCGATCAGTTCAATCAAACACGCTGGATTGCCTTGGGAATTAGGGCTTGCAGAAGCGCATCAGACACTTGTTAAAAACAAATTGCGCAGTCGCGTTGTGTTGCAGGCGGACGGTCAGGTAAAAACAGGTCGTGACATCATCATCGCCACACTATTGGGCGCTGAGGAATGGGGCGTATCTACAGCAGCATTGGTTGCCGGTGGCTGTATCATGATGCGTAAATGCCACTTGAATACATGCCCTGTGGGTGTTGCAACGCAAGATCCAGAACTGCGTAAATTATTCTCTGGAAAACCAGAAGATATTGTCAACTTATTTACCTTCTTAGCAGAGGAAGTCCGTGAAACGATGGCTTATCTTGGCTTCCGCACCATCAACGAGATGGTCGGGCGGGCTCAGTTCTTAAAGAAACGGGAAAATATAGACCATTGGAAAGCTAAGAAAATTGATTTCACAGACATTCTACATGTGGAACGCAACGAGCCTGGACAATCGTTATACAATACCGAAGAGCAGGATCACGGTATGGCCATGATTTTGGATTGGGGCTTATTAAAACAATCCAAGTTGGCTTTAGAAAGCAAAACGCCTGTATTTGGCACATTTAAAGTAAAAAACACAGACCGTACCATCGGAACCATGCTGTCCAATGAAATTTCAAAACTTTATGGTTCAGAAGGTCTTCCAGACAATACCATCAATTTCAAATTTGAAGGTTCTGCCGGACAGAGTTTTGGTGCATTTTCAACGAAAGGTCTTTCATTTGAATTACAAGGTGAAGCCAATGACTATGTTGGAAAAGGACTATCAGGAGCTCAGTTAGCCATCTATCCAGTTGCAGAAAGTGCTCTAGTACCGGAAGATAATATCATTATTGGCAACGTTGCACTATTTGGAGCAACATCTGGGCATCTATTCGTCAACGGACAGGCCGGTGAACGCTTCGCCGTCCGTAACTCTGGTGCAACAGCTGTAGTTGAAGGTGTTGGTGACCATGGCTGTGAGTACATGACAGGGGGGCGTGCGCTGATCTTGGGTGCTACAGGTCGTAACTTTGCTGCCGGAATGAGCGGTGGTATTGCGTGGATCTACGACATTAATGAAGATTTCCGCGAAAACTGTAATCAGGAAATGGTCGATCTGGATCCATTGGAAAGTGAAGACGAAACCGCAATTATCGCCTTACTGAAACGTCATATCTTGCTCACCAATAGCCGTAGAGCAGATTTCATACTACAAAATTGGTCAAGAGAAAAAAATAAATTCATTAAGGTATTCCCGAGAGAATACAAAAATGTCATTCGTCAAAAATTAGTTGAAGCATAATATAGGAAGCACAGATCATGGGAAAAATTACAGGTTTTAAAGAATTTGAGCGCGTGCTTCCAACAAAAGAAGCTGTGGAAGGTCGCGTACAGCACTATAAAGAATTCAATAAAGGGTATTCTGAGAACGAGCTCAATAAGCAGGCCGCGCGCTGCATGGACTGCGGTATTCCATTTTGTCATTCAGGTTGTCCACTGGGCAATGTCATCCCTGAATTTAACGATGCCGTATACGATGGAAAATGGGAAGAGGCCTATCAGATTTTGTCCTCCACCAATAACTTCCCTGAATTTACAGGTAGAATATGTCCGGCACCATGCGAATCAGCCTGTGTACTTGGTATACATAGTACTCCGATCACTATCGAGGAGATCGAAAAACATATTATCGAGATTGCTTTTAAAAAGGGTTATGTCAAAGCACATAAAAGTTATTTAAAAACAGGCAAACGCGTCGCCGTCGTGGGCTCCGGTCCAGCCGGACTAGCGGCTGCTGCTCAGCTCAATAAAGCAGGACACGATGTTGTTGTTTTCGAACGTGATGATCAGGTTGGAGGATTACTCCGCTACGGTATTCCGGATTTTAAATTAGAAAAATCGGTAATCGATCGCCGTGTCAATCTCCTGAAAGAATCGGGAATAGAATTCAAGGTGAATACAGAAGTTGGCAAAGACATCAGCTTTTATGAATTAAAAGCTTATGATGCTGTTATATTGGCAACAGGCTCTACCGTTCCATGGCACATGCAATTACCAGGGCATGAAGCTAAAGGCATACATTTTGCTATGGACTTTCTGACCCAGCAAAATAAAGAAGTAAGTGGAATTGCTATCGAACAAGACCGCATCCTGGCAACAGACAAACATGTTGTTGTCATCGGTGATGGTGATACCGGATCAGACTGTATTGGTACATCCAATCGTCATCGTGCAAAAAGTATCACACAGATTGCCCGCAAACCTACACCTTCTAAACAACGTCTAAAGAACAATCCTTGGCCAATGGACAAGCTCACATTCGGAACCTCCTCTTCTCAGGAAGAAGGCTGTGAAAGACTTTGGGCTACAGAAACGCAAGAATTTGTTAAAGATGAAGATGGCCATATCAAAGCTATAAAAATCAAAGAGGTTCAATACGAAGTTGATGAATTTGGAAAAAGAACCCGCTTAGGAGAATCCGAGATCCGTGAAATACCAGCAGACCTCGTCTTATTGGCTATTGGTTATCAACACACTGAACATACGCTCCTAGAACAATTGGGTGTACGTGTCGATGAAAAAGGAAATATCCTTGCAAATGATAAAGACTACCAAACGACAATTGATAATATCTTCACTGCTGGAGATTGCCGTAAAGGCCAGTCGCTTGTTGTTTGGGCCATCTCTGAAGGACGCGAATGTGCTCGAAAAGTAGACGAATACTTAATGGGGTATTCAGAGCTTGAAAGCAAGGACTTCCTGGCAACAATAAATGCTTAAAAGAAGGAAGTTCTCAATAGAGAGATCATACCAGTGATATGCTAAGCTACGTTTAGACTTCGTAACAAGGATAAAAGCTTGGACAGCACAAAACATAGAAAGGTCCGTTGAGAATTCAACGGACCTTTTTATAATTAATAGTTAGTCACTATTTCAATGGATCCTTAAGTTTAACAAAATAAATACTGTTTTTGTCTACAGCCTTTATATAAGGTAATATTTTCGTCGCATAAAAACCTTTTCCCGTTACCCCAAAATCATCATCATTACATACCGCGATCAGAGATGGATTAATGACAGCCAGGCCCTCAGCTTTATCATGCGGATACAATTCCTTGATATCCGTCATTAAATCGGCGACCAATGTCTTATTGACTGGTTTAATATTATATTTTGCCAATGTAGCCGCGTCTTTGAGTTCCTCCACAGTTTTACCATCAAATAATTTCCCCGTTGCCGTATTATTCGCATCTGAGATATCTGTTGCGCCAGAAAGATCTATTTTATAAATCTTCTTAAATACAGTAGAACGAGTTGTTTCTGTCGCGTATTCCCCGTCACGTTCCAATACAATAAATGTTGAATTGCTCACGGCAGCGATTTCACTTACTGCCTGCAAATCGGTACGCTCCATCATATAGACATATTGTTTCGTGACGCCGCTCGCAATATCCAGCGTAACAATACGGATTGCCAATGAATTTTTAATCGCATCTTTAGATGGATTATAAAGTGGAAATTGCATAATTCCGACCAGTGTTTTACCATCTGGTGTAAGCGTCAATCCTTCCATTCCACGATTAGGACGACGTTTGGCAAATACCAAAGGCAACTTTTTACCCGTAGACCACGGATTGATCCGCTCTATTTCCTTTCCCGAAGCGTCAAAATGAACGATATGTGGTCCGTATTCGTCACTGACCCACCAAGAACCATCCGCCGCTCTCGCTAGTCCCTCTGAATCGATTCCATCCTCACTTTTCCCTAGATCGTTACCATCAACCCCCAATGCTTTTTCCCCAGAACCACCTTTCCCTTCTGGATTTGGTAGACCATTCAATTTCACACCATCTTTATTTTTCAATTCGATAACAGATTCCAATGTTAGCGTATTATCTTTTAATCTGAATTTACCGATCTGCGGTGTAAATGTTGGCGAAGCAAATACTTTACTATCATTTTCCGTCCCATCAATATTTGGTCCCCTATCCGTTAAAAGATAAAATATAGATTTATCAGTAGGATCTTGAGCCATCGATGATCCATAACCCCCATTATACACTTTTACCCCATTAACATCAATCAATACTTTGGGATCTGTTGCTATGGCCTTTTCGGGATAGGTCAGTTCAATCGGATCAGTAATCTGCGATACGTCATCTTTACTACATGAAGCACATAATAGGGCCAACGCCAATACACTGTATATTTTTTTTCATCTGTCTAAATTTTTCAAATAATGCTTACTGTTATCCATATTCCGGACACGTTCAACTAGTTAAATTTCATTCTTATCGTCTTGCTAAGGCTATAACACAGCAGGTTTTGTCTACACAATCCATGCGCAGTGGGCTACCCAACGGTATTGCAAACATAAAAGCCAAATATTAGCCAATGATTAACATAAGTTTAAATAAACTGCATCAACCGTAAAAAACACGATATAAAAATTAATTATCCTCGATTATGGAATTTTGAATTTCCTGGCATCACTACAAGAATAAATAGCTAATTGTGCAGCGAATTAACAGTATATTCTCTGCCCTCACCTACTAAAAATAGAAAGATGAAAAAGATCATAGTTGCCCTTTGCATAATTTTGGTATTTTCTAATGTGGATACGAAATCTCAGATCAGAACTACACGCGAAATACCAAGCTTAAAAATTAAAGATGGCGATGGCCAGCAAAACAAGGTGATATTGGCAGACCTAAAAATAGCTGTCGTCATATTCGGAAATATAGCCAAAACGACGATGACAATGGTCTTTGATAACAAGACCAACCGCGATCTCGAGGGCGAACTGACATTCCCTATGCCCGAAGGTGTCTCCGTGAGCGGCTACGCCTTAGATATCAACGGCAAATTACGACAAGCAGTTCCAGTCGATAAGAATAAAGGAACCGAAGTATTTGAAAGTATAGAAACACGCCGCATTGATCCGGGTTTATTGGAAAAAGTCGAAGGAAATAATTTCCGAACTCGAATTTACCCTTTACCAGCGAATGGGAAGCGTACCGTTCAGATTAGCTATTCAGAAAATCTGACCACAACATCGGATCAGGCTCGGTACTACCATCTACCCTTAAACTATAGTTCCCCCATTGAAAACTTCGCATTGGATATTCATGTCTTTCAAAATACCGATAAGCCAGATTTCACCGAGAAACCAGACGGTTCTTTGGCTTTCTCACAGCATAACAGCAATTACACAGCTTCTTTACATAAACAACAGTTTAAATCCCAGCGAAATTTAGTTCTTCAACTGCCGACAGGCAACAAGGAAGCATCTGGCCTATTTCAGGAAAATGGGGATAAAAGCTTCTACTTTCTTGCCAATGTAACGGCAAACGCGACAAAATCTACTCAAAAAAAATGGGGGCACAGTATTGGAATTATATGGGACCGCTCGCTCAGCAGTAAAAATAGAGATATAGAAAAGGAACTCGCCCTATTAGATCTCTTTTTTAAAGAAAACCCCAATATGACTGTCGATCTCGGCTTATTGGATATCCGCTTTGTAAAAGGTCATACGTTTCAGGTACGACAAGGTAATTGGAATGATCTCAAAAACTACATCAAAGGAATTGACTACGATGGCGGCACAGACTATAGTCAAATAAAAACCGGTGTAATACAGGCCAACAATTACCTGCTGTTTAGCGATGGCCTTTCTACATTTGGTCAAAGTAAAATCAACCTTGACAATCCAGTTTATTGCATTACTTCGTCCAATGGATCGGACTATGGTGTCCTAAAACAAATTTCCCAGAAACATCTTGGAAAGATGATCAATTTAGCCAATACCTCAACAACTGAAGCGTACCATAAGCTAAATACGATAGACCTTATTTACCTGGGGATAAAAGAAAAAAATGATTTTGAGGAAGTTTATCCTCAAAAAGGCACGCCAGTACAAGCCAATTTTTCTCTCGCAGGCGTAGGGAAACGCCCGGGATTAAAGCAGATCACCGTACTTGTAGGAGATGGGCAACAAGCACCGCAAGAGATTAGTATAGCGCTACAGCCTGACCATGGTGAAATTGACCTACAGCAGATCTGGGCACAAAAGAAAATTGAAGCGTTGGATCTTCAATACGAAGACAATCGTGAAGAAATTGAAACACTTGGCAAACAGTTCGGTATTGTTACCCGAAATACCAGCCTGATTGTACTGGAAACCACAGAAGATTACGTACGTTATGCAATAACTCCGCCCGCCGAATTGCTTTCCGAATTCAATCGGCTCATCAAAGAAGAACATATAGAAAAGGAAGAACGTGTAGCAGACTTGTTGGATCAGGCTCAAGACATTACCAAACAGCTTCAGTCCTGGTGGAATACCGATTTTCAGCAAAAAAAGAAATACCCAACGCGTAAAAAATTGATTTCCATCCCTGAACTTGATGTTGCCGAAGAAATGGCTACCGGAGTTGCTCCTGTTACACCTATACCGTCGCGTCCTTCAGCTAGCCCTGCCGCGACATCACGAGCCGAAGAACTCAGGTCATCAGCTCCCACTAGTGAAAAAAGAGTGTCAGCCGAAGGCAATTCAAATACCGCCAAAGCTGTTACCAGTGAATTGGCGATGGCGGCATCTGATGATGTTCTTCAGGATTTCGCTGTTGTTCAATCCTTAGAAGAACGCGTAGCTGGCATACAAACGACAAGCAGCATCAACAGCATACATGGAAAAATAAGCATCCCTGAAATTAAAGAAGACCAAGCCTATTTACAGGACCTTAATCAATCCAAAGATCCTTACAAAAGCTATCTCCAACTTCAGAATCAGTATATGGGAACGCCAACTTTTTATTTCGATGTCGCAAACTTCTTTTTCAAAAGAGGAGATCACAACAAAGCCTTACTCATCTTAAGCGCACTTGCAGACTTACAAATTGAAAATGCAGATCTCTACAAAACCATTTCCTATAAGTTACGGGAATGGGGAGATTACGACAATGCACTGTTCATTACTGCAAAGGTATTAAAATGGCGTCCCATGGATCCACAAAGCCACCGCGATTATGCCCTCGTTTTACAAGACAAAGGTATGTTTAAGGAGGCGCTAGAACAATTATATGGGATTTTGACCCAGAGCTACTCCCCAGAAGCAGCCGATCGCGATGATGGTATTGAAGAAACATTGGTCATGGAAATCAATAATCTCATTAAAGTAAACAAAGCTGCTAGCTCCAAAGTTGCCGTGAATAAAAAATTGATTGCTGACCTACCCGTCGACATGCGTGTTGTCATCAATTGGAATTCACGAAACACAGATATCGACCTTTGGGTAACTGATCCAAATCAAGAAAAATGCTTCTATAGTAATCCAGCCACAGCCATTGGGGGCCGACTCAGCAATGACTTTACTGGTGGTTATGGCCCTGAGCAATTTTTATTAAAAAAAACTTTAAAAGGAAAATACAAAATTGAAGTTGACTTCTATAACGATGATTCCCTTACTTTAGCAGGACCTGCAGCGGTAATGGCCGAAATTTACACCTACTATAGCAGTGGCAAGCAAGAACGAAAAATCGTTACGATCTATCTTGACCGCAATAAAGAGCGCAATATTGGGATTGGCGAATTTTCATTCCAGTAGATGAGCAGAGACAGAAGGTGTCCAAAAAGACAAATCAAACCCTTTAAAAATTGCATCTATGAAATGATGCTTTAGGGGAAAGGTATATAACCACATGAAATCCGGGCTATCCAAAAAGATTGGATAGCCCCGATTTCAATTAATGCAATTTACGAATAACAAGATCTTTTTGTCTATTCTCTAATTTCGTTTTGACATAAGGGTAAGTGAATACTGCTCCCAAAACGATACAAGCGCCAAGATAAAACCCACCGCTCATGGTCTCCTTTTGTCCAAATATCAACATCGCCAACAGAATACCATAAACAGGTTCCAGATTTGTTGTCAGCGCAACAGTAAAAGCAGATAATTCCTTCATGACAGCAACCCCCATAACATAGGCCACCGCCGTACAAACCACACCTAACAACAGCAGATAAATTAAATCTTGCTGTCCCAATTTCATTTCAGCATTGAAATCTCCTGTAAACAACATCAATATGCTGATCCAGAAGCATGCCCCCATCATCTCATAGAACGTAATCAAGGTCGGGCTCGATTTTTTAACCATGCGCGCATTGGCGATAGAAAATATACTCGCGCAAAACGCACAGCCGAGCCCCGCCAATAGACCAACGAGGTAATGTGTTTCAAAAGAAAAGATTGTATAAATACCGATGATAATGACCAAACCAACAACAATATCCAACAGCGCAATACGCTTTTTATTCACAATAGGCTCCAATATTGCTGTAAATAAGGTCACAGAGGATAGCGTAACCAATGTCACCGATACGGTAGATACTTTAATTGAATAAAAAAATAATACCCAATGCAGCCCAACAACGGCCCCCACCATAAAAAACTGGAGAAATTGTTTCCTCGAAACTACAATAGACTGTTTGGCTACCAAGAAATAGATCAACAGCGCGATAGACGCTATTGCAACACGATACCACACTAAATGAAGGGCAGATACGGAAATCAGACTACCCAAAATTCCGGTAAATCCCCAAATGAGTATTGTTAAATGCAGAATTAGAATATTCCGATTTAATTGAATTTTAGTCATATTCTCTAGAATACATTTGTATAGAAATGATGAGCAATACCTATTATTTCCCTTTATAAGGCAGGCTCACTGAAGTTATTGAAAACTAACAAAAAATTACTTTGGCGCTTTTATCGCCAGGTATAGTGCTACCAAAAAGAAGGTAACATTCGGAATTAATACGGCTATCAACGGTGGCAGTCCCCCTTTCAAAGAAAACATAGTCGCAAACTGTATAAATACGATATACGTAAAACTTAGCGCGATACCAATACCAAGACTCAATCCTATCCCCCCACGCACTTTCTTGGAGGACAGTGCCACACCCATCAAGGTCAATACAAAAGCTGAAAATGGATATACGTAACGCTTGTATTTCTCCAGTAATAAATCGTTCATGACTCCGGTTCCCCTGATCTCCTCCTTATGGATACGAATATTTAATTCGCGTGTATCCATAGCGGTAAACATATTATCACGTACCTCAAAATCAGAAGGTTTCATATCCAAGGTTGTGTCTTTAACAGCTCCTTTGTCCATGCGTTCATGTAGTCCATTGATAATACGATTGGTATAACCTTCGATCTTCCATTTTGTCGCCACCGAGTCCCACGTAATACGATCAGCCATCATTTTCTCCTTAAGGGTATCCCCTTTGAAAATTTCAAGTACAAATCCGTAGCCTGTTTTGGTAGAATTATCAAAGTTGTCTATATAAACATAGCTGTTTTTGTCCAGTTGCATATGGGTAGAAACCCTCGAGTTATCCTTAGGTGGCTTTACATAGATATTTTCAAAATCAACCTTCATCTTATTGGTCTTCGGAATAATAAAGATGTTAAATACCAAAGAAATGGCAAAGATTAGGGTTGCAGCGATCATGTAGGGACGAAGCAAACGGTTAAAGCTATATCCGGCACTGAGAATCGGGACAATTTCGGTTTGGTCCGCCATCTTTGAGGTAAAGAAAATAACCGCAATAAAGTTGATCAGCGGACAAAGAAAATTTAGGTAAAAGGGAATAAACCCTGCATAATACTCAAAAATAATCTTATCGAGGGGAGCATGATATTTTAAAAAATCATCCAATCGTTCGGACACGTCAAAAACCACCATGACAACAGTAAATATTGCCATAGTGAATAAAAAAGTACTTAGATACTTTTTGATGATGTAACGATCGATTAACGACAGCATTTTTTTAACTTGAGCTATTTAGTTTTACAAACGTTGATCCAATATTTTCACCATTTTGTTTTTCCAATCGTAGAAAGTTCCATCAATGATTCGCTCCCTAGCCTGATTCACCAACCAAAGGTAAAAATGTAAATTATGTAAAGAAGCAATTTGTGCTCCAAGAATTTCCTGCGATTTAATCAAATGTCTTAGATAAGCTTTCGAATAAAATTGATCTGCCTGCAGATCACTCTCCGCTTCTATTGGTAAAAAATCATCTTTCCACTTTTCATTTTTGATATTGATAATACCATTTTGCGTGAAAAGCATACCATTTCTAGCATTACGGGTTGGCATAACGCAATCGAACATATCCACCCCTAAAGCAATATTTTCAAGGATATTTACCGGTGTACCTACCCCCATGAGATAACGTGGCTTGTCATGTGGTAAGATATCACAGACAACTTCGGTCATCGCATACATTTCTTCCGCCGGTTCGCCTACCGACAATCCACCAATCGCATTTCCTTCGCGGTTAAACGAAGCGATAGTCTCCGCAGATTTTATCCTTAAATCTTTGTAAACAGATCCTTGAACGATTGGAAACAAAGTCTGGTCATATCCATAAAGCGGATCTGTACTATCAAAACGATCCACACAGCGTTTCAGCCAACGATGGGTCATATCCAAAGAACGACGTGCATACCCATAATCACATGGATAAGGCGTACACTCGTCAAATGCCATAATGATATCCGCACCGATAATACGTTGTGTATCCATGACATTCTCTGGTGTAAATAGATGTTTTGATCCATCAATATGGGAACGAAAGGTAACCCCTTCTTCTTTGATTTTACGTACTTCGGTCAACGAATACACCTGATAACCACCGGAATCCGTTAAAATAGGTCGATCCCAACCATTAAATTTATGCAGCCCGCCCGCCTTATTCAACACATTCAATCCGGGACGTAAATAGAGGTGGTACGTATTACCCAGAATAATCTGCGCTTCAATATCGTTCTTCAATTCATGTTGATGAATTGCTTTCACTGTACCTGCCGTACCAACAGGCATAAAAATAGGTGTTTGAATGGGACCGTGTGCAGTTTCGACAACACCTGCACGTGCTTTTGACAATTTATCTTGTGCTTGTAGCGTAAATTTCATTAATATTTTTCCTCTGAGACTATTTCTATTTTAAAGGATGATTTGCCATGGACATGGCGATATCGGCATTTGGTGTAAAAAATTAAAAACTCATTTTCAGTCAGTTGTAACTTAAAAAGTCGTTATAGCTTTTCTAATTTTCACCCAAGCTCGGATTCATCCCTAGAATACGTTGCAAAAATACTATAAAAAGATTTGCAAACAGGATGTTTCAAAAATAAATTATCATTTTTCCCCTATAAAAAAGTTGCGGAAAGCACTTATCTTTGTGAGCTATGCTTGACCTTCACGTATTTTTGGCCAATCTTCCATATATTGCTTTCGGAGTATTGGGTCTTTTCCTCTTGATACAATTGTACTACATCTTATTTGTATATAGCAAATTGAGTGGTTATCAAATTGAACCTATACAAGAAGGAACTGAATTCCCACCGCTGTCCGTTATTATTTGTGCACACAATGAACAGGATAATATTCGGGAATTCCTCCCGAGTGTACTGAATCAAGACTATCCCAATTTTGAAGTCATTGTGGTCAATGACTTTTCGACTGACAATACGCCCTGGATATTGCATGAGTTCGAAGCAAAATACCCCCATTTAAAGATTGTGGATATCAAAGAGCATATTCGCTTGAAACATGGTAAAAAGTTTGCCGTTAGTATGGGTATCAAAGCGTCAAAGCACCAGACACTGGTGTTTACTGACGCAGATTGTGCACCACAATCCGATCAATGGCTCAAAGAAATTGCAGCAGCCTTCAGACCAGAAACAGAAATTGTACTTGGCTATTCTCCTTATTTTAAGCAAAAAAGCTTGCTAAATCTATTGATTCGATTTGAAACCAGCCATACGGCCATGAGTTACTTTGCCTATGCACTAAAGGGAGATGCCTATATGGGAGTAGGACGCAATATGGCTTACAAAAAAGACCTTTTCTTTCGTAACAAAGGTTTTGCAGCCCATATGCATATTAAGTCTGGCGATGATGATCTTTTTGTCAACCAAAATGCAAATCCGACCAACGTTAACATTGCACTGGCAGCCGAATCCATTGTCTATTCGGAACCCAAAGCGACCTGGAGGAGCTATTACAAGCAAAAAGCAAGACACTCAGGAGCCTCTACCATTTACAAAAAGCGACATCAGCGCATGCTCGGCACGCAGCTGGTATCAGCCGTCCTTTTTTATGTCGCCCTTATCGCAACAGCAATTGCCTTTCCAATGTACTGGTATGTTCCTGTTACAGCCTACCTCCTAAGGCTGATTGCACAATGGATAATATTTGCCAACATCTATAAAAAACTAGAAGTAAAGGAACTCATTTGGTGGCTACCTTTGGCAGACTTCATCTACTATTTCTATATTTGCATCAATGGCATGTTCAGCAGAAAAAAGAAAAAAATAAGCTGGAAATAATTCACTTTTAAAACATTAAGCTTTGAATCCAACAGTTGATATCATCTATAAGTATTTTCCAAAATTAACGGATATTCAAAAAGAACAGTTTGCAAAACTTGCCGACCTCTATACATTTTGGAATAGCCAAATCAATGTCATTTCACGTAAGGACATAGATAGCCTCTACCTGCACCATGTGTTACACTCGCTAGGTATCGCTAAATTTGTTCAAGAGCTCACGCCAGGAACACAAATTTTGGACGTGGGAACCGGCGGGGGCTTTCCAGGTATCCCAATGGCCATTATGTTTCCTGAAGTCAAATTCCATTTGGTCGATTCTATCGGCAAAAAAATAAAAGTCGTACGCGAAGTTGCTGCAGGACTGGGTCTCCAAAATGTTGAAGCAGATCATATCCGCGCAGAACAACTCGACGACAAGTACGATTTTGTGATATCACGAGCTGTGACAAGACTTGGAGAATTTACGCCTTGGATACAGAATAAATTCGCAAAAAAAGATAAAAACGGTATTCCTAATGGAATTCTTTACTTGAAAGGCGGAGATCTCACCGAAGAGATCAAAGAATCTAAGCTCAAAGCAGAATTACACCCGCTTTCCAGTTACTTTAAAGAAGACTTCTTTGATACAAAATACCTGGTATACGTACCTATGTAGTTAAAGTTTGGCATTACCCATAGGAAATTGAAGTCGCCTATGGATAATGTCTACAGAATCCAGGTAGTTCGTTAAACACAGATGGATATAAGCAATCTTCTCATACCGATCATTCTCACGAAGCCACTTTAAGGAAGGCTCATAGTATATTCTAAATTTGCGCAGAGAATCTCCCGACAACTTACTGTATTCCTGAGTCAGCGGATACCATTCCTCGCGAATCAGATCCTGTTGGTATTCTTTTTCAAACTGACGTTGAAGCTTCCGCGAATTTCGTCCCTTTCGACTGAATTTATTGTAAAGCTTGTTCAGATTGACCGCAATTCCTCCCTGGTGAGGCAAGGTCACCATATTTTTCGTATCACCCCAGAAAAAGATCGACTTATACTCCTCCTTTTTTTCTTCCCATTTATCCGCTGCTGATTTACGCTTGATCGAAACAGTATCCAAACGTAAAGTATCTTTTTGACTGCCTTTTTTTCCAATGGTATCTTGATAATAAAATTCCGCTGGATGGGCAAAAACTCCCGGCCGATAAAATGAAAAGTAGACACAGAAAAACAATAAAGATAGAAATCCGATACGTACCATATTTATAATTGACAAACTAAAATAACCAACTATAAATAAAATTAAAAAGCATTTAACTATCTTTAACTTAAGAGACTAAAGACCCAATTCTTTTTTAATTTCTAGGCCAATTAAATTGATTTCTTCATCCATACCGAACATAGGAAGCTCCGTTTCTGGGTTCAGTTTCAGCCAGTTTGTATCATTGTCTTTAATAATCTTTACGTATTCCACACCATCCTTAAAAATAACATACGTATCTTCTTCCTCAGGGAAAACAGAATAAACTACATCCCCCAATTCGATATCAAAAGGTTCTTTTATTTCCATAGTTAAATTATCATTAATCGCTCAAAGTTACCAATTCCTCTTCTTCTTTCCATAATCGACCAATATTTCATTCCTTGATATCTCAAATAAGCTTAGGAAAAGCGCATTCATGCCATGGCGATCCGCGGATTTTCGAGCAGGCACGCGATCGCCTTCGACTAAGAACTTTGTCATTGCTTTAAAACATAATATGCCTAAGCAATTCTAACAAAAAGTATGACAGCTACTTATATTTTTCCTATATTTAAATAAACCCGATTATGAAACTAATTTATCCCATAGCTTTGACGAAAATCAAGGGCATTGGCCCTAGGACAGCGCGTAACATCATTGACCAAGGTCACGAGTTGGCAGACTTATTTGCTTACTCAAAAAAAGATTTGATGCAAATTCTTGGGATACGGGAATCGATCGCAGAAGCCATACACAATAAAAGCTATATGTCTGCCTGTGAAAAAGAACTTGCTTTTATCGAAAAACATCAGATACAAGCGTTATGGCTGGAAGACCAAAATTATCCAAATAGGCTACGACAATGTGAAGACGCTCCGCTTGTCGTCTATTATAAAGGAAATAAACCACTTAACAACACCAAAGTTATCAGTATCGTCGGTACTAGACATGCAACCTATTATGGCCAGAAAATATGCGAAGATCTGCTAGAGGCTATGAATGGTTCCAAAGACACCTTAATCGTAAGCGGTCTTGCTTATGGTATTGATGCTTTAGCACATCGCAACGCACTAAAAAATAATATTCCCACCGTTGCTGTATTAGGGCATGGTCTCGATCGCATTTACCCGGCATCCCATCGTGAACTTGCCACAAAAATGCTAGATCAAGGAGGTTTATTGACAGAATTTACATCCAACACATTACCTGAACGCAGTAACTTCCCTATGCGCAATCGCATCATAGCCGGTATGGCGGATGTCACCATTGTTGTAGAAGCTGCAATTAAAGGAGGTGCTTTGATTACCGCCGAAATAGCCAACAGCTACAATCGCGATGTATGTGCCTTTCCAGGAGCCGTTTACGAAAAAAGTTCTGAAGGCACCAATTACCTCATCAAAACCAACCGTGCGCATATGATTAGAGGTCTTCAGGATCTGGAATACCTCATGAATTGGGAAATCAGTACAAAAGCTGTTGGTCAACAGCTTAGCCTTCCTTTGACATTGACAAAAGATCAACAACTCCTTTTTACGCTCATTCAGCAAAAGGGACAATTAGAAATAGACCATATGATTGACCTCACAAAATGGCCCCAAAGTAAATTGGCCTTAATCCTATTGGAACTTGAAATGCAGTCACTCATTCACAGCCTACCCGGAAAACGCTATAAAATAGTCGGACAGACCGAAATTCAAAAGAATTAGCTCTTTTCCGATCATGCAACAGCGCCGAAATGCCGTTTGGAGCGCCATTAAAATGTACATTTATATCCAACCAAAAACCAAAAATTAATGAACGAAAACAATACAAAAAGCATCTGGAAAGTCATAGGAGCCTCCTCCATGGGAACGCTTATTGAATGGTATGATTTTTTCATTTTTGGCAGCCTATCCATTGTAATTTCCACCAAATTCTTTCCGGCAGAAAATCCAACTGCTGCTTTTCTTTCCACCCTAGCCACATTTGCTGCAGGATTTGTCGTCCGGCCATTTGGCGCTCTATTTTTTGGTCGACTAGGCGATATTATCGGTCGAAAATATACGTTTATGGTAACTTTAATGCTCATGGGCGGCGCAACATTTCTCATCGGTTGCATCCCCAGTTATGAAAGTATCGGTTTTTGGGCACCGCTGCTCGTGTTGATCCTTCGTCTCTTGCAAGGTCTTGCCCTAGGCGGAGAATATGGCGGTGCGGCAACTTACGTCGCCGAACATGCTCCATTGGGCCAGCGGGGCTATTGGACATCCTGGATACAAACAACAGCTACTTTTGGCCTTTTCATATCTCTGGTCGTCATCCTCCTTACCAAAGGCTTTCTCAGCGAATCGCAATTTGATTCCTGGGGATGGCGGCTTCCCTTCCTCCTCTCTTTGGTGATGGTATATGTTTCCTATCTCATCCGTAAGAAGATGAAGGAGTCACCCGAATTTAGCAAGGCCAAAGCGGAAGGGAAAACAAGTACAAATCCGCTAAAAGAAAGTTTTGGCAACCGCTACAACCTCAAATTTGTGCTGCTCGCGCTCTTTGGTGCAGCCATGGGACAGGGCGTTGTTTGGTACACCGGACAGTTTTACTCGATGAGTTTCATGAAAACAGTCATGCACCTACAATCTGACCAGGCCGATACCATCCTCGGTATCGCCTTACTCTTGGGAACGCCATTTTTTGTCGTATTTGGGTGGCTTAGTGACAAAATTGGGCGAAAATGGATCATGCTCGGTGGGATGTTACTTGCCGTATTGACTTATCGTCCGATTTACGAATCCATGTACCAACTTTCCAATACCGAACAGAAAGTCAAGGTGAACGAAACAACGGAGAACCCTCATGGATTAAAAACTGCAGAAACCATTTCCATCATCAAGACACAATATGAGGACCAAACGGAAGTTACTCGAGCCAGCATGATTCATCAATCCGGTAAACTGAAAGGGCAGCAAACAACCAAAACCACAGTCCATATTGCAGGCAAAAACTATATGCTGCTCGTCCTGCTGATCTTTATACAAGTGATTTATATTACGATGGTGTACGGGCCCATTGCAGCATTCCTTGTTGAACTGTTCCCCGTAAAAATCCGCTACACATCCATGTCCTTACCCTATCATGTTGGCAATGGAATATTCGGCGGACTCCTTCCGGCTGTATCGACATATTTAACGACAAATGCCGAAGCATCAAATACCCCGCAATTCTATCTTGCAGGTTTGTGGTACCCTATTATCATTGCCATTGTATGTTTTATCATAGGCAGTATTTATATCAACAACAAATCAACTTCAGCACCCCATGAATAACCTCAAAAAATTCCTCGGCATCTTATGGATCATTTTAGCTCTATTTACAGCCTACTTCTCCATTTTTGAACTGGCGCTGCCAAAGATTTCAACGGGACATCAAGAAGATCTGGTATTTGGAATCATTATCCTGTGCATCTTGACCCCCATAATCTCCATTGGACTTGGCTTATTTGGCTATTATTCCCTATTGGGTGAATACAGCCAAGAGAAAATGTAGTTCCAAAAATGAGATCGACTTTGAATAGGCAAAATTAGCCGATTATGCTTATTCAAAGTCGATCTTCCATACGCCAGATTATGCAACTTTCCGACATTTTGAAAAGAACATTTCGGCAAATGGACTTCGTCAAGCACTTTTTTCACGCCATTTTTAGCTATTTTACACAAATACCAAATCTACTCCGCCATAAATTGGTGCTATGAAAAGATATCAAATGCAATTTATTGCCATGATAATCAACCGAATAAGATAAAAAGGTGTTTTTTCTTTCCTAAAACTGTTTTTTTTTCTACTTTTGTGGCGGGTAAGTCTTCTACGACCAGCTCCCATTGACTCCCCCAGGTTGGGAACAAAGCAAGGGTATTTGGTTGAGCGGTGCGATAGGAGTAGCTTACCCTTTTTTTATGCCCATTTTTTTTGACTAATCTTCCGGTCCGAAATTCAATTCTAACCTAATAATCAGCTAAATACCGTGTATATCCCAATTGTTACCCGCATTTCCCCTATTTATAGAAGCCCTGTTACACAAGGCGTTTTAATCGCTTGGCATGTACATTCAACACAATTATAATTGTATATAAAAGCAAATTTATATAAGTTTGTAATCGAATAAGAACTATCGTATGAGTTGGTTTAAAAGAGAAAAAGCTGGTATTAGCACAGCTACCGCTAATAAAAAAGAAGCACCTGATGGTATGTGGAACAAATGTCCTACATGTAAAAAACCATTGTTGCATCTTGAACAAGTAGAAAACGACTATGTTTGTCAATATTGTGGCCACCACTTAAGAATTGGCTCCAAAGAATATTTTTCAATTTTATTTGATAATAACGAATTCACAGAACTATTTCCTAATCTAAATTCTGGTGATCCATTAGAATTTTTCGATTCAAAGCCATACCCTGAACGTTTAAAGGAAAGTCAAGCCAAAACAGGTCTTAAAGATGCTTTACGTTCTGGCCATGGAAAGATGAATGGTCAAGATATCGTGATCGCTTGTATGGACTTTAGTTTCATCGGCGGATCAATGGGATCTGTCGTGGGCGAAAAAATCGCGCGTTCGATAGATTACTGTATTGAGCATAAAATTCCATTTATGTTAATATCCAAATCAGGTGGTGCACGGATGATGGAAGCCGCATTTTCATTGATGCAAATGGCTAAAACTTCGGCTAAATTAGCGTTATTGGCAAAAGCAGAACTTCCTTACGTTTGTTTATTGACCGACCCTACTACAGGGGGAGTTACAGCATCTTACGCGATGTTGGGTGATATAAATATCGCAGAACCTGGTGCGTTAATCGGATTTGCCGGACCCCGTGTCATTAAAGAAACAATTAAAAAGGATCTTCCAAAAGGATTCCAGACATCGGAATTCGTGCTCGAGCATGGATTTTTGGATTTCATTGTCGACCGTAGACAGTTAAAAAACCAAGTGGCTACCTACCTTAAATTAGTGGGATAATCATTGTCAGGATATAAAGGAAAGCGGTGCCAAGAATATTCTTGGTACCGCTTTCTTTTTTCGCCCCATAACTGTTGTGCCTGCGACCTCTTGTCGGATATATAGAACGTATAAATCAACCGTCTTTTTAAAGATATCGCCAAAAAGCCCATATTTTTCTTTTGGACAGATAATCCGTTTCACCCTCCTTCTCATAAGCTTCCCGCTCAAACGAAATACGCCGGTACGCTTTATCAAAATGCCGAAATTGAATAAAATGAACGGCAAATTCAAGAAGATACCAAACATAGAAAAAGAAAATACCTAATTCAAGCGCTTGTCGCAAATGTATACGCTCATGACGAATCAAGTCGTCCTTCTGTTTAAAAAAAGTACTTTTCAGAAAGATAAAAGGATAAATAGTAATTGCATTAGCTTTTCCAAAAGAGAAGAAATTTGTCCAAAATTTGCTAACTATAATCATATAAGAAGTCCAGACCGTTCTCAAACGACTCAAACTTAGAAAAATTTACCTTTATACACAATTATTATTGGCGTCTTATGAATTGTACTATATACCTATCGTTCAGTCCTTGATCAGATAAGAGATCGCAAAAATTTCTTTTTGAATAGGAATTTTTATTAAGTTTGCTATAGATTAATTGTGAAGATATGCCGTACAAAGAGCGTGAAATAAATAAATTGTATTATACAATGGGAGAAGTTACAGAAATGTTTGATGTAAATGCATCCCAGATACGTTTTTATGAGCGTGAATTTGATATTCTACAGCCTAAGAAAAATAAAAAGGGTAATCGCTTATTTACGCAAGAAGATATTGCCAATTTAAAGATCATCTTCAATTTGGTTAAAGATAAAGGTTATACACTACAGGGGGCACGTGATTACCTGCGTGACAACAAATCTGAGGCAAAAGAAAATCAACGTGTTGTAGATTCATTGGAGCGTTTGAAGAACTTTCTTCTTGAAGTTCGTGATTCACTATAGCATTGAGAAAACTCTTATAAAACTCCCGAAACGTAACCATTACATCATATTCGCAGTGTTCATGGGATCCATTTCAGTAACGAAATCCATTCGACTATACAGAAGTAGCGCAAATTTCTGGACCCATTACATGAGAACCAAATGTATCCACGATCGCTTTGCCATCACACCATATATCATCCAGCTTTCAAAGCTCAAAAAAGATTAAAGAAAACCCCATCTAACGCTCGTTCAGTTCTATAACCTCAAGATTTTCAATTTTATCTTTATTGATATCAAACCGCATCAATGTCCTCACTTTATGCCAGCCGTGCTTACCCGCTGCACCTGGATTGAGGTGAAGGCATTGAATCTTAGGATCGAAGATAACCTTTAGAATATGGGAATGTCCAGTAATAAATAATTTCGGCGGATTTTTCATCAATTCTCCTTTAATACGTGGAGCATATTTCCCGGGATAACCACCAATATGTGTCATAAAGACGTCCACTTCCTCACACCTAAACCTCAAATCTTCTGGAAATTGTAAACGAATTTCTTGACCATCAATATTACCAAAAACTCCGCGCAGCGGTTTAAAAGCCGCCAACCGATCTGCAACATCCACATCACCAAAATCGCCTACATGCCAAATCTCGTCGCAGGCTGCAAAATGAGTAAATACCGCTTCATCTAAAAAAGAATGTGTATCTGAGAGTAATCCGATCTTTGTCATCATTTAAAAAGCTAAAAAATAAGGTGCCAGGGCCGTGCGATATGCTTCTGAATAAATACCTTTAGCAGCATAAATAACAAACTCACGTACTGCAACCGACTCAACAGGCCTACGTTCAAACGTTACGATCTTACGTAGCACCGATTCTCCTTCAAAGGAACTTATCCGAACTTCAGTAGAACAATGTAAACCTCTTTCTGTAGAAATACTGACCAAGGTATCCGCTAATGCCGCTGGAAGGATAAGGATTAATTTCCCCCGATTCGATAAGCGTATAGAGGCGAAATCCAACAGTTCAAAGAAAAAATCCAGATCCGTATGTCTAGCCAGTTTCCTCCGTTCATCCGGATTATGCAACGAATCCGTATAAAAAGGTGGATTTGATACAATCAAATCATAATTTCCTGTTGTATCCAGTTGCTGAAAGGAACTAGCATGTAGCGTTAGGCGTTCACGGAAAATGGAATTGCGAAAATTTTTATCCGCCATCAACGCAGCCAAAGCGTCGACTTCAACAGCTTCTATCTGGCTATTCCCAAGACGCTGAGCCAACATCAAGGCAATGACTCCAGTGCCTGTGCCCACATCTAAGACACGTTCTACAGGTTCTATCTCCGACAATGAAGCCAACAAAACACCATCTGTATTGATCTTCATCGCACAGTCAGACTGATCAACCTCAAATTGTTTAAACCGAAATATCGACGCCATACGCCAAAGATAAAACTTTTAGGACCTTTGGCACAAACAAACCCATGTAACCTGCGATTTATTTGCTAATTTAGTCAGCAACAAATCTATATAAGCCATGAATATCCGTCAGCTTGCTCTTATGATATTGATTATGAGCTGTGTCCTTCCCACAAAACTATTGTATGGACAGGAAAATTGTGAACGATATACCGTTGAGACACTTCCCCTATTGACACAAGCCTTAAACAACAATGACTTTGACAAAATTGACCCTTTACTTAATAGCATAGAGGCAAGCTGTGGTATCAATGAATTTGTACAAAGGTTACGCATCCTTATGCAAATCATTGAAAAGAAAAATAGTGCTGCAGCGATTGACCTCTATTGGAACAGTCAATTTGATAAAAGCTTTCTACAAAGACTGGATGCGGCAGACCAGGACGATTTCTCAACGCAATACGAACAGCATAAGGAAAAATACAATTTTTACCCATTGCGGCACCCACTGGATGGCCTCATCAAAGTAAGGGCACAAGCACTCCTTGTTTCTGACAGTTACACGTTAACGGATCAGGAAAAAGATATTTTACTGCTTTTTTCAGATACTGACGTTTCCAGTGCCGAGCAAGACCGACAAGCTGATGAACAAGATAATCAACAGCGGTTTCCAGCACCCAAAGTGTACAGAGATAGACAAAAAGCCAAACTTGGCTATGTTCCTTCAATCGGCGTAGTCACCCCACTTGGTGGAGCCAACAAAATTTTCGGAACCAACATAAGCTTTGGATTTATGCTGACGAGCTCGCTGGAAAGAAAATTTATTTTTGAAGGTGGCTTCAAGGTGCGCATCAACTCAAACGACCGCAATATTGATTACAATTACGATGGCTCCAATGTTTCGGTCAATTCTTCAGCGACCGCATTTATGGGCGGTGCTGTAGGTTACAAAGTTTTTGACAACGACAAATTTATACTGATTCCAAAAGGTATCCTTGGCATAGATATTACAGATACCGGCATTACAGAAAGCGCTTATTCCTCTGGTTATTATGATCCGGATGGTTATTATTATGATGGTGGATACACCGATCGTATGGTAACCATCAATAATGTGCACTTAGGACTTGGTCTCGCATCCCTATTTCGCATGAAAAACCAAAAGTACATTGGTTTCGAACTCGGCTATCATTACGCGCCTTATGATGCCAGCAGTAAGGTATTGATCCCAATACAGGCGAATTACGGAAGCTTGGAACTATTTTTCAGGTTTTAAGCAATAGCCCTTCAAAAACTTTCATGACTTCGCAGACATCAACAACAATGAAAGCGAACTGAAGGTTCTTTCTGGCCAATAAGATCAGGCACTTTCAGAAAAAATACGCCAGATGATGTTCTGTTTTAAAAAACATGATCTGGCGTGTTCAAATCGAAGAAAACAAGTCCCACTTGAGATCGGGTGTCCAAGTCCAAAAGAAAATTTAATTCTTTAGCAGGCGTTGTATCTCATCCAGCTTCATTAATGCTTCAACTGGAGTAAGCGAATTAACATCCAGATTATTCAGCATATCCCTGATCTTATTCAAGACAGGATCATCAATGGAAAACATTTGCAATTGGTAGGCCTGTTTCTGAATCTTACGCATACTATCCTTAATCTGCTCCCCACCAGTTCGCTCCTGCTCCAATCTTTTCAGGATCTGGTTGGCACGATTCAGCAACTTTTGTGGCATCCCCGCGAGCTTTGCCACATGAATACCAAAACTATGTTCTGAGCCTCCTGGAACGAGCTTCCGCAAGAAAATAACTTTGTTATTGACTTCCTTCACCGTCACATTATAATTTTTAATACGATCCAATGAAGTTGTCAGCTCATTTAATTCATGGTAATGCGTTGCAAACAATGTTTTTGCTTTGGCTGCGGGATGATTGTGTAAAAACTCAGCAATAGCCCAAGCAATAGAAATACCGTCATAGGTACTGGTACCACGACCGATTTCATCTAAAAGAATGAGACTACGGTCTGATAAATTATTCATGATGCTCGCCGTCTCATTCATCTCTACCATAAACGTAGATTCTCCAGAAGAAAGATTATCTGAAGCACCCACACGGGTGAAAATTTTGTCAACCAGACCGATCTTTGCTTCTTTTGCCGGTACGAAACAACCAATTTGCGCCATCAACACGATCAATCCAGTCTGACGGAGTAACGCCGATTTACCGGCCATATTAGGCCCCGTAATAATAATAATCTGTTGTGTCTTTGGATCCAAGAAGGTATCATTGGTAATATAGTCCTCGCCTATTGGCAGGTTTCTTTCAATGACAGGGTGTCTTCCGCCTTTAATATCCAAGATCTTGCTCTCGCTGATTTCAGGCTTTACATAATAATTTTTCTCTGCTACAACCGCAAAGTTAAGCAGCACATCCAGCTTAGCGATCAGCTGTGCATCGAGCTGAATAGGTTTGATATATTCAGCAATGGAAAGCAATAGCTCTGCATATAATCTATTCTCCAGTGCTTGGATCTTCTCCTCAGCACCTAGAATCTGTTCTTCATATTCTTTCAGTTCCTCCGTAATGTAACGTTCAGCATTCACCAGCGTCTGTTTACGTATCCACGTCGTAGGAACCTTATCCCTATGGGTATTGGTAACCTCCAGGTAATAACCAAAGACATTATTGAATGCAATTTTCAAGGATGGAATTCCAGTGAGTTCTGCTTCCCTTTTTTGAATCTCAAGCAAATAATCCTTACCGCCAAAGGCAATTTTACGCAATCGATCCAATTCCGGATCAACGCCATCAGCAATTACGCTACCCTTATTGATTGCCACTGGGGGCTCGGCCTGAACCTGCAGCTCTATTCTTTCTCGGATAACTGTACAAGCATCCAATTGCTCCGATATGGTCTGTAGCGCGTTGGCATCTTTACGATCTGTAAGTTCCTTCAACTTTTCTATCGCATATAAAGCCCGTTTTAATTGCACGATTTCCCGCGGATTCGCTTTTTGTAGTCCTATCTTGGAAATTAGGCGTTCAAGATCCCCCACCTGCTTGATCTGACCAATCAACTCATCCCTTAAATTGCGATCAGCAACAAAGAAATCCACCACATTCAATCGTTCCTGAATACTTTTCTTGTCTTTTAACGGCATCACAATCCAGCGCTTGAGCAAGCGCGCTCCCATTGGACTGGATGTATGATCCAATACATCAGAAAGGGTGACAGCATTTTCATTCAACGAACCGATTAATTCCAAATTGCGGATCGTAAAGCGATCCAGCCACATAAAACGATCTTCTTCGATACGCGAAAGCGTAGAAATGTGTTGTAGGTTACGATGCTCGGTCTCGTTTAAGTAATGTAAAGCTACACCGGCAGCAACAATCCCCGCAGGCATCCGATCAACGCCAAACCCTTTCATCGACGAAACCTCAAAATGCTTCAATAATGTTTCTGTAGCATAGTCTCCCGTATACGGCCATTCGTCAAGAAAATAAGTATAGTAATGCGACCCAAACTGCTCCGCAAAATCCTTGCTCTGTTTTTTGGAAAGAATGACTTCCGTTGGCTTAAAACCTTGAAGCAATTTATCGATATAGGTAACACTTCCCTGAGCAACCAAAAATTCGCCTGTTGAAATATCAAGAAAAGAAATACCGATCCGCTCTTTTTCGATAAAGATTGACGCTAAATAATTATTCGATTTCTGCTGAACAATATTGTCATTGTAGGAAACGCCAGGGGTAACCAACTCTGTCACACCACGCTTAACGATTGTTTTTGTCGTCTTAGGATCCTCCAACTGATCACAGATCGCCACCCGTTGGCCGGCACGCACCAATTTTGGAAGATAGGTCTCCAACGAATGATGAGGAAAACCAGCCAACGCGGTTTCCGATTCCGAGCCATTACCACGCTTCGTCAAAACAATGCCCAAAATCTGGGCAGCTTTGATTGCATCCTCACCAAATGTCTCGTAAAAATCGCCAACACGGAACAACAATAACGCTCCAGGATATTTAATCTTGATCGCATTATACTGTTGCATCAATGGGGTCACTTTCTTTTCTTTTGCCAACTTGTAAATCAATTTTTATGAAGCGTAAAAATAGGATAATATCGTCGCTTTGGCAAATTACAATATCGAACAAATTTTAACACTAATTAAGAATCTTTGATCTGTCAAATTAATATATTTGATTTCCATATAAATTATTTATTATGAAAGTCTTTTTCGCCACATTATTGCTTTCGCTAATGCTCCTCAACATTGCTTACGCACAAATGAAATCAGATCCCATTTCGTTAACCGATGAATCATATTATAAGTCTGGCAAAACACAGCTTGCTAAAGTGACAGGCCGTGTGCTAAACGCAAGTCCAGAGGAACTCTCAAATCTCAAAATTCAATACACCTTTGTTAACCTAATCGGACCTAGTCAAAGCAGCAATGAGATAAAGGCAAATGCCGATGGTACCTTTGAATTTACCCAAATACATATACTACCTTACCAACAGATATGGTTTAGCTTAGGTGACTATGCTTATACCTGTCTTTACCTTCAAGATGGATTGGAAATCACCTTCGATCTAAGCAAGCTCAAGAAAAAAGAGATTTATATGATCGGTGATGGTATTTCGTTTGCAGGAAAAGATGCCGAAGTAAATCGGCAAATGAACGAATATATTTTATTTGACAAGAAGCATAATCCCGATTTTTACAAGCCACTCCGCCAGCTCAATCCAAGCGACCCTAATTTTCAATATAAATTAGATTCCCTATTTAAGATTCAGCGGAATACAGATCAGGCTTTCTATCATACATACGGCACAACATGTAAAACGCTGATTGACGCCGCCACTGATGCCCAGTATACGTACAGACAATTGGATTACTACCTAACAAATAAAATTAAAGTAGCTAATGATAGTATACTAGTTCCTATTTATTCGATATCTAATCATGTCAGCGATTATTTTAGATTTTTGCATTATTACGTGAAATATGTCCTTTACCCGGTCAATGAAACTCGTGGAGACTACGTGAAAGTAGCAGACTATGCCAATCAAACCTTCCCTAAAAATTACGCCGATATTATCAACCTCAGATTTGAAGACGACGATATTGCAGCGCAAAATAAGATTTATAAGACAATACTGAACAAATTAAACAGCAAATGGGCGAAAGAGAATATTAGAATAGAAATAGATGGGCTAAATGTTAAACAAACAAAATTGGAAAAGCTACTGGCGTCAGCAAAGTCAGCACCAAAACAGACCTCACTAGGAAAAATAATCAAAGAATTTTCATTTGATGCCGAGCTCCTCTCAAACCAAAGCAAAGACGGATCCGAACTTCTTAAAACCATCAAAGCAAAATACCATAATAAACTTATCGTATTAGATATATGGGCTACCTGGTGTGCGCCTTGTATTGGTCAGATGCCTTACAGCAAAAAACTACATCATGAGGCTAAGGGAGCAAAATCACCAATAGAATTCGTGTATCTATGTACTGATCAAGGATCAAATCAAGAGAAATGGATCAATAAGGTAGCCGAACTTGAACAACCTGGCACACATATTTTTGTCGAAAATAATGTAATTAGCGAGCTATTGTCTTTATTTAACGGTGCCGGTTTTCCAACTTATGCTGTAATTAAACCCAATGGTGAAATTGATACCAAGGCAATATCCTGGATGAAAGACGTGACATTAGAAAAATTAGAAGAAATGACAAAATAGTATGTGGAATCTTTGCTTTATGATGCTTATGTTTGCACAAATTTTGTAATGATATGGCCATCAAAAGATCTGGTAAACAAAATACGTCCAGCAAACAACAAAATACCTTCAAAAAAAAATCCTTCAACCCATTGAAGTCCATAAAATCTCCGATCCTGCGCATTGCGACACGGGTAGTGCTCTATTTTATTGGTATTTCACTCTTTTGGGTCATTAGCTTAAGGTTCGTCAATCCTCCCATCACCTGGTTGATGATTCAACGTGGGTTTGAACTAAAAGAGCAGGGCAAAGGATTTAAACTGGAAAAAAACTGGCTGGATTACGATGAACTTTCGGACAACCTCAAGTTAGCGGCCATTGCAGGAGAAGATGCTCACTTTATGACACACTGGGGATTCGACATGCAAGGGATTCAGAATGCCATTAAAAAAAATGCACAGGGAAAGAAATTACGCGGCGGAAGTACAATCAGTCAGCAGGTCGCCAAAAATGTCTTTCTATGGCCAGGGCGCTCCTGGTTAAGAAAAGGTTTCGAGACCTACTTTACAATTCTTATAGAAACATTCTGGAGCAAGAAACGCATCCTCGAAGTTTATCTCAATGTGATTGAAATGGGACAGGGAGTTTATGGTGCCGATGCGGCAGCGTCGTATTATTTTAGTAAAACAGGCAGCAATCTTTCAAAAAAACAAGCCGCATTGATTATAGCCATACTGCCAAACCCAAGAGAATGGGATGCCCGTAACCCTTCTGCTTATGTCAATAGACGCGCAAATGCGATTGCAAAATACATGCACCATTATACTATTCCTGAATAAGCGAAGCTATCGCCATTCGGCGGACCAATCAGAAAGAGAAGCAATACAGATCTATAGATCAAAAAGAAAGGCCACAATTACATATGGCCTTTCTTTTATACTTGTTTACAACTTATTTAAAAAGTCGCTTATGCCAGCTTTGATGGAAGGGCACTGCCCAAGCATTCTCCATTTGATGTTCATGGGTAATAGTATTATCAAATACTAAGGTATTATCATTGATGGTACCGTCTGCCAGTAGCTTCTCAAATCCGTCACGGTTAACCACGCCTATTCCTTGATCCCCTTTATATGCAAATTGCATGCGATCAAATAGTTGAATACCATACTTCGATTCAACTCCTTTTAAAAATCGAACCGAACTATCAATAGAACAACCTGATGCAGCCGCCACTTCCTCGTCCACCTTAAGGATAATAAAAAGATTATCCCGCAATTCTGCGGAAGCAGAAAGTGGTTTTCCATGTACTTTCCACTGTTCAGCAAAAGCTTCTAGGTCAGTAACAATCTCCTGTCCCTCTGCTGCCGTTAGCAGACGATCTGCCTGATAAATCCAGATACGCTTCATATGCAAATGATTTTTTAAAGATCCATCTAGCCGATACAAATCGGCTGATTAATCCTACGCTGTTTATACTCTTGAATGGCTGGAATATATACTCCTTCGCTTCCAATTTCATTTCAATTTTAAGCCAGATCCCCCACATCGAATCCGTTGCACCCCGCCCCTTTCTCACTAACCGATATAATACGGAGAAATCATTAAATAAACTATCACACCGGTAACAGCCACGTAAAGCCACATTGGATAAGTAATGCGGGCAAGCTTTTTATGACGCTCGTAAGAACCGGATATACCTCTTACAAAAGTAAAAAGCACAAAAGGGATGATAATGATAGAAAGCAAGATATGCGTAATCAGGATAAAGAAATAGATCGGTCTCAAAATTCCCTCGCCACCATATTTTGTTTCGATTGAAGTCATGTGATAAGCGACATACATCGCCAGAAAAGCTAAAGAGCAAGCAATACACAATTTGATCAAACGCTCGTGCAAGGGCTTATTACCCTTTTTTATCGCAGACACAGCCCAAAACAGTAATACAGCAGTAATCCCATTGATAGCCGCGTAGATAGGGGGTAAAAATGTTAGCGGTTTTACATCATAACCCAGCTTTTGTAAATTCACTGTAAAGAGGATAGCAACCACTATCGGTATAACGATAGATAACAACCAAATCCATTTACTGTACTTTTTTTCGTTATTCAAACTCTCTTCCATGATATAACTATCTTTTTTGTTCTATTGTTGCTGGATGGTTTCGGATTTCCTCGACCAATAATAATTTAATTTCATCTTCCAGGCGGTCGACATCTGTCTTTACGTTGATGTCATATATCCCTCTTATACGTCCTTTTGTATCGAGTAAAAGATAATTAGAGCCAATAATGAATGGTTTATTGCCATCATTGTTGACAAGCGCGTCCTGCAATAGACTTTCTTTAGCAAATTTAAAGATATCAACAGAAGGATCTGTCACAAAAAACCAAGATTTGGTCCAGGGTTTGTAAACTTTCGCGTATTTCGCTAATACATCAGGTGTATCATAGGCTGTATCAACCGTGATAGAATACAACTTAACTTTCTGATTCTGAATAAACCGATTAGCAATTTGATCTAATCGCTTAATCATTGTCCTTGATAAGGAAGCGTCCCTAGAATACATCAGGTGGACTACAGAGAGTGTTGTATCATTGTCCAACAAATGCACTTTCTTACCATCGTAATTCACAAAATCAACAGGCGTCACCGTATGGTAGATGGTATCGGGAATATCACGTCCCCATTTTCGATGTGTTGTTCCAGGCACTTCCTTTTTCCCAAAAATTGGTAAGGAGGCGTAGCTATTCGAGCCGCTTTTATTTAGTATAAAATATAAAAATCCCGGCAGTAAAAGAATTACTGCCAGGATCAATATAGTTTTAATACCTTTCTTTTGTCCAGTATTATTATCCATTATCCACTTTATCTATTTATTTGGAAACAATTGATGCTCTTGAAAAGCACCTGCCAAGAAACCTCCCTCAACCAACATCAGGACAATAAAATAAATAATAAAAATAAAGACAATTGCAACGGTAACAATGAAGCTCGACTTCTCGAATTTCAAGTGCATAAAGAATGCAACGATATAATAAGCTTTAACTAAAGTAAGCACGATATAAATAGTATTTACTAACGCCCCTTTAGTTAGAATTTGCCAATGGTGCACAAAGCCCAATGCAATTAAGAACTCGAGACAAGTAAGCGCTAAAAGCACTCCAAATACTCTCCAGATGGCTTTTTTATCCATCCCACCTTCGTGAGCATGCTCTCCATGAGCGATATTATCTTGATATTGTGACATAGCTATCTAAAATTATTTATTGCGTAATTAGATTAAGTAGAAGAATGTAAATACAAATACCCATACTAAATCCACAAAGTGCCAATATAAACCTACTTTTTCGATCATTAAGTAAGAACCACGGTCTTCAAATGTATTATTTAAAGTCATGCATAGGATGATGATATTTAAAATAATACCCACAGTAACGTGGAATCCGTGAAAACCAGTAATTGTAAAGAACAGGTTAGCAAATTGCAACGCTGAAGTATAAGAAATATCATGCGTAAAATATGGCATCAATGCTGTTTTAATGGCATCACCTTCCAAACCTGTTGCAGGGTTTTTACCAAACCAGAAACCCATGTGGTGTAAGTGAGTCCACTCGATAGCCTGACAACCAACGAAACAGATACCGCCCAAAATAGTCCAAAGCATCCATTTAACAACTTCATTCTTTTGATTGCGGTGACCAGCTTCCACGGCTAAAACCATAGTTACCGAAGACATAATCAAAATAAAGGTCATTAAACCGACAAATACCAACGGTTGACCATGCTCTGCAATTCCAGGGATAGATTGGAAGATCTTATCTGGGTCAGGCCAAGTTGGATGAGAAAAGCGTTGTGCGCCATAATAAACCAAAAATGCCGAAAATGTGAAGGCATCCCCTACCAAGAAAAACCACATCATGATTTTTCCATACTCTAAGTTCCAAGGTGATTTTCCACCATTCCATGGACCAGTTTTTACCTTATCCAATTGCGATACTGTTGTACTCATTGTTTACTATTATTGATTCAAAAGTAAGAAAACATATATATAAATCCATAAAAGATCGAGAAAATGCCAAAAAATACTGGCAAGATCCATGCGGAAAAGATTGCCGTCCTTAGGAAGTTTGTTACTTCCTATAATAGCGCCAATCAAAACGATCAACCCCGCAATAATATGCGCCAAGTGCATCCAGATAAAAACGTAAATAAAGGATTGTGATGCATTGTTATTCACAAAATAAACACCCCTATCGATCAATACATTCCAAGCATGAACTTGCAAGGCAAAAAATACAACTCCCAAAATAAAAGTTGCTATCAAAAACAACCGCTGTTTGGAAGACTCCCCATTTTTAGCCGCTCTATTTGCTAAAAACATCGTCAGACTACTCACCACAATCACCAAGGTACTATATAAAAGTGCATTTGGCAAAAGGGTCTTAATCCCTTTGTCCACGCCGCTCGCTGTATATACAATGAAACCACTGGATAACGCTGCAAACATCATGAACATACCCAACATACCCAACCACAGGTTGAACTTTTGGGCTTTTCTCTGTACTAACTTCTCGTCAGTTTGTGCTTGTATATCTAACATTATTTCAACGGAATAAAGTTAAGCAATAATACGAGTTGTGTCACAGGCAAATAGATAAATGAGGTAAACATTACTTTCTTCGCTGAAGGAATATCACAATTCTTAAACAACAAATAACCGTAATAACCAAACATTATTCCGCCGACCACGGATACAATCGTAAACCAAATTCCACCAAAGCCAAAATGATACGGTATAAAACCTGCTGGTATCATAAACAAACCTGAAATGAATACCATAAAAGCCGATATCTTATCACGTTTTGTCGTCGGCAATAAGCGAAAACCCGCTAATTTATAGTCGTCGTCCACAACCCAGGCAATTGCCCAGAAATGCGGAAACTGCCATAAAAACTGAATAGCAAACAACACAAAGGGAATAATAATAATTGCCGCTTCGTTATGTCCACTATAGTAGGCTAGATCATCTTGCGAAAAAGCTGCATAATAACCAATTAATGGCGGAAATGCACCCGGAAACGCTCCGACAAACACTGCTATTGGTGATTTTCTTTTTAATGGTGTATAGATAAATGCGTAAAGAAGGATACAGAAAACCGACAGCAGACCAGCGACAAAATTTAAACGAACAAGCACCAAGGTTCCTAAGATGCCCATAAAGACACTCAATACCAAAGCTTGTCCTGTTGTCATGCGGCCTGATGGCAACGGTCTGTCCTCCGTACGTTTCATCAGTTTATCCAAATCCTTTTCAATGATCTCATTAAAACCGTTGGCAGAACCTGTCACCAGAAAACCACCTATAGTCAACAATAACCAATTGAACCAGAATATATCACCCTGTTGTTTTGATCCTATCAGAAAAGCAATTGACGCAGAAAATACGACCGTCAACGTAAGTCTCAACTTAACAAGCTTTTTGAAATCTGAAATAAATTCTTTCATAACTAAAAGAGACCTCCTACTATCAGTGTAATTAAACACGTACTTTTAAACATAAACATCCCGAATTCCAAGATTAGTGCCTTTGCTTGTTTAACAATAACAACAGGTAGAACTGTGCCCCAAATAGAAGCGTCGCCACCACCAAATGCGTTGTCTGTGCAAATGCAGGTATTGCAAATCGAGCTAAGATAATTCCTGATAGCATTTGGATACCCACTAGAATCAATGCGATTAAAGCAAATTTATATTGCTTAGAACTCGTATTAAAACTCGTGCGGACCAAAAAGAATAATACAATAACTAAAATCAAAGAACAATATGCCAACCAGCGATGTAACTCAAACTGTTGACCAATAGTTGTTATAAAATCAGTCCGGGCTATCGTTGAACCGGTTAATAAATCAACCTCCTCACGAACTCCCGTTCCGACAATTACCTGTGTTAGCATCAATAAAATTGAAGCAATAGCAAGTCCTTTTAATATACCCAAAGAACGATTGACCAGTAAGGTCTTGTTTCGCAAAGTAACTGCTTTGAAATATGTATAAATACTAATACAAACAATTACAATGGCTAAGAGCATATGTACCGTAATAATCCAGGGCATCAGATTTGTCGATACAACGATCGATCCCAGCCAAGCCTGAAGTACGACAACAAAAAGATTAATCACTGACCAAACAACGATCGAGCTTTTTGATTTTAAATAGGTGAAAGAATAAATAGCTGTAAATAACAAACAGAATCCGGAAACAACGCCTACCAACCGATTGATATATTCCGTCCAAGTTTTCGCAACCTTAAACTCTTCATGCTGCAAAATACTCTTATCGGTACGGAGCTTGTAAGCCATTTCCTTATCGCCGAAAAATTCTACAATTTTCGCGAAACGTTCGTTCTTCTTTGCCCTTCCTTCAATATAATGCTGTTCATATCCTTGAGGTAATTGAGAGATATCTGTTGGAGGAATAATACGGTTAAAACATCTTGGCCAATCTGGGCATCCCATTCCTGACCCTGTACTCCGAACAACTCCTCCAGCAATAATGACCAAAAACAACACAATGATCGTTATAAAATTGGTCTTTATAAATCGCTTCTCAGCTGCTGGAAACATAATACTACCCCTACCTCTTAAAATACAAACTTCTATAAAATAGAGTAGGAATCCCTACTCTATTTTATAAGATTTTATTAGTCTTTTCTACCATTTTGAGCATTCCATTCTGCCTGGATACGCTCAGCTTCCTCGTCTCCTTCGAAATCATGAGGCAAATTAGAGCTCATTGTTTCAGAGAAAGGAACACTTTGAGGAATAAAATCCTCACCGTGACCTGGCTTACTGTAATCGTAAGGCCAACGGTGTACAGTTGGAATTTCACCTGGCCAGTTACCATGGATATGCTCTACCGGAGTAGTCCATTCCAATGTGTTTGACTGCCAAGGGTTTTGTGGTGCTTTTTTACCGAAGAAAATCGATGTAAAGAAGTTCCACAAGAAAGCTACCTGACCTAAAGCAGCGATGATTGCAGCCCAAGTCACCAATTTGTTTACAGAAACCCATTTCGCCATGAAAGCAAATTCTGTAAATGCATAGTAACGGCGAGGCACACCATCGATACCCATAAAGTGCATTGGGAAGAATACCATGTAAGCACCAATGAAAGTCAACCAGAAGTGTAAATAACCCAATTTTGTGTTCATCATACGACCGAACATCTTAGGATACCAGTGGTAAACACCACAAAGCATACCGAAGATTGACGCCGATCCCATTACCAAGTGGAAGTGGGCAACAACAAAATACGTATCGTGTAAGTTGATATCTAACGCTGCATTACCTAGGAACAATCCTGTCAAACCACCAGAGATAAAGAACGATACCAAACCTATAGCAAACATCATCGCCGGAGTGAAACGGATATTACCTTTCCACAACGTTGCAAGATAGTTAAACGCTTTTACAGCAGAAGGAACCGCGATAATCAACGTTGTAATCATAAATACACCACCCAAGAACGGATTCATACCTGTTACAAACATGTGGTGACCCCATACGATAAACGATAATACAGTGATACCGATCAACGAATAAACCATCGCATGGTAACCAAAGATTGGTTTACGTGAGTTGGTTGCAATAACCTCAGAAGTTAAACCTAAAGCCGGCATAACAACGATATATACCTCAGGGTGACCTAAGAACCAGAACAAGTGTTGGAACAAAATTGGTGAACCACCTTCGTTCGGTAAAATTTGTCCTTGAACAACAAGATCCGACAAATAGAATGACGTACCAGCAGCACGGTCAAAAATCAATAGAACAACCGCCGAAACCAATACTGGGAATGACAACATACCCACGATAGCAGTTAAGAAGAACGCCCAGATTGTCAAAGGCATTTTCCATAAGTCCATTCCTTTTGTACGCATGTTCAAAATTGTACTTACATAGTTAATACCACCGATCAACTGTGAAGCTACAAATAGAACCATACTCACCAACCACAAAGTCATACCAGTTGCGGATCCTGCGATTGCAGTAGGAACAGCCGATAGTGGCGGGTAGATTGTCCAACCAGCAGAAGCAGGTCCACTTTCTACGAAGAACGATGCAACCATAATCACTGATGCTACAAAGAACAACCAGTAAGATAACATGTTCATAAAAGGAGATGCCATATCGCGTGCTCCGATTTGATATGGAATCAATAAGTTACTAAAAGTACCTGATAGACCAGCCGTTAACACGAAGAATACCATGACGGTACCGTGAATGGTTACCAAGGAAAGGAAAAACTCCGGTTTTATACGACCGCCTTCAGCCCATTTACCCAAGAATACTTCTAATATAGGGAACTCTTTATCCGGCCATGCTAATTGGATACGGAATAATACTGATAAAAGCATCGCAAAAACTGCCATGATGATACCAGTGATCAAGAATTGCTTAGCAATCATCTTGTGGTCACCCGAGAAGATATACTTTCTGATGAACGACTCCTCGTGATGATGGCCGTGCGAATCGTGATGTTCAGCGCTATGCGATATTACTGTACTTGACATATTCGATTTTATATTCAAAAATTCTTAATTAGTTCAAAGATGCTGTAACTTGTACGCTATCCTTTTTCACGTTAGCTGTTTTACCGCTGAACTCTTTTTGCAAATCCTCAGTAAAATATTTGTTTTGTTTAGCTAACCACTCTTTATATTTCTCTTCAGTTACGACAACCACTTTCTTCGCCATGTTAAAGTGACCTTGACCACAGATCTTGTTACACAACATCACATAGTCATAGTTATAATCACCCAAACGATCACGCATCTCTTCTGTTGTAACAGTAGGTGTGAACTGGAAGTAATTGGTCATTCCTGGTACCGCATTGATCTGAACACGGAAATCAGGAATATAGAAAGAGTGAATAATATCTTTTGAAACGATATGGAAACGAACTGGTTTATTTACAGGCAACCAAATTTCAGATCCTTGAATATCATCCCAAGAATTTTTATCATTAAAGTCAATACCGTACGGGTTGGTTGGTGTCGTCATTTTATAATTACGTTTACCAATAATCCCATCTGAACCAGCATAACGGACATTCCATTGGAATTGCTCGCCTAATACCTCAACTTGTAATGCTGATTTTTGAAGATCTTCAGGAATATTTGTGATTGATCTCCATGTAAAGAAACCGAACAATACCAATACTGTCAAAACAACAGCTGGAACAATTGTCCACAATTTCTCGATTGCATTGTTATGAGGATAATAATAAGCTTGACGTTTTGCACGCATGCGGTACAAGAATGTAAATGTCATCAACAAGATGTGTGTGATAACCAATACAAATGTTGTAATTGCTGTCGTAATGATAAACATCGTATCAATACGCTCACCGTGCTCAGTTACTGCAGATCTCCAATAAGCGGCTCCCCAGTGTACATATGACCAATATACACCGTAAAGGAATACAACCAAGAAAATGAATAACAATGCCGATTGAAACGTGTTATTCGCAAACGGATTGTATTTACCGTTCATCTTTCTTGTCAATTCATAGATCGAAAGTACTTTACCGATAACGGCAACAACTGTACATATAACCAAGAATAACAAGACATAATATGTGAAGTTTTTATAAACCTGAGGGTCTACTTGCTTCACTTCTTCAACAGCAGGAGCAGCAGCACTAGCTTCTGTAGAAGAACTAGCAGATGCAACAGCAGCAGTACCTGCTGCCGCTGTTGTATCTTTTGCAACCGAATCCGTTGCTGCAGGGGCAGCCACTGCTGTAGTCGCCGCTTTAGCAGAATCAGATGCTACTGTATCTTGTTGACTTGCTAGGATAGGAGTCGCAAAAAGCAATCCTAGTGCAAGCACAAAACCCGAGATGGATTTGAATCTATTATTTAATTTAAAGCTCATTTCTTTTATAACGTTTTTACGTAACCTTCCTTTAAAAGTGAAACTATATCTGGTGATGCAAACTCTCATCCAAGAAAGGATGATTTTTAGGCACCAATGCTTGTTTACTCAATTTACTCATCACTAAGAAGATGAACAAACCTAAGAAACCAAGTGCAGTTCCGATTTCAATGATACCAAATCCTCTATGTTCAGCAACAGTACCAGGCATGATCATGATATAATAATCTAGCCAGTGACCAGCCAATAATAGAATCGCTACGAACAACATCACGTTTTGTTTACGTTTAGCATCGCGATCCACTAATAGTAACAATGGTGCCACAAAGTTAATGATAATACTCAACCAAAACCAAGGTTTGTATTCAGGTTCCCAACGTTTGTAGAAATAAACTGTTTCCTCTGGGATGTTTGAATACCAAATCAACATGAATTGTGCAAACCAAACATAAGTCCAGAAGATAGAGAAACCGAACATCAATTTACCCAAATCGTGTAAATGATTTTCGTTTACCCAGTTCATATAACCAGCTTTCTTCAATACAACAACGATGATCGTGATACATGAAATACCGCTTACCCACATTGCTGCAAAGTTATACCAACCGAACATTGTCGAAAACCAGTGTGCTTCTAAAGACATTACTGTATCGAAAGACCAGATAGGTGTAGTAAAACCGAAGATAACTAAGAAGATTGCCGACAATTTGAATGACTTTTTATAAGAAGTCAATCCACCTTCTAAATCTTCTTTATAAGAAAGTTTCGCAAAAATAACAGCAAAAATGCTATATGTTCCCATAAATACCACCTGACGGATCAAGAAGAATGGAACATTTAAATAAGCAGATTTACCTGCGATAATAGGGTCAAAATTTGTACTATGCGGATCAGTGATACCATCTGCATTCCAGTGGTGATATAAGTTATGTGTGGTTAAACCTAAACCTACAATAACTAATAAAACTAATGATGCTATTGGTAAAACACTCGCCATAGCCTGAGGTATACGTACCAAACCTGCAGACCATGCAGATTGTGTTACATATTGCAAGGCAACAAAGAATGTTCCAGCTGCGCATACACATGTAAAGTAATAACCCATCAATAACAAGTTGGCATAAGTACGCTCTACAGTAACGTGATCGCCCGAAAGCAACCCGAAAGCTACAGCAGCTACGCCTAGTACAACAGCGATAATACTGTACAATTTAGCCTTGCCAGCAAACTCGTATCGCTCGTTGAAATTATAATCGTGATGATGACTGTGAGTTCCCATTTATATATCTGATGTTAGATTATTTCTTTTGTAATTCGTGAACATACATAACAACTTTCCATCTCTCCTCTGGAGACAATTGAGATGCATGTGATCCCATGGAGTTGTGTCCGTAATAAATTGTATGGTAAATTTTACCATCAGTCAAGTCAGCCATCAAACCACCCCGTGAAGAGCTCGCTGCATCTGTTCTTTGATAAGATGGTGGCGGAGGAAAGTTCTCTAATTGACGAGTACCTCTTGAATCAGTCACGCTACGGTCTTTTGTGATAGGACCATCACCTTTACCTTCTACTCCATGACATATAGAGCAGTAAGTGGTGAACAAAGCTTTACCTTTTTCAAGATTTTCGGCATTTACGACCAAAGGACTTTTTGCTTCTCTTCCTGCACGTTCATAATCCTCTAATGTATTGGCATACTCAAAACGAGTGAAACCAATTGGATCCGTACCTTTAGGAGGTGCTTGTGCTGTTTTTCCATCAGCAAAATTCGCATTAGGTTGATCCGGATTGAAAGCAAGCGGATCGTACATGTTACGAGAAAACTCTAAACCTGTACTACGAGTTGTTTTGTCACCACAAGAAGAAACAAGTGCTGTCAATGCCACAGCTGCGCATAGCGTTCCAAGTAAATTCTTCTTATTCATAGCTAACATATTTTCTATCATTGTACTTAACTTCAACAGCTCCAGCTTCTTTCAATAAGCTATCGATCAAAGCGTGATCTGTATTTTCATTGGCATCTACTGCAAGGATGAAACGATCATCTGTTGCTCTCAAGTCCATTACACGAGGTGCACGTCCCGGAAATAAGTGGTTACGGAAGAAAAACGTGGCAACCATACCCAAGGCACACAATAAGATCGTAACCTCAAATGTAACTGGAACAAAGTTTGGTATACCAAAAGATGGTTTACCACCGATATTCATCGGCCAATCATAGGCCATTGTATAATACAACAAACTAAAACCCAATGTCGTTCCTAATGCTCCAAAGCAAAATGCTGCGATAGGCAAGCGAGAAGGTTTCACACCCAGCTTTGCTTCGATGCCGTGAATAGGCATCGGAGTAAAGCAGTCGTAAATACTTATATTGTTTGCTTGCAATTTGTCGATCCCATGCATCATTTCATCGGGATCCGCAAAACTACCTAATATATATTTTGTATTGCTCATTGCTGATTATTTTCTAACTGATAATTCTTTAATCTCTTCTTCTGTCACTGAATCATATTTCTCTAATGACTCTTGGAAGTACTTAACTTGTTCCTCAGGGAATGCGCCTTCTTGAGCCAATTTAGTTTTATGTTGTAATGAAGATGATTTCAACAACAATTTCACTTCGGCGATAGCGATACCTGGTAAGAAACGTAAGAACAACAAGAATAATGTAAAGAATAATCCGATTGAACCTACAAAGATACCTACGTCTGTCCAAGTTGGGTAGAACATTGCCCAAGATGAAGGCAAGTAATCACGGTGCAATGAAGTCACGATAATTACAAAACGCTCAAACCACATACCGATGTTTACAACAATCGATAAGATCCATGAGATTGGAATACTTGTACGGATTTTTTTGAACCAGAATAACTGTGGAGAAATTACGTTACACGTCATCATTGACCAGTAAGCCCAAGCGTATGGACCCAACATACGGTTCTCGAAAGCATACATTTCGTATTCTGAACGAGAGTACATGGCGATAAACAATTCAGTCAAATAAGCCACACCTACGATAGAACCTGTCGTCATGATAATGATATTCATCGACTCAATGTGGAACATCGTGATGTAGTTCTCAAAGTTCATTACTTTACGTAAGATCAACAATAAAGTCTGTACCATCGCGAAACCAGAGAAGATCGCACCCGCCACGAAATATGGAGGGAAGATCGTTGTATGCCATCCAGGGATAACCGAAGTTGCAAAGTCCATGGATACGATCGTGTGTACAGAAAGTACCAGCGGCGTAGAAATACCTGCCAAGATCAATGACACGATTTCAAAACGTTGCCAAGTCTTAACTGAACCATTCCATCCGAATGATAATACAGAATAGATTTTTTGTTTTAATCCAGTAGCACGGTCACGAATTGTCGCGATATCCGGCAACAAACCACAGTACCAGAATACCAAGGATACTGTAAAGTAAGTCGAGATCGCAAACGCATCCCATACCAAAGGAGAGTTGAAGTTTACCCAAAGTGATCCAAATTGATTTGGAAGTGGGAAAATCCAATAAGCCAACCAAGGACGACCCATGTGAGCTACAACGTATGTAGCCGCACAGATTACCGCAAAGATCGTCATCGCCTCTGCAGAACGGTTGATTGAATTACGCCAGTTCTGGCGGAAGATTAATAATACAGCTGAAATCAACGTACCCGCGTGACCGATACCTACCCACCATACGAAGTCGGTGATATCCCAAGCCCAGCCTACAGTTTTATTCAGACCCCAAGCGCCGATACCTGTCCAAAAGGTATAACTAACGCTAACTACCCATAATAAAGCACCTAATACAGCAACGGTAAAACCAATCCACCATGCTTTATTCGGTTTATTTTCAACCGGTAGTAAGATATCATCCGTAATTTTTGCATACGTAATGTCCTTACCGGTCATTAATGGTTCTCTTAATATTGATTCGTTATGCGATGACATAGTATTTTTATTTCAAATATTGTACAAGATTACGCCTCAAAAGTGTTTCTAACTTTTGTCATATAACCGATACCCGGTTGAACATTGATTTCCTCAAGTACGTAATAAACACGCTCGTTGCGTAATGCTTTAGATACTTCTGATTCTGGATCATTTGCATCACCAAAGATAATTGCATTTGCAGAACATGCTTGTTGACAAGCCATTTGGATATCGCCATCTTTAACTTTACGATTTTGAATCTTAGCTTGTAATTTACCTGCTTGAATACGTTGGATACACATTGAACATTTCTCCATTACCCCACGTGAACGAGTAACAACATCTGGATTCAATACCAATTGTGTGAACTCATTGTTCAAGTAGTTGTCAAAACGTGAATCATTCCAGTATGCAAACCAGTTGAAACGACGAACTTTGAAAGGACAGTTGTTCGCACAGTAACGTGTACCAAAACAACGGTTATATGCCATATGGTTCAAACCTTCTGAAGAGTGTACTGTTGCCAATACTGGACAAACCGTTTCACAAGGTGCGTGACCACAGTGTTGACACAACATCGGTTGGTGAACAACAGTGATATCTTCGAAATCTAAATCAGCCGAAGCTCTTGCAATTTCTTTCTCTTTTGTAAGATCTTGATCTTTTCCTTCGATTGTATAGTAACGGTCAATACGTAACCAGTGCATTTCACGACGACGACGAACCTCATCACGACCTACAACAGGAATATTATTTTCAACGTTACAAGCAACGATACAAGCACCACAACCTGTACATGCGTTCAAGTCGATCGCCATCACCCATTTGTGACCAGGTTGCTCATATTTGTTCCACAAATCGTAAGTTTTGTGATTATCTGTAAAGCGTCCTGCCTCAGAGTTAGGATCTTTCAGATATTTCGCAAATGTCGTTTCACGAATAACGTTACGACCTTCGATCGTGTGGTGTGTTTGTGTTTGTGCCAATTGGTAAGTACCAGACGCTTTCGCTACAGTTGCTTTAGCAACACCTTGTACTGTACCATTGATGATAGATGCAAAAGGGAATGCGTTTTTACCAACTTCATTACCTGCTTTACCAACTTTTGTACGGCCGTAACCTACAGCAACTGAAACTGTTCCTTGTGCTTGACCTGGTTGTTGTACAACTGGCAATTCCAATTCAACACCATTTGCTTTTACAGTTACTTTACCATCTTCACCCAAACCTAATTTCTCAGCATCTTTCGGGTTAAGAGCCGCGTAGTTGTCCCAAGTCACTTTAGATACCGGGTCAGGCAACTCTTGTAAATAAGCGTTGTTCGCGTAGCGACCGTCACGAAGTGCAGAAGGCTCATAAAGTTTCAATTCAAACTCACCTGTAATCGCTTTGCTTGATGCCTCAATTGCCGAAGCCGCTGCTGCAGCATTTCCTGTAAATGCAGGAGCTGTTGCCGCTTTAGCACCTTTATATTCAAAACCAGTTTGCAATACAGCATCCCAGTTTTTCGTAGAACCTGCTAAGATTTGTGTAGACCACAAGTTCTTAACGAAGTTGTACATATCGGTATCATTTCCTGCCCAAGTCAACAAGCTTTGTTCAACTTGACGTGTTTTGAAAACAGGATTGATTGTTGGTTGAACGATAGAGAACAAACCTTCTTTTGGATTCGCATCACCCCAAGATTCCAAGAACGTACTTGCTGGAGCAATCGCTGTCAATTCAGAAGCTGTTTCATCCGCACGTTGCGAAAATGATAAGGTGAAAGGAACTTGTTTCAACGCTGCTTTTACATCATCTGCTTTGAAGTAGTCATACACCGGGTTGCTATTCAAGAAGAACGCAACACCAACTTGACCTGATTTCGCTGCTGCTAAGAAAGCTTGGAACGAAGAATCCGAACCTTGGTATTGTTTAGAATAGTTATCCAAATCGATGATTGTACCGTAAGCACCTAATGCAACGTTGATTGCATTAACCAATACCTGTACATTGACATCGTTAGATCCAGCAACAACAACTGCTGCGCCTTTGCTGTTCACCAATTCTTTCGCTGCTAGAGCGACACCTTTTTGTGCTTTTTTGTTTGCAGTAGCACCAGCCAAAGACTGACCAGTGATTGCATTATATAAAGCAACCAATGTAGCACCTTCTTCCGAAGGTTTGATTGCGATACGTGCATCCGCATTTGTACCCGTCATGGAAAGACCAGACTCAAATTGCACGTGACGTGACATTTTGCCGTTTTTCAACGATTTATAATCACGGTTTTTAGCATATTGTTGTGTATGCTCCTCACCTGCTAACCAAGTTCCTAAGAAATCAGCTGCAACGGAAACAATCACATTTGCCTTTTCAAAATTGTATGAAGGGACAACAGCTTTACCAAATGAAGCTTTATTCGCCTCGATAATACCGCTGTAAGAAACAGCATCGTATTGTACATGGTTAACTGTCGGGAATTTCGTTGCGAAAGCAGCGATAGCCGCCAACGTTGAAGGACTGTTTACGGTGTTAGAAACGATCGTAATTTGTTTACCAGAAGATGCTGCTGCATTTAAAGCTTTAACAACTTCCCCATCCAATTTAGACCACTCAACATCTTGACCTTTCAATTGCGCCTGTTTCAATTTGGACTCATCATATAAATCCAATACAGAAGCAGCAGTCGTTGAATCCAAACCTTGGTTCAAACCAATTGCATTCGGGTTAGGCTCAACATTGATCGGACGACCTTCACGAGTTTTAACCAAGATGCTTTGACCGTTGAACGTCGAAGCATAATAGTTAGGGATACCTGGAGTTACCTCTTCAGGTTTAATCAAATAAGGAACTGCCTTATGCACAGGAGTACGGTTACAAGCCGCTAAAGAAACAGCACCCAAACCAAATCCTAATGCTTTCAAGAAGTCACGGCGAGGAGTTTTAGTACTCAAGCCTGCTTCGTTTAATACATCTTCTACAGGAATAGATTCGGCAAACTCACCCTTGCTTCCTTCAACGAAAGCAGGAGTTTGATTTAACTCTTCCAAACCTTTCCAATATTTTTTATTGCTATCCATTTAAGCTGTATATAAGATTGCGTATTTCAAATAATTATTAATAGTGACACTTACCACACTCAAGACCACCGATCATGGCTGCAGTCATTTTCTCACCTTTCTTAATTCTTTCGTGTGCTTTAATCAAATCTTCATAGTATTTGTTATCCGATTTGATATCTGTCTTTTTGTGACAATCAACACACCATTTCATCGTCAATGGAGAGTATTGGTATACTTCTTCCATATTTTGGATTGGACCGTGACAAGTTTGACACTCAACACCAGCTACCACAACGTGTTGTGAGTGGTTGAAGTAAGCAAAGTCAGGTAAGTTGTGGATACGAACCCATTGAATTGGTTTCGGATTGTTACCGTAAGTACGTGTATCAGGATTCCAATCCAATGCACGATAGATTTTAGCAATTTCCGGAGAAATTTCACCATCATAATGTTCTGAAGCAGTGATTGTATTGTGACAGTTCATACATACGTTGGCCGATGGAATAGACGCATTTTTAGATTTAAATGCTCCACCGTGACAGTATTGACACTCAATTTTGTTAACACCAGCGTGGATTTGGTGCGAGAACTTAATTGGTTGAACCGGCTGATAGCCTTGGTGAACACCAACGTTCCACATTGTTTTCCAACCACCTACAGCTAATAATGCAACTAACATCAAGACTGTAAAGCCAACCAACTTCTTGTTCTTAACGAATGCTTTCGCAAACTTCACAAAACGTTGGCTATCTTCTGGCTCTTGTTGCGCAGCAATAGCTTCTTGGTTTTTAGCAATTACATTTTCTAAGGTACGGATCACACGATTCAACACCACGATAACCACTACAGCCAAAACAACAACTGCGATCAAGCCCAAAATCATGAACATAGATGCGTTATCATCTTTAGCTCCGGCACCACCAGGAGTTTCAGTTTTCGGTTTCTCCTTAGAAGCATCTGTGATATACGCTAATACCGACTTGATCTGATCGTCAGATAAATCAGTAAAAGAAGTCATCACAAGCTTGTTGTTCTCTTCGAAGATTTTAACTGCATCAGCATCGCCAGACGCAATTAAAGCCTGAGAGTTCTTGATCCACTTGATTAACCAAGCTTCGTCTTTCGTCTCTGGAATCCCCTTTAAAGCAGGACCAACCACTTTTCTGTCAATGGCGTGACAGGATGTACACTTAGATTTGAAGATTTTTTCACCTTCCTTGACATCTTGCGCATGCAACGTCGTAACGGCAAATAATAGCATCAAACTCGTTGACACCACCCTCGCAAGGCTTCCCAAAACGGATGAGATAGTTCTCATATTTAGCACTTTATACTATTTATTTGTGAATGTAAAAAATTAACTCCCATGGTTAAAGGAGCCACTACCCCCCTAACAATGCCACAAAAGTATGATTTATTAACAAATCGCTGACAATTTTGTGACCTTTAATATCAATTTATAATCATTCTAAACAAATGCGTTTAAACAAGGATAAAAACAACATTACGCTATTAAAGTGGTTCCATCACTACAACTTTTCATTTGAATAGCTACCCAAATATAAGACAATTCCATGACAATTTAAAATATTCAAAATAACAGATCGCAGAAGACACAAAAGGTTTTTTTTCGACTTAATTTCCGTAACTTTATCAAGATGAATGGAGAACTTTTTCAAAATGAATGGAGATGTTCAGGGTCAAGTCGCAAACTAACAATAAAAGAATCTGAATAATATCTTTATATAGAAGGAATAGCTCATTCTTATTGCGTAGTTCCTAGTAAAGCCAGCTTCAAGACTAAACACACAACAACAATGGACACAAACAAAGAATTCAACCCGTTAAGTAAAGAAGAGGAATACATTATTATACATAAGGGAACTGAACGCCCTTTTACCGGTGAACTTTTAGACAATAAGCTCAAAGGAACTTATATCTGCCGCCGTTGTGACAGCCCACTATACCGTTCGGAGTCAAAATTTGAATCTGGATGTGGCTGGCCAAGTTTTGATGATGAAATTCCCGGGGCAATTACAAGGATCACCGATGCCGATGGTCGCCGCACTGAAATCCTGTGTAGTAGATGTGGCGCGCATTTAGGCCATGTGTTCCTCGGAGAAGGCTTTACGACAAAAAACACGCGTCACTGCGTTAATTCTATTTCAATGAAATTTGTGGCCGATACTACGAAGTAACTTTCACTTTAGTCGACTCACGAACTTTCAGTTCACAAGGCAACACCATTCTACGTGTTGCTTTTATTTTACCCTGAAGACGAAGCAACAAAATATTGATCAGATTTTCCGCAATATCCTTGATCGGCTGCGAAACAACCGTAATAGCAGGTTCGACCAGCTTAAAAACCGTATGGTCATCGAAAGCGATCACCGCCGGCATCGTAAAATTAAATTTTTTGGAAGCCTTCAAACCCGAAATCGCCAGATAGTTCGTAGAGAACAAAACGGCATCCAGTCTGTTTTCACAGATAAACTCCCGCAATAGTTCCATTGCTTCTTCATCCGAAGCATCCATCTGAATCTTTTGAATAAAACTTTGTTGCTTATTATTATCCATAGCCTTCATATAGCCATCTGAACGCTCCTTCATTTGGGTCTGATCCGAATAGAGCGATACAAATCCGATACGTCTATAGCCTTGTTGACACAAATGGTTACTGGCATCAAAGGCCCCCTGAAAATTGTCCGCACCAACATAGTCTGTTTCAAGCCCCGGAAAATAACGGTCGAATAGCACAACCGGAATATTATTCTGCTGCAACTGCTTTACGGTATCTTCCAAACCATCGGAAGGTGTAATAATAAAACCATCTACCTGCCGATCGTAAAACATCTGGATTAACTCCTTCGCCTTTTCTACATCATTGTTGGTGCTACAATAAATAATACGGTAGCCCTGCTCATAGACCTTACTTTCGATCAGACGTGCTATATTCCCAAAAAAAGGATTGGAAATATCTTCGATAATCAAACCTAGAATCTTCGTCTTCCCTGTGCGGAGACTTTTTGCCAATTCGTTGGGCTTATAGCCAACCTTTTTGACATAGTCCAGAACCCGCTTAGTCAAAGCCTCACTAATACGCTTTTCTTTTGCCTTATCATTCAAAATAAAGGACACAGTAGTTACAGAAATCCCCAACGCCTTTGCGATATCACTGATCAGAATACGTTTCTTCATGTAGTAGTAGTAGGTTTGTTAAGTTTTTTATTACGAAGATTACTAAAGTAAAAAATTTAACGACAATTTACTAAAATAATAATAAAATTGCGCTAAAAGGTTTTATTTACTAATTTTAAGCAGTTTTCAAATACCCGAACAAAACCTATGACAGGAAATAAACTACTCAAAACAGTGTTGGGCACACTAATTTTGCCATTTTTTGCGCAAGCCCAGCAAAATCTTACACAATATGTCAACCCCTTTATTGGGTCAGCGGATCATGGTCACGTCTTTGTTGGTGCAAATGTACCTTTAGGTGCTGTCCAATTAGGGCCTACCCAAATTCCACAGATTTGGGACAAGTTCAACGGATGGGACTGGTGCAGTGGATACAATTACAAAAGCCAGGAAATTTTGGGTTTTACCCATACGCACCTGAGCGGAACAGGTATCGGTGACCTCAACGACCTCATGATCGTTCCAGCCAACGGAAAATTACAATTAACGCCAGCGGAATTCAATAAAATGAATACAGGTTATGGCTCTTCCTTCAAAAAGGAAAATGAGGTTGCCAAACCCGGATTCTATAGCGCTTATTTAGATGACTATCAGGTACAGGCCAACTTGACGGCAACCGAACGTGTTGGCTATCATCAATATCGTTATGAAAAAACAGACAATGCACATATTTTGGTCGACTTAGGTTACCATATCAATTGGGATAAACCGACAGACACCTACATCAAACAGGTTAACGACTCGACCTTTGTTGGTTATCGCTTTTCAACAGGATGGGCAACTGACCAAAAATTGTATTTTGCGATCAGAACTTCCCAGCCGATACAAAAAGTAAGATTTTTCGACGGTAAAGAAGAAAAATTTGGCCAAACAACATTTAAAGGACAGGCAATCAAAGCGGCTTTATTCTTTGATGCTGTTAAAAACAAAACCATCGAACTTAAAGTCGGTATTTCTCCCGTAAGCTCGACCAATGCGCTGAACAACATCAACGCCGAGATTCCAAACTGGAATTTTGAAAAAGTAAAACAAGAAGCCGATCAGCGTTGGAACAAAACCTTAAATAAGATTCAATTTGAAGCCGACAAAGATACGAAGACAATCTTTTATACCGCATTATACCATACCTACTTCGCTCCTACCATCTTCAACGATGCCAATGGCGATTATTTAGGAACTGATAAACAAGTATACGAGAAACAGGATTTTGTCAACCATACGGTATTTTCGCTTTGGGATACTTACCGTGGCCTTCATCCTTTGATGACGATCTTGGAGGACCGTAAAATCAACCAGGATTTTATCAAAACCATGTTGGCGATCTATCAACAACAAGGTAAATTGCCCATGTGGCACTTACAAGGCAATGAAACCAATACAATGGTTGGATTACCTGCGATTCCAGTCATTGCGGATGCCTTCTTAAAAGGGATCATTGACGAGAAAGATTATCCATTGGTCTGGGAGGCTGTTAAGACCACAGCCATGGGCAACGATCATGGTCTGAAATATACTCGTGAACTGACTTACATTCCGATCGACAGCATGCCGAATGAATCTGTAGCATGGGCATTAGAGTATGCGATTGCTGACTTTGGTGCTTATAAAATTGCCGAAAAATTAGGTAAAACAGAAGACGCGGCCTATTTCAAAAAACGCTACAAACTATACGAGCAGTATTTTGACAAAGAAGTAGGTCATTTCGTCGGTAAAAAAGCCAATGGCGAGTTCCGCAGACCTTTCGACCCATTGATGGCCAAACACCGTGAGAATGACTATTGCGAAGGAAATGCATGGCAATATACCTGGTTAGTACCTCAAGATGTCAAAGGTCTGATCAATCTTTTCGGTGGTGAAGATAAATTTTTGAAAAAACTGGATTATTTTACGACCATGTCATCGGATCTTGGTGGTGAAGCTTCTCCAGATATTTCAGGACTAATCGGCCAATATGCGCAAGGTAACGAACCAAATCACCATATCCCTTATTTATATGCTTATGCTGGGCAACCTTGGAAAGGTGCAGCTCTAGCCCGTAAGGCGATGACGGAGTTTTACACAAACAGTCCAGCTGGTCTATGTGGCAATGATGACGTCGGACAAATGAGCGCATGGTATGTGTTCTCAGCAATGGGCTTCTATCCACTGAATGCAATGAGTGGTGTTTATGTCTTCGGATCCCCGATGATGCAACATGCGAACATCAATTTACCAAATGGCAAAACGTTAGCGATCGATGTTAAAAATCAAGGTAAAGCAAATCAATACATTAAATCGATCAAATTGAATGGTAAACCTTATGCTAAGTCGTTCATTACACATGCACAGCTTTTAGAAGGTGGACAGATGGAAATCGAGATGAGTGCTACGCCAAACAAAAACTTTGGTAAAAACAAAGCCGATTGGCCTTCAAGCATTGACAATAATTAACTGAAATATTGTCAGTAAAACATTACTGGATTAATATTTGTTAATACCTTAATAACATATTTAAGGAGAAACAAAACATGGCAGATTACAAAAACATCAATATACAAGATATCCCTGACGGAGGTGATAATCCAAAAGACTTCTATGAAACTTTTAAAGAGCGCTTAGAAGATTTAGAAACATTCCCAAAGGACTATACGTATAAATTTATCTTACCAAAAGATCAGGACCACTTCAATCAGATCCAAAGCGTATTTGATGACACAGGTGCTCAGTTTGATTTTAAGGATTCCAAAACAGGTAAGTATACTTCAATTACGGTAAACTTGAACGTAAAAGACGCCGATCAGGTGATCTACTTCTACAAAGAAGTGGCGAAGATAAAAGGTGTTATCATGTTATAAAACCACAAAATCAGGCTGTCAATTCGACAGCCTGATTTGTTTTCTGATCTACATATAAACCTTACTACTCCCCTATTTCAGCATAACGACATCAAGCCAATAATCGCCGCTAAATCTTTTACTACCATGGTGTAGCTTGAATAGATTAACAACAGCCTCCTCATTTAAAAAATCCAAAATTCGTTTGACATCCCGCCGGGCAGCAAACAGTTCCTAACAGCATTTTCCATAAAAAAAGCCCGCTTAAAGCGAGCTTTTCATATCATTTGAAAGGAATAAACCTATTCTTGTCCAGCACCAGCTACAGGAGCTTCACCGGCAGGTTTATCCTGCTTTGGTTTGTCTTCTTTCGGAGGACGAGGCAATAAGGCTTTACGCGAAAGCTTCATTTTACCTTGTTTGTCGATATCCAACAATTTAACCGTTACTTTATCACCTTCTTTGAAGATACCGTCCATTGTTTCAAGACGTTTCCAGTCGATTTCAGAGATGTGCAATAAACCATCTTTACCAGGCATGATTTCAACGAAAGCACCGAATGGCATAATTGATTTCACTTTACCTTCGTAAGTTTCACCAATCTCTGGTTTAGAAGCGATTGCTTTAATACGACCTACTGCATCATCGATAGCGGCTTTATTATCTGCGAATACTTGAACAACACCCTTGTTATCAACTTCTTCGATCGAAATTGTAGCACCGGTCTCACGTTGCATCTCTTGGATAATTTTACCACCTGGTCCGATTACAGCGCCAATAAATTCTTTATCGATCAACAATTGAACGATACGAGGTGCATGTGGTTTGTAATCTTCACGTGGAGCAGAAATTGTTTTCTTCATTTCACCTAAGATGTGTAAACGCGCTTCTTTTGCTTGATCCAAAGCTTGCGTCAACACTTCCCATTTCAAACCATTGATTTTTAAGTCCATTTGACAAGCAACGATACCTTTTTCTGTACCAGTTACTTTAAAGTCCATATCACCTAAATGATCTTCATCACCTAAGATATCCGATAAGATCGCATACTTACCTGTTTTCTCATCAGAAATCAATCCCATGGCAATACCTGAAACTGGCGCTTTCAATTTCACACCGGCATCCAAAAGTGCCAATGTACCAGCACATACCGTAGCCATTGAAGAAGATCCATTTGATTCCAGGATATCAGAAACAACACGGATCGTATATGGATTTTCACTGTCTGCAGGAAGTACCTGTTTCAATGAACGCATAGCCAAGTTACCGTGACCAACTTCACGACGGCCAGGACCTCTATTAGGTCTTACCTCACCTGTAGAGAATGCAGGGAAGTTGTAGTGAAGAATAAATTTGTTATAACCGTTGATAAAAGCACCATCGATCATTTGCTCATCGTCTTTAGCACCTAAAGTAACCGATGTCAATGATTGTGTTTCACCACGTGTAAATACAGCCGAACCGTGTGCAGCAGGCAAGTAATCCACTTCAGACCAGATCGGACGTACAGTACGTACATCACGGCCATCTAAACGCATACCTTCATCCAAAACCAGGTTACGGACAGCATCATACTGAACATCGTGGAAATATTTTTTAAATAAGAATGCGGTATCATCATCCAATTCCTCTGGCATTGTTGCTCTGTACTCTTCCGCGATTTTTGCGAAGTTCTCAGAACGGTCATGTTTCGCAGAAGCAGATTTTGCAATAGCATAAACCTTATCGTAAGTAGCTGCAAAAATAGCATCTCTCAATTCAAGGTTTTCAGGCTCATGGTTATACTCACGCTTCACAGTTTTACCAACTAAGTTAGCCAGCTCTACTTGAGCAGCAACTTGTTTTTTGATAGCTTCATGAGCAAAAGCAATTGCTTCTACCATTTCAGCTTCAGAAATCTCTTTCGCTTCACCTTCAACCATACCGATATCCTGTGCAGAACCAGCAACAATAAACTCTAAAGTTGCATTTTCAAGCTCAGACAATTTTGGGTTGATCACTAACTGACCGTCAATTTTCGCAACACGAACTTCAGAAATTGGTCCATTGAAAGGAATATCAGAAACAGCAATAGCTGCAGAAGCAGCCAAGCCCGCTAAAGCATCAGGCATAATATCTTTATCTGCAGAGATCAAGCTGATTGCAACTTGTGTATCTGCGTGATAATTTTCAGGGAACAAAGGACGTAATGCACGATCTACCAAACGTGAGATCAATACCTCATAATCTGACAATCTAGCCTCACGACGTAAGAAACCACCTGGAATACGGCCAGTTGCCGCATATTTTTCTTGATAATCTACAGAAAGGGGTAAAAAATCAACGCCAGATTTCGCTTCTTTAGCTGAAACAACTGTTGCAAGCAACATCGTATCACCTTGTTTTAATACTACAGCCCCATCAGCCTGTTTTGCCAATTTACCTGTAGACAATTCGATCTGGGTGCCATTACCCATATCGATGGTTGTTTTAATTTCGTTGTAATTCATTTAATCTTGTTTGCGACATGCTTTTCATCTTGTTGGCAGCATGCCAATATTTTAAATACATTAGATTTCAGCACAAAGGTAAATTAAAATATTAAGATTAATGCAATTAACGGCAGGCTAAATGCGCAAAGCCTGCGCTAAGGCTCAATGGTTGTTATGCAAGCGCCATAATTTTTTGAAAATTTACTTAAAAAGCACCCGAAGGTGCTTTTATAGCTATTATCTTCTTTTGGACCATCTTCTCGTTGCGAAGCTGCCCAACGTAGCGGTGAGCAGTATCTGAATGAAGCCTCAAAAAGTTCTTATTTTCCTACGGCATATAAAAAGTATTACCAAGACCAGAACGAAAGCAATTGCTAATACCCATACTAACGGTGCGAGCCGTGTCATCTTTGTTTTTCTTTCGGAACCAGATACTATATCATCATTACGGACCGTATGAGCCGATCTATTTTCCCCTAAAGTAGTTATCATTGACTCCTTGGCGATCAGTCCGCCCGACCTGGCCATGAAACCACTATCCGGATGAAAGCGAAAAGCGCTGTCTGTCCAGAAATACCAGGTACGCGAAAGACTATCCTTTTTACGGTAACTAAAGTCTAGTGCTTGCTCCCGGTTCTGTTTCACCGATGTATGCTGATTTTCTTCCGTCCGATGCTTAAAAATAGTACAGGAACTTAATATACATAGACCTGCCAATAATATCGACAGATAATTCAACAGTCTTAACATCCTCCCTCCTTTCAGTCCAACCAGTTAGCGAATGCATAAATGGTCACCAATGCCCGTCGTTTGGAAAGCGCCCTATTCTCGACATTTCCTTCGACCGTCAGAATGTATTTATCGTCACTTTTTCGCACGATCCCTACGTGATCGATTCGTCCGAGCTTTTGGTTATATATGGCAAATAAATCTGCTGGCCGCACTTCTCCTCTTCGTATCTGCAGCTTGGTATACCGTCGGGACAGTGGAAATAGAGCGGGGCTCCAGGCATTGCGCGGAAATGATAATCCCGCCCGACTAAAACACCAGGATACAAAGGCCGCACACCAAGAATAACCTTTACCTAGCCCGGTATAGGCCAGGTATTCTTCCACACGCCTACCATCATTATTGCCTGTCATTTCACTGACACCGATCTCAGCGACTGCAATGTCAACAATAGCCGACCGAACTTTCTGCTGCACAGTAAACTTTTCAGGCTTGTCATAGACAGAGCCTAATTCATAGCGATTTTTTGTGAATTCCCGCCTGACTAAAGTATAATCGCTAAAACCCCCAACAAAAAGGAGAGCCATAGAAAAAATACCGAAAAATAGATAATGCACTGTTGCCATGATGTCAATTGATTAAAGTGATAATTAAAGTCCTCTCGAAAATATTTAAAAGGTTTCCATAAGAACTCCTGCAGCCAGAAGCAGCAATAGATGAGCAGAAATGCTGCTAAGACCGCAAAGAACAATACGGAAAGGATGCCGATATCCAAAATACCGGCAGTGGGGTCTATGACCTGCAATAAAAGGCCAGTGCCTATGAAGCAGATCAGGAGACAGGCCGATAGGATACCCATCTCCTGCTTTTTTGTGAATGCCCAGGTTATATCCTCGATAAACCAGCGCTTTTGTATTTGTACTAATTTCATTTGTTAAAATTTGATTTATAAGTAAACTTTTAGATCATGGACTATATAAACAGCCCCAAGTATTGACTATTTGAGAAATTCGCTTTTTCTCGGTCATGTACGATGAGATAAAGATGGATCGGCAGCTTTTCCATGCCATCCGGTAACTGCATGGTCAATGTACCATCTTGTCGTAACGCTACTTCATTATTGATGGCAGCGAGTTCCTCCTCGACCGCATAGGCACAGAGAATGATGGCGTCGTCCGCCCTATCTTGATATAAAACATTTGTAGCACTGTTCCAGACAATGGTAATTTGCTTTTGTTGGCGGTCGACAGAATCTACCCCCAGCGACAGTTTAACACCCGCACTCAACTGTGCTTTTGCGGGATCCACTACAATATCTGGGTAAGTACCTATCATGGCATTTTGCAGTAAACCTGACATAGCCCGACCAATTGCAGTCTTTCTCAAATTACGCTTTCGTGCAGTATACCCCATCTGTATGATATCGTTTACAGGATTGATAAATTTCCGCGCGCGGGCAAACTTCATACGAACTGTTTCTGTTCCATTGACAACAAGCACTTTCCTTTCCTTTTGTTTTGATAATAATTTCATTTTACATTGTTTTAATTTTCATTCCTTAGAAAAATTCATTACATAATCCACATAATATGGCCGGTCCCCCACACCGGCCACATCATTTAATCACTAGATAAGATCATACTCCCCCAAATAGGTTGTACGACTGATCCTCTCGTTTTTTCGATCTGTAAAAAACAGCCAGAGATGCCCCTTTTCACCCAAAAAGTAATCGGGCAGCTCAATATCGATCGTAGCGTCCCCACGCACAGGAGGTTTCGGAGCGGTCAAAAACTCATCCAGCGAAGGCAGATACAGCAGAATATGCACGACATCGTCCAAGCTCCCTTTCTGCATCTGTATTGCCTGGTCCGACCAGCCCATTGTGAGTATCCCGGAATTAACCGATGCATAAACGTTACCGCCAGGCTGCAGACTTCCTGAAGAAATCTTTATCTTAGCGTAATCCAATGCAAAATTTGGATAAGTACCAGCAATAGCAGCTTTCATATTTGCCTGTATTGCTGCATTTACCCCCGTCATCCGTTCACTATTGACCTGCGAAAAACCGACCTCTACAAATGGTGCTATCGGCATAATAAATTTGGCAATCGTGTAGAAGCGTGCTTGTTGGATCAGCTGTGCTTCACTAGCCGGTTTGTTGCTCTTTTTGGAAAGCCCTCTGATATAATCGATACTCTTCCAATGTGCGCCTATTACCGATCCAGCTTTACCGCTGAATCCACCATTGACGCCTTTTCTAATTGTTCCCATGTTGTAAATTTTAAAAGTTAAAAAACATGTAAAAACTTGACTGATACCGGTATATCTTGCTTTACATCAACAAACATAAAACAGAAAAAACGCATTTTCAAGGGCTGAAAAAGACTAGTCCGATCACTGTCCGCCCCCCTATGTGGATCTGTCTGAACAGCTCAGATAAATGTCCATTTGCTGTCCATAGAAGATAATCCTCTGTAATCAGAAAAAGCCAAGGCTTACTCTTGTCGCCTTCGATTTTGATCTGCAACTGGTTCGCCTCTCTTTCGGCTTTTGCCTACAACCCGCCCACACTTTACCTACTCTCCGCCTTCTAATCGGTAGGAAAAACGTAGGGCATCCGTAGGGAAATTGTATTGCCATTCCGAAAACAGGCCGAACGAATGCCGAACAAGGGACGAAGCAGGCATGAAGAGGAGAAAACCAGTAGGAACACAGGATGGTAAAGAGAGATGGACAAATACAGCAAGTAGGGCCCTTGCTATAAAATGAAACAAAAGAAAAATAGAAAAACGAAAGAAGAAAGAAAATGAAAGATTAAAAATCGGATAGATTATGGTATTTTTTCTTAAATAGCACCATATCAGCGTGTAAAAAATACTTGCCCGTATGATCCTTTTTATAAGCAAGGATCATCCCTTGTTTCTCGCAGCGGTAGAGTGTTTTTGCAACGATGCCGACATAGCTGCAGACTTCTTTGCTATGTACAAGCTGTATTGGAGGATCGGGCAATTTACGCTGGATCAATGCGGTCACCTGTTCCACGGACTGAACAATCTGGTCAACAATCAGCCGGCAGGCATTCAGCAGACAGGGCGTCTGGCATTTCTCGGGTTTCGCCGACAAAGCAAAGCAATTAACACAAGGTAATTTTTCACTCATCATTTTGGATTTTTGGAGCAATCGCCTCCCATATCTTATCGATCTAGTCAAAAATTGCTCGGATTTATAATTTAGTTACATGGTTTTATCAGCTTTTCCAATCCGACCAGCCTATATACCACTGCGGTTGTTCCTTTACATCTTCATGACCTTCGCTCTGTAGTCCTCAACCTGCTTGGACAGCTTTTTCATCAACTTGGTTTTTACCAGTTCTGAGCATTTATTGGCCGGATTAGACCTTCCTCGTAAGGCCTGAAAAGTAAGATCAAGATACGTTGAGAAATCAGGATCTTTGATACCGACCGATTGAATCATAAATATTTTCAACATGGCTTCAGCTGGAATGTCATCTGAACCAGTAAGCACAAAGCTTTCCCGCATCACAGACTCGAAATAATACAATTCTACAGTCCCCCCGTGCATTTTTTCACCTTTGGCAACCATTGTTTTGATATAATCGACAAGGCTGTCGATCTGGCCGAGCAAAAGATCCAAGGTTTTCTGTTTTTCAAACTTGCCAAAGAAAACACTTTCAGCTAGTAATCGTAATAGTTTTTCAAAGGTAAATCCATCCCAAATTTCTTCGCTGGAGATACTACCATAGGCCGCAGAAATCGCTTTAAAATGTTCGCTCAGATTTAGAGGTTGTATTTTCTTCAAAAATTCCTCAAATGTGATATCTAGTTTCACAATATGATAATAATAGGTGTAGATTTTAAAATAGGCGAGTTCCTCAAACGCCATCAGATGTACTAGCGGCACTTCCGTACATGTCATTTTCAACCATGCATGATCACCTTGATTTTGGAGTTTTTCAAATTCATACCTCAAATTTTCGATGTAATGCTTGAGTTCCATAAACTCTCCGCTCAACAGAGGCAGATAAGACACATCAGTTAGTTTTACCTCCAGGCCTGTATGGTCACTTAAATGGTTTTCCAACCGTATTGCGATATCGTCCAATGAGATCTTATAATGCCGTGCAAGACGATAAAACTCCGGCAGCGTAAGGTAGGTGTCCCCACGTTGCCGATTTCTTAAGGACCTATTTTCAATGCAGAGCAGCTGCTCTAATTCCTTGATCAGCTCATTAGGATTTTCGGTTCTTTCTTCGATAAGATTAAACAGTATTCGTTGAATATTAACGTCCAGTTGCATAATTCATGATTTAAAACACTTCAGGTTAGTATAACACTAAAATAAGTTTATAAACCAAAAGAACAAAGTTAAACCCTAAAGAAATCCTATTTTTAATATAGTTTTCGGCTATTTGGTAAACATTCCTCCAAGGAAAGCGATAATCATCGCTCGCTGGTATTTTTCATACCAAATCAATTAATCACAGGAAAAACAAATACCTTTTAACGAAACAGGTCATTCTGTAATTTAGTAATGAGTACTTTATACTTACATAACTGAGCCAATGTATAATCCTAATATGAATGATCTGTCCGTTATTAAACAACATTTGTTATCCCATTTTATTTATCTCCTAAAGGATACAGGGATTACTAGGCTCCACGATGAGGAGAAACTTGCTAATGTGCTCAAGATACATTACCTCTCTCCCGGACAGCGTATAGAACAGCCCGAGCCACAGTTGTTTATATTGATCCATGGACTTCTTAAAGAATACGACCGTTCGTCACGCAAGCGAGAGCCCAGTTCTCTTGTTCAGCTCCTGATGCCCGATACGATATGGCTTTACAATCAGTCGGCATACCATTTTAGAACCAGGGCCCTGATGCCAAGCTGGCTGCTGTCGTTAGAACCGTCCTATTTGCATTATATTCTCAATCATCCAAAGAAGTTGAAGTTGTGGCTCGAAGAGCATGAACTGCGCTACCGTTCAAAACACTATCTTTCCGAATTTTTAAAGACCCACTCCAGTTCGGAAGATCGAATTCATCTTTTTTTGGAGGAGTATGGTCCCTACGTCGACTTTCTTAGCGACAACGAAATCAGTCTATATGCTGATATTAATAGCAAGGCTGTACATAAATTACGTGAAATAGCATTTTTATACCAAAGATTTGATTGATGGGCACTTACTATTCTGCGAAAGAAATGCTGTTGAAATTTCAAGGCTATTGGAAGAAGTTCCATCCTGAACTTGGTGATTTTCATAAAAATTGGCTGTTAAAAAATGGGCAGGTTCGACCTATGGTAAAAGGCGAAACCTTGGTCGCTGCCGAAGATCGGCAATCGGCCATTTATATTGTTCTGGCAGGTCTGCTTGTCAAACAGCGTTATTGTCCTCATCGAAATCGGTATAATATCATGAACGTCGCCTTGCCACATATGGGAATTTTCACAACCATCCATTTTTACAGCAAAAGCCCGGCATTGGGCGACATCAGCTGTCTGCGATCTGGCCTGGTGCTGAAAATCCCCTACAAAGCAGTCGTCCCCTACCGGCAAACTGAAACCGCTATCGATACCCTGGTCAACTTATTGATCAACAAACAGAAACATCAGCTCGACCATCTTCGTGTGATGGGCTCGATCCCTAATGTGACAGAACGTTATTTTTATTTTGGGGACTATCTACCCCATCTGTATAGCGCCCTGAATATCAGGGAGCAGTCTGATCTTTTGCTTATTTCAGAGAGTTCGGTCCACCGGGCCAAAAGATTATACCTAAAAAGGAGATCGAAAAACTGAATTTACTGTCAAGCTGTGACAGACTTTGGCCAAAAATCCCGTCCTACCTTTGAATTAAACGAAAGAAGAAAAAAATGGAACGGATCAAAAATTGGAACAGCTATCGATTGAAAGTTTTCCCGCAGGGCGGTAAGGAAAAAGACTAACCCGGAAACCCATCGGCTACAAGCAGGTGGTTCCTCAGCAAACAGAAAAACATCACAATCAAACAAAACAAGCTTATGGAAAAGCGGTTCAATAGCACAGTGTATCAACAGGGTCAGCCTGCAAGCTCCACAAAACGCGGTAGTTCAATCCGCTCGGGTGCGCGCTGGGTTTATCATCGCCTACCTGACCTGATCATTTATGGCTATGCCTTTCTATACATGTATACGGGCTGGGTCAAGTTCAATAACATAGCCGCCTTTATCAGGGGCAATGGCAAGATCCCCCATCTGGGTCAGTATGCGAAACTAATCGGCTATGGCATCCCTTCGCTGGAGATTATGCTGGCTATTCTGCTTATAGTGCCTGGGTCTCAAATCAAGCACTTTGCACTGTGGACTTCGACCCTATTAATGGCTGTATTTACCATATACCTCAGTCTGATGGTTCAGTTTGTGGAGAAAAAGCTTTGTCATTGCGGTGGTGTCATCGAATCAATGGGCTGGAAAACGCATATCGTCTTTAATATCATCTGGCTGATCGCGGGACTCTATGCCCTCAAAAGAACAAAATTGTAAACATTTAAAAATTAACCCCATGGGAACAATTAGAAATTATGGGAAAGTGCTACTTGGAGTAGCCACACTTGCGGCAGGAGCTGGAATGGCGCAATATGCCCAAGCGCAAAATGCAGCAAAAAAAGCAGCCGATCAAACGGCAATGCTTCATGCAACAACAACAGGAAAGGCAACGATGCGTTACTGGGTCAATGACCAGGCAACTGGCAAGTACATCGAAGTAACTACTCCGCCAAATCCTATTGAGAATTGTCAGGAACCAAGTCCAAATGACTGTGTCGTTCAATCTGAGAATGCTTCATTGCCTTCGACATTAGACTACAGTCAAGCGACTCCGACAAATGGTGTACAACCACACCCAGATTCAAATAAGGCCTTTTACCAATAGTATTTTGGATCGAAGACAGCAGGCCGGCAATTATTTGCCGGCCTGTTGCATTAAAGATTCTTTTCCATTAACTCAATTAATGCCTTCCCTCCGTCTAACCTCGGATCTGGAGGCCCCGATGAAATAATATTCCCTTTTTTGTCAATAAGCAGGAGCTGCGGCGCGCCTTTAAAATTGTAATGTTTATAGAATGGATTATCATACCAAGATGTCCCATAGGTAGAGAGTTTCAATTGCTCGGGCTGGCTGTATTCTTTGGTCTTCAATCCATTTATCCAGCCCTTTCTGGTTTTATCAACGCTGAGGCTTATAAAAACAATATCCTTTATTTTTTTTGGTTTAAAATGGTCTATAATTTTGCGCATTTCTTTGTTCATATACTTACAACCAAAACATCCGTTAAACCAAAGATCAATTAAGACCATTTTACCTTTAAAATCCTTTAGCCGATGTATTTGCCCTAATGTATCGGGCAGGCTAAAAGCATATGCAGGCACATTATTTCCCGTTTTTGACTGCCACCTTTCAAATAGATTCTTTATAGTAGGATCCTTTAGCATTTTAAAAATACTTGCCGCCGTATCTTGTACGCCGGCTTTCCGATCAGCGAGATTTATTGTGGTTGCAGTCAATAATGCATCCCGTTGTTTGTTTGCAGCTATACTAGTAATCGTTTGAAGTATATCCCTAAATTCAAAATCCTGGGCTATTTTATCAGGATATTTTGTATAAGCGGCACGGCTTTGCTCTCTTTCGAAAAGATATTTGATATAAAGTGGCGCAAATGCAGCCAGATCATTATCATCTCTAGGGATTTGAGATAGCCAGTTTAGAAATCCTTGTTTAAATTGCGAAAAGTCAAATCCTCCTTTTCCCTTATCCAACCATAACTGCGAGCACAGTATCAGATAAGCACCTCCGATCGTATTGTATTTTATGATTTGGTATACCGAGTCGGTCAAATCATTTTTATAAAGGTCAAGGATAGCCAGCTTTGTTTGCAGATTTTTATCAATCAATCCAATTAAAGATTTTACGTAATCACCGCTATTTTTGCGTTCTTTCTGACGAAGCAATGGTAAAATAGAATTTCTCGGAAATATCTGGTTAGCATATATAGCCTGCTGGCAGTTCATCCTGTCCTCACCTCGTCCAGAAAAAATAATATTATCATCCGATATATCCATATGTAAGCTATCTCCGGCCTCCATTAGATAAAGTGTAAAATTATTATCCAGTGCATTCAGATAGTTGTATTCCTGTTTAGGACCCTCAAGTTTAAAGCTTACAAAAAGTTTAGAACTCTTAGGCTGAAAGCTAAGTTGAAAACGACCATCCGCACTGATTTCGCTTTTGTAAGATGTCGAAAATGCAAACCAATTTGGCAATGCATATTCATCGAGCACAATCACATTTAACTTGGTCCCCTTTGGTAATTCTTTTGAAAAGCGCCCTGCAATGGTGATATCGGACTGCGCTTTTACTGTCGGCACCATCCCGGATAGACAGCCGATAAAACATATTATTATTTCAAAAAAGATTTTTCTCATGATTACTTATTATTTGTATAGAAAATAGATTCATTGGTTGGTATTGGAAATGCAAATCGCGGAGAACCTGCCTCGAGTACGTAAATTTCATTTCCCAGCTTCCTGCTAAGGGATATGTTGGCACCCTCTTTATTGAGCCGCCGGATATCGTCCCATCGTAATCCTGCTCGCCATACTAATTCTTTCCGTCTTTCTATCAAGACTTTCTTTAGGGCTTCATCCTTTGTTAAAAAAGTTCCCATTGTGAACGTCCCAGTTTTATATCTTTTAGAAAGCAGCTTAAATAAATAATCCTTACATGTCCGTAGATCATTTCTTCTGGCGGCGCATTCCCCTTTAATCAGATATACTTCATCCGTAGCCAATCCAGAATAAGGGAAACGGGAAGAGCCACTATATCCCCGTTTTGTCTTGATGAGTCCGTTTGTAGCATTTTTAGAAAAGAAAATAGATTTTCGAAGGTCATTATCAGCGTATAAATTATACAGTTCAGTATCAATACTCATATTTTGTGTACTAGCATACAATACCAATGAATAATTGCGCCCAACGGTTGAATACAGCATTGACTCTTCATTGTCTAGCGTAAAAGGTGCCGCTACGGTTAAGCTAATTGTATTATAATCGATCAGCTTATCGTACAAGGCAAGACAGCTATCGGCATATTTTTCGGCCAACTCATAATTCCGCATACTCAGATAGATGCGGGCAGCCAAAGCGTAAGCTGATGGCTTGTTTGCCCGGTTTCTATCAGCTGTAATGGGTAAATCCAATAATGAAATGGCACGGTTTAAATCGAACAAGATCTGATCATAATTTTCTTGAACAGAAGAACGTTGTACTACTTCATCAACATTAGGAGTTCGTTTTAGCGCGATCCCAAGTTCCTGTTGTGAAGAAACTGCATCATAGGGTGCTGCAAAGTTTTTGACCAGATCAAAACATGAAAAAGCCCGTGCAAAATAAGCCTGCCCTAAAATATGGTTATATTTTTTTCTATCTGCAGCGGTATTTTGGAGATTTTCCATCCCTGTGATAATCGAGTTTGCATAAAATATGCCCTCATAAGGGTAATTAAAATCTTCTATACTCGTCTGTCCACCATACTGATCGTCGGACCAGATATAAACATTTCGTTCCAAATTTGATTGAGCCAACCAGTCTTTTTCCTCCGGTATATTACACTCGTCCGAGGCCAGGAACGGGAGTGCTGATGTCTGATTTATCCGAGGATAATCCAGCATTTGCTGAAAATCGTCCAATGTTTTGGGCGATACAATATCTGTCGAGGGCTTCACATCAAGAAAGCTATCCTTACATGAAGTAAGATATAACGACATAAATAACAATAGAAAAGAGAATCTTGAAGTAATGTTTTTATTTATATTCATCATCATTTCCTTAGAAGTTTGCATTTAATCCAACACTATAAGCACGGGGCATAGGCATTAAAGGAGAATCAGGATCCTGCCCCTGCTTATTGGCTTTCCAGAGCAATCCAATATTATTTCCATAGACAAAAATCTGGAGTTCACGGATTCCAATCCTGTTGATAGACCTGCGATAAGCCAAACGTATGTCTTTCAGGCGAACAGCACTGGCATTTTCGATCAATGCTGCTCCATACCTGTAAAGACTCTCCCGATTGCTGTCGAAGGGGTACGTCATAGCAGGTACATTCGTCCACAGCTCATCACCGGGCTGCCGCCAACGCTTACCATAATCAGGTTGCCTATAATTGGTCAACAATTCCGAATAATTTAGCGACTCCCGTCTATACTTATGACCAGCTTTAAAAACGATATTGAAGCTAAAGTCAAAGTCTTTATAATGAAAAGTATTCATCAGGCTTCCGAAAAATGTCGGTGTAGCTACACCTGAAGAGATCAGGTTGTCGGTATTTGAACTACTTATCATCGCGCTATAATTTTGGCTTTCCACTCCATCCAGTTGGCCAACCGGGTTTCCAGTTCCATCCAGTCCGAGGTAAGGAAAACTGAACAGCGCATACAGCGGATGGCCTTCCAATGGATTGATGTAATTGCCGGTCACAATATCGAAGTTGTTACTTTGCTTTGCCTTATAATTTGTGATCCGATCTTTCACCCAGCTCAGCAACGTCATAGTTTCCCATTTTAATTCTCCGATCAGGTTACGGCTATTGACTGTTATATCCCAGCCCCTGGTCACCATATCAGCTGCATTTCCCTTGATGGAGACCACACCGGTCTGCGGAGCCAAAGGGCTGTTGGCGATCAGATCCGTACTTCCTTTGCGGTAATATTCGATAGAACCTGTCAAACGTTTTGCTGCAGTCTCAAAATCAAGTGCCATATTCCAGATCCCCACTTTTTCCCAGCGCAAGGAAGGATTAGGTGGATTTGAGATTTTCAAATATCGGTTACCAAAGCTGTTGATACCCGTTCCCGCCAATGTCGTGAGGTAAGCCGATACGGATTTGTCCAGATTACCATTGTAACCATAGGAAGCCCTTAGACGGAGTATGGGAATTGGGTCAAAATGATAAAAGTTTTCATTCGAGAGCTGCCATAGGCCACCAATAGACCAGAGCGGTACTCCTTTCTGGTTTGTTTTGACCCCAAACAGATTGGACTCATCCCGTCTGGCACTGACCGAAAGCGTATAGCGGCTGTCATAACTATAGGAGCCATTAAAATAAACAGAACGGTTGCGGTCTATAGCTCCCCGATTACTTACGCGCGCTGCAATACGGCTACTTCCGTAACCATAAGACTGCGGAAATTCTGTAGCAAAATCCATGGCATTGTTGCCCGATATACCGGTTTCAGGATCATATCCATATCGTCTATCGCTCGATGATACCGTATTATAGTTCCTGATTTCATAACCTGCCAGCGCATGGATATCATGTTGACCAAACTTTCTATCAAAATTTAACTGCACCCGCCCCGCTTTATTGGTAAAGGCACTGTTGTCTTCATCTAAGATATCACCCAAGGGAATGGGGCGGATTACCTGTCCTGTACTTTTATCGATCTGGGTAAATGAATTGATCAGATGACGTGTATAATACGATTCTGATAGATAGTGGCGTGTATTATTTTGTGTTCCTTTTTGAAACAGGTAATCCGCAGAGAATTTTAAGCCTGTCATAATTTTTACCTCAAGCCGATGGTTTAACCGATAGTCAATTCCGCTGATCACACGGTCGGCGTCCAATTCATTGGCCGGATAGTATGACCAATCCAACAGCTTGTCCCTATCGATTCCATCCACAAAACTGGCACGCAAGTCTTTCACTGTAGCCAATGGACTGCCGCTCTCATCATACATACGCTCGTAAGGGTATCGTGGCGTGAGATAAGGCGAATTAATAGCCCTGTTGTTACTCTCTGTAAAGAAAATATCTGAAGAAATAACCAGACGGTCTTTCCACAGGTCAAATGAATTTTTGGCCGTCAATGAATAGCGCTGGTCCAATTGGTTGACTATGCTCCCCATATTCCCGTCATATCCACCCGAAAGATAATAACGATATGCAGTTCCCCCTCCACGTACGGAAACCGCATACTGCTGATTTACTGCCGATCGATATACGTGATCTGCAATATCCTGCCGGCCGTCATAACCGCTCAGCCGGTCGACCAATGAAGCCGAATCTGCTGCCGAGATCAGCCCCTCTTTTCGCTGTTGCAACATGGCGACTATAGGCGATATGGACGAGTAACCATCAGTGACATTCCAGAAATACCCCTTATCAAATAAAGAAGTTTCCAGTGCAATATAATCAGAAGACGATAGCTGTGGCCTATAAAAGAGATCCGGTTTTTGTGATAGAGTCAGATTGGAAACGAGATTTACCTGCGTTTTTTGACTGGCTCCTTTTTTAGTATTGATAACAATCACTCCATTGCCCGCACGCACTCCCCAAATAGAAGCAGCCGCTGCATCTTTAAGCACGGTGATTGTCTCAATATCATTCGGATTGATACTTTCCAAGGAACCTTCATACGGAAAATTGTCCAGGACGATCAAAGGGACCTGATTACCATAGATGGTACTATTGCCCCGTATTGTTATGGGCGAACTACTTTCCGGATTTTTGTTGAATACAAGACCATTTGTGATCCCATCCAATCGATCTAGTATATTGGTGCTAACAGTCCGATTTAGTATTGCGTTATCAATCTGCACAAAACTCCCTGTCGCCCGTTCTTTGGGAATCTTTTGGTAGCCTGTAGAGACCACTTCCACCTCGTCCAGTTGATTTGCCAGTGGTAACATTTTAATGTTCAACAATACCCCAGCGACATATTCCGTTTCTAAAGCCTTATACCCTACATAGGTAAACTTCACTTTACCCTTTCGGTACAGTACGGGCAGGCTAAAGGTGCCATTCTTTTTAGACGAAACGCGACTATTTTCCGCTTCGATGTGTACCGATACCCCTTGCAGTGGTTTGCCATCCGCATCGGATGTGACGGTCCCTTGTAGGACTAAGTCCATTGGCCCGTTAGCCCCGCTGTCCTTGCGGGGCGTCTGGGCTGATAAACTAAACATAGAAACGAATAGCAATACCAATGGTAGGGCTATTTTTATCATTGTATGGCGTGCGCCCCTATCCGATAAGGCAGACACAAGATTTGATTTGTTTGTCATCTGCTTATGGTTAAGATTGGTCAGTTATTCGATTAAAGAAATCATGAATTTTCTTTTTAGTATTCAATTCCGACTCTATCGTTTCGAGCGATTCTACAAAGGAGAACTGAACACCATCCAGTTTGATCTTGCGATAATGCACAAGAAAATAGGCGATCAATAAGCGCAATAGATTAAAGAAAAACTCCTTTTTTTTAGTTAGATTAGCAACGCCTACTTTATTATTCTTTATAAAGTCAAATACTGCTTCAATATTTTCGTGGCATTCATGTATTGAATGACTGGACCAGAATTTTCTTATCGTCCGTATTGGATCATATCCATGATCATATATTTCATAAAATGCTAACTCTAGTGCTAGCGGATTAACTGATTTTTTGCTCATAATTGAGGTTCGTAAATATGGCGGAAGCAATATTCTGATTTCTGAACAGAACGCAACATTCCCCTTTGCAAAAAAATTGCATCAAAAAAAGGTCCTATTGCAAAGGCATACCAGCCATCGCCGTGTAACATTAAAAACTAATTGATCCGAAAAGCACCTAAAAACGGTTACAAGGCATTGATTAGTGGATAATTAGGGTGCTTCCTGTCGGAATAAGGAAAAAACTCGTCGCGGCTTTATTGCGCGACAATAAAAGATTGTCATTCATCGCCGCTTGAAAAGATTCTTTTTATTTGCTAATTTTAGGTTTCGAATCAGTAATTAACAGTATAAAAAAATCTAAACAATGGGATTAAAGACATCCCGAAACGAGAAAACCGAGGAAAGCTTAACCTTCTAGCAATACGAACATTCACATTTGTTCAATACGATATCGTTTGACCGGTATCGCTCCCTTTGTTTTTTTGAAAAATACGGTTACTTATTCTGGTGGTGAAATAACGTTCTGGTAGTGAAATGAAAGGAATCTTCGCACCTCGAGACATTTGGTCTTGCGGCACAGACATTTAATGGTTGTAATTTTTGTTCTCATAATTTATCAGTTTATGAAAACGAAAATCACTCTGATTAGATTGATGCACAATTGGACTTTATAAACCAATAGAGCGAATTCCAATGCTCAGATAGTGGTACCGCAAAGACCGCTTCAACCAAAGTTGAAGTTCCGCTGAGACTAACAAGGAATCGCCCTATTGGAATATGCACAAATATACATTAAATCCAATAGAAAGCGAATCCAAGATCAGCTCAAGCGGAAAATTGCGGTTTTCTATCTTGAGTGATTTCGTTTTATGGGCAGTTTGTAACTGCTCAACATTTCGCTATCAAAATACTTACAGTACAAATATACTTAAAAAGTAACACTATGTACTACTTTTTTTAAAAATAAATTATGGGACGAAAAAAATTAGATGAAGTAATCAGGATAAATAGAATATCAGAAGAATTAAAATCATTAAAAATCTCAAATTTTTTGCTATCCGTTTGGACAGGAGCCCATGTTAAAACAATAAGCTCATGGCGGAGTAATACCTCTCAACCTAGCGAAGAGAACTTAAATCAATTGGGAGAACTGTTTGAAAAAGACAATGCTTTGTTAAAAGTACGCGATCAAAGCCGACGCAGCACTGGTCTTGCCAAGGCATTGGACCAAGAACTAAAACGCTTGATGAAAGTCGAGAAAATTCCATTTGAAGTTGAGGTGGATAAAGAAGTCAAAAAAGATGGGGCCAAACCGGAAAGCGATGCTGGAAAAGATAATACAAAAGGTAAAAAGTCAACAAAAACTATTAATCCCGTTTTAATTGAGAAGATTAAAACGTTTGCAGAAGAATACAAGAAAAATAATCCGCCTGCTAATCTATCTTATTTCGATAAACAACTCAGCGAGATTAAAGATGAAGAATTGAAAGGTATTGAGGTCTTTATTTGTGATTCCAACGCATCTGAGGGCGAGTTGGAGTATCAAATTGTTCACCTAGGATTAGGTGATGACAAACTCGTTGCGAAGTTCAATCGCATTGCTGATGCTGAAAAATACGTTGATTTGATTCAACGTGGATATATTGACTTTAAAACCGAGGAGTAAAGTTCTTTGATATCAATATTACCAGACTAGCTTCCTTACGACAAGCCTGCAAGACGACTTGGAAAATGTGGGAACTTCGAGCGATTATTGGCCCGTATACCTCTAAACCGACAGCACATCAACGGGCTATCCAACCTTTTTGGATAGCTATTTTTATGCGATTTTATACGTAATTTCCACAGCAGTATTTCAGATAGTCAATTCTCAAAGGACTTGACCTGATTTTTTGGATACCTTCGTTGTTGTTTTATATCACTCATATCTTTTTTAGTATGGAGGATTGCAAAACAAGGCGTGTCTAAATTGTAGCTATTGTCGTTAAGACAATAGCATGCCAAAGTATTGGATCGTGCTTATAAAAGAGAAAACAAAAAGCCTCCCTTATTAACCGTTAAAGGAAGCTCTTTGGCTGGATGAAGAACTGGCCTTTCAACCTATATACTCTTTAATCTGACTAGTATCTAATTCATCCTATCCCTGCAAAAATTACTTAGCTACATGGATAATATGACCCCTGGTATGATCAGTTTAATTAAGGAGGAGACGAATCATAAAGATAGAAAACAACTATATCCCCGCTTTGCCAGGAGCTATATTGTTTTATATAGCTCCTATATCAGACAATCGAAAAATCATTGTTCAAATCCAATACTTTGCTCCATTACTTTCTATAATTTTCTGTATCAATATGTCAAAAGTATCATCAATCGCTTGCCATTCAGAAGGCAGAGTATCCATAATGCAAAATACTATCTGGACTTTTTCTTTATCTATTTTGAAACCTAGGTATTCAGCATCTCCTATAATTTCGCAAAATAACACTACATGTTTATCCCAATCTTCTCCAAAGTTTTCCTGTTGAAACTTATTGTGATTAATCAATTCCTCAGTACCCAATAGTTTGAATCCTGCAAAATCATCTACTAGAAATAGCTTCCCTCCATTAAAATTCCTCAAAAAAAACTCATAATCGTTGGGTAGTCCTGCTTCTAAAGTTACTCTACATTTATCTATATCTAAATCCGAGGCTGCAATATTCATTTCGAATGTAGACTTCAAATTTTCATAGGTAAGTATTTCGCCTTTTAAAGAGGGATCAATTACTTTGTTAATCAGTTCCAAATATTTTTTCATATCCATATTATATTATTGTTTGAATCCTCTCCACCAATTCGTAAATGGCTGATGTTGCTCTGGTTGAACTAAGGGAACCAAATTATCAAATGCATTCGTCCCTCCTTGAGCCAACGGTTTAATGTGATGGATATTCAGCGTACTGCCTTCAGGAACTTGTGGCCAAGGTCTTCCCTGACTAATCCACCATTCTTTAAAATCAGCTTTATATTTTGCTGTAAAAGAACCTCTTAATACGCTTGAATTATTTGGTGTATATGGACCTTCAGGAAATGGCACTTCTCCATATCCTTCGACCACAACTTTGGGATATGGCGTGTTTTTCGAATTGGTTATATAATTACCAGCAATAGGATCCGCCGGTGTAACACCGTCGTCAAAAGGGACTATTTTACCATTATCGTTTTTAACACCATAAGGTGTAGGTTCGATCGGCTGAACCCAGCCCTTAAGATTAGTAAATTTACCAGTCCAAAAATTACGACCCGCAGCGCTATTACTAATCCCTTGAAATAAACCTCCAGTAACACCTCCTATCAGGGCCGTAGTACCTAATCGAGCTGGAGACGGATCGTAAGGGTCGCCAAAAGCTATCATATTCCCTAAGCCCAGAGCCATATCATTGTATACAGCTCCTATACTCCCTCCAATAAAAGCTGTACTTACCGAAGTAACCGACATCCCGGCGATTGCCGCCCCGCCTGTTGCTGCTCCCAATCCTCCTGCAAATGCTCCTACACCAAATGCTTTCAGTCCTGAACCAAAATCAGTTACTTGTCCGTGGACTATTTTATCCACCAAGTTAAAAGTACCACCAATAGCAGCGCCAATAACAATATGCCAAAATTTCCCATTTGGATCAACTCCTATGACAGGATTATTTCCCATCGCCAAATATGGGTTAACAAATTGACTTGCCGGATCTGTAACAGACCAGCGCCCAAGGGCCGGGTCGTACATTCGGGCACCATGATCATACCAATTTAACCCACCTTGGTCATAAAGCTCTTTTCCTGAATAAAGATATTTACTTTTTTCTCCAGATACATAAGAAAGATGCAAATTATTGACCGCGTCGCCATACATGGCTAGACCATATGGGTAATAGCTATTTTGCTGGATCACCTTGGCAACAGGCTGGTTCGGATTTGTCAGATCAGCTGTAAAGGTAACGCGCGCATTTCCTAAATGATCGGTGATATCATATTCATAGCTGTAACTCGTTCCAGTTTTACGTGCTCGTCCTTCATCGGTTTGAATAAAAGCAATCTGTCCTTGCTCATATTGGATACCTCCGATATAGTCTATCGTATATACAGCAGCATCTTTTGTGTATTTGGATTGAAGTTTCCTTCCTGTACGATCATACAGAAATTCTAGTTTGTGGTTTGTACCAAATGTAATCTGCTGAACCAAATTACGTTCATTATAGATGATCGTAGTTCCTTTGTTCAGATCGGTTATCATATTTCCATTTAGGTCATACAGGTGCTCCTCAGCGACCTTTTGCTTATCATCATAACCGAGCGTCTTATTCGCTGCTGTACTCAGATCGTCGATCTTCTTAGTGCGGTAACCGTCGTAAGTATAAGCTAGATTATCGATCTCCTGGACAGCACCGCTTGTAAACGCATTCCGTTTTAATGTGATGATATTCCCATCCCTATCATAGGTAACAGTCTCATTATGTGAATTGTCCACCACTCCGTTTTTCTCCGAAATAGCAGAGGTTAAGCGATCTAGTACATCATATCGGTATTGATAGCCCATTTTTGGTGGGGCAACAGTTTGAACAGTCGGGACCTGGCTGGTCTTCCAACGCATAGCCGCAATGTTTCCATTGTACTGCGGAGCAACCGGATCATCGTGATAACTTAGCTTAAGACCAAACAGATCAGGACCACTATTGCTGTCTCCGTCGTTTGAAACAGAGGTGACCAAAAGATCAGGATCATTTATCGAGATCAGCGAACCGCTTTCGTTGTATCTATAATCTAAACTCTGCAGAAAACTCGTGGTCCCGGACTTTTGATGAAGTCTTACATCGATTACCTGTCCCAATTCATTGTAGACAGTTTGTCTAAGCAACACCTCGGCATCTGCACCAATCTTTGAATAAAGATTGATTTCACGACCATGATGGTCATACTCATAACGGTTGGCTATAACCAAACTTCCCACACTACTACTATGTGTTCGCGCTACCTTACTTACCTGACCGGTAAAAAGATATTCTGTATCAACAATGTCTTTACCTGCTAGATGATGTCCCAATTGCGATTGGATGCCCCGCCCGTTCTCATCATAAAAGAGTACGGACCATAGTTCAGTTGTCCCATTTGGTAGCCATGTTTTGGTGGCGGTCAATTTATCGTAAGTCTGCTTGCTACTTCCTGCAGGATTACCCGCATAACTTTGGTAAGCATATCCCGATGGAATCCCCGGTATAGTATAGTCATCGTAGTAGTTGATGAGATTATATCGCGTTATCGTTTGAGGCCAGGAAACTGTTGTATAGCCGTTTCCTGTTGTAGTCTTTTCTTCCCAAAGTTTTGCCTGCTGGTCGACAAGAGTCTGTAGATCATTTCTTGATATAGCCGTGTTATTATTATTCCAAACACCTTTAATAATGACTCGTCCTAAGCCATCGTATTTGGTAACAAACCATTCCTTACGCAAACGGTCATTACCATCCTGGATAGCTACGACCTGATTAAGGGAATTATAGACACTATATTGCCAATCAATCCCCGGTTTCTTTATCGCTATCGGTCTACCCTTCGCATCGTACCTATATTGATAGCATAATTTATCCAGTATGTCCTGCGTAATGACATTACCAGATATATTTACAGCATTGTCCGGTAGAGCACCCGGAGGTAGGGTGTAGCAAAGATTACCAAAATCATCATAAACGTAATATGTCGATAATATCTCAATATTTCCACTGGAATTTTTGTTGAATGTTCTTTTTAGGACTTCCTGCCCCTGAACATTGGTGTAGACTTCCTGTGTACGGGCGCGACCATCAGATGCACTCCAATTAGCATCTTTTGTTACTTTTACATACAACTCATTGACATTATAATACAGATCAGAACCGGCCAAGCTATGGACTAAGGTATAGTTACCGCCGGCATCAATACTTACGTTATACAAAACAGCTAACCCTAAGAGGGTAAATTGCATGGCAGCATAGAGAACCAAACAAGCGGTGTCATTAGTTACCAATACTTTGATCTGGGCAAGGAAATTTCCAAAGAAGCTTTCCAAAATAACAATATCTTCCGCAAGACTGGAAAGCTGATCGGTGACCAGATCAATAAATGGTTTAAAAAGAAAGAGAATCAGCCCGAACCTGTAACACCCTAATTCCTAAAACTATGCTCAAGGCGGCAGCATTATATCTGGTGTTGGTCATTTCCCTTATCGTGTCGGTACTTTTGGGGAGTTTGATCTATCTTGCTTTCTTTTTTCGGGATCAAGATGCCCGTTTTAATCGTAAAGAACAGCTGAGACAGCAGATTGATGCCGGATTTAGTCTGGTTACCTCCACCAATTTTCTCTACGCCCTGGATACCGCACTGACCAATATCACCCAGCAGGGAGATTCGGTCTATCTATCGAGATACGAATGGGGACTTTATGATATTGCCGTCGTCCGCGCACATATGCAACGCGATTCCCTCATGAAGACTGCTTTATTAGGTACGGCGCCCACAGACTCAACAGTACTCTATATCACAGATGAAGATCGGCCAGTTTCTGTAAGTGGTGAAACGGTTATTAAAGGAACAGCATTCATCCCCAAATCTGGGGTCAGGCCATCTTATGTTGATGGGGAATATTTTAAAGGCAATGAGAAGATCGTTGAAGGAAAGAGTAAAGACAGCGACCGGCAAATGCAGGCACTGAACACCAAGCGCCTGACAGCGCTGCAAGCCTTGCTCAAACAAGACAGTCTGAAGGGCGAAATCATGCCTATAGGTACCACAAATAAAAACCCTTTCCATCAGCGAACACTACATTACCATCTACGTGCAGGCCAGGGACAGATGAGCGATAGTCTGATGGGTAATATTCAATTACTATCGGACACCACAATTGTCATTCCCGCCACAGCTTTTTTACAAGATATTTTGGTGATCGCGCCATGCATACGGATCGAAAAAGGATTTAAAGGCGCTGCGCAGTTCTTTGCCACCGACTCATTGATATTGGAAGATAATGTTTCCCTACAGTATCCATCGACCGCAGCAGTAATCGGCGGAGAAGGCAAAAGCACAAGCTTAAGAATAGGCAACAATTGCAATATCGCAGGAACTGTTCTCTTATACGAGCCCAAACGCTCCGATATGCCATCGGCGGCAAGCCTCGGAAAAGACTGCAAGATCCTGGGGGATCTTATTGTCTATGGTCTTTTAGACTACAGCAAAGGATTAGAAGTAGTAGGCTGCACAGCCTGTTACCGCTTTCTCTACAAAAGTCCTTCATCTATGTACGAGAATTTTTTGGTCAATATTAAATTTGACCGCAGCAAGCTACCCCCCCATTTCCTGACCTCCTATTTATTGATCGCCGATCAAAAAAAACAGGTCAATAAACCTTTAAAGTGGTATAGCTATGGGAGTTAACATTCTTCGGATCAAAGCCTCCACCCTTGTGGAAACACTTGTATCCATGGTGATTATCCTGATCGTCTTCGGCATAGGCATGCTTATTTTTGTCAACCTGACCAAAGCTTCCAGAAGTGAAACACGAAAGAGCACAACGGAGCAGATGATGCTTTGGAGCCGTCAACTGGAAGCCAATGGATTTGATGGCGACACCGAGGGGGAAAGCTTGCAGGATAGTATAAAATTGAGCTACCAGCTCCAAGAAGCTGAAGGGTATCCCGACCGCCTGCGCTTGGCCGTTTATGCAATCTCCGAGGAAGGAAAGGTAATCGATAGCCTGATACGCTATATTGAAAATAAAACAGCCGAAGGAGGTCAACAATGAGAAAACAAAAGTTAAAGGCTTTTACCCTCATGGAACTCACCATTGCCATGCTGATTTCAGCCATCAGTATCGGTATGGCTTTCTATATGTTTCAATATTTTCAACAGCTCTTCCTACGGCAGCAAAAGCAACGACAGGAGCGTTTCTCCTACAGCCTCTTCAAACATCTGCTGGAACAGGACATTGGTAGATCGGTTTGGTTAAAAACAAGCGAAAATAGTCTGATCTGCGAAAATGAATCCGGAAATATCAGTTATGAGTTTGCACCTAAATTCATTGTGAGAAATCAAAACACCGTAGAAAAAGATACTTTTTTGATCCAAACTGTCAACCTGGATATGACGCCAAGGATACAGCATCTTCCATCGGAAGAACTGACGGATCATATTAACCTGAATATCCGGTTTGAAAATAAAGAACATCAATTTGATTACCATAAGATCTATTCGGCTCAGCAACTTTTACAGCTTGAATCGGAGATCACTAATTAATGTATTTCGTCTATGCCTTCAATTGATATCTCAAAATATAAGAAAAAGCCTGAACAGCCTACTTCCCCTAAGAAAAAAGAAGGATCTGGCGATATTTTGGCCTTTCTGAACAAAGACATCAGCTTTGGAAACGGCCAGCTTCCCGACAAGAAAAAAGAAGAGTTCTATGTCGAATTCAGTACCCTGCTCTTATCGGGTGTTGACCTCAAGACTGCATTTGATCTTGTTCTTTTGGATCAGAAAAATAACAAGGACAACAAATTGTTCCAAGAAATCAAGAGCAATGTCCTTGTGGGCGACAGCCTATCAGATGCCATCCGTAAAAGCGGAAAATTCAGCAATTACGAATTTTTCAGTTTACGGATTGGAGAAGAGACCGGAAAACTTGGCGAGGTCATGAAAGAATTGGCCTCTTTCTACAAAAGCAAGATTGGGCAGCGCCGTAAAATTATTTCGGCACTCACCTATCCCATCATTGTCTTAAGCACATCGATGGGCGCAGTACTGTTTATGCTCAAGTTTGTGGTACCGATGTTTTCCGATATTTTCAAACGTTTCGGCGGCGAGCTACCGGCCATTACGGCCTTTATTTTAAAAGTCTCCCAATTTATGGACCGTACGTTCTGGTGGGGTGTATTAGTCCTTATTGGTCTTATTGTAGTTATCCGTTTCAACCAAAGGCAGCTGTGGTGGCGCAAGTGGTCATCCAAGATAATGTTAAGGCTTCCCTTATTTGGCGATATTATCAGAAAGGTGCATTTAGCGCGTTTCGCGAATACCATGCGTCTATTGGTCAGCACCAACACGCCGCTGTTGCAATCTATCCAGCTGGTGCAGCAAATGACCGATTTTTATCCCATAGCACATTCTTTGGAGGGGGCCGAGAAGGAAATTTTACAGGGCGAATCCCTGCATGCTGCACTTTCCAAATACCCTTTTTATCCAGCCAAAACGGTACAATTGATCCGTGTTGGGGAGGAGGTGAACCGGTTGGATTTTTTCTTTGAAAAGATAGCAACCCAGCTGACGGAAGAAGTCGAATACAAGACCTCTACGCTATCCAGTTTGTTGGAACCTTTTATTATTATCTTCTTGGGCTTGGTCGTTGGATTGATCCTCATCGCTATGTACTTGCCGATGTTCCAAATGAGTAATAGTTTTTAACCAAAATAAGTATATTTTATGAATAAGTTTATTTTTTCAATTATCCTACTCCTATTGGGATATAGCTATTGTGCCAAAGCGCAAAATGCGAATGATTATTTCCAGACTACAGTTACTTTTCCTGCAGATTTCAAGGTTGGCGATTTTATTGAATTCGCTTCAGCCAAACCAATCGCAGTAGGTGCGTCAGGTTATTATGAAGTTTCAATAGCTTACACCAGGGGTAACGTAGCGTCTGCGGCCACACATATCGTTTCTTCTACACACTCCAATCCTACGAGATGGCTTGAAGCTGGTCGAATAAATAATAACGTATATACATCTGGAGGTCTGAATTTTACGATTGATCATAATACGGGTACAAAAGCATTTCGCATTAGAGCAACTAATACTTTAGGAGTAGCGACACCTTTGGCTGTAGACGTAAAAATTCGTTCCTAAAATTTCTTTATGATGCCTTGATCTTTACACGAGAGTGCAAAATGATTAGTGATGAATTTGGTCCCCATGTTCTAATCGCAGACAGAACCGCTTATTTCGCCAGTCTATGATTTATTCCAACATTTGGTTTACACGAATGGAAGAAAAGGAGAAGAGTCCTATTGAGTTTGACTTGTTGCTAGTTGTAATATAGCTGTTGTATCCAGTGTTAAATTAATAGAACATTTTTATTTTTGAACATGGCACAAATCAAATCAAGCGAAAAGAATATCTTAAACGTCATGCTTTTTAAGATCGGTACGTCCAGAAAAACAGAACTTTGCGCCTATTTTTCTGGGCCATAGAGACCGATCTAACCTTTTCTACCGTCCAAACCGATTGCCAAAATGTTATAAATATCCCTTGATTTGACAGTTCTATTCTAGAGGACTTTAATGTGCATGCAATCTAGAAATACAACGGCATGAACGGCTTCAGGAGGCTTACCTCGCCACTAATTTACTGCCGGGAGCGCACTTTCGTTAATACGTGATATTTCAGTCGCAGAGATCTCGCTGATTAACTCGTCAAAGCCCCGTGTACTCATTCCTTTTGCATAAATGCATGAACAGAAAAGATTATTAGGTATTCCTTCGACTACTTAGAAGTTCCATCATAATTATAATTTTCCAAATTCCATTCTAGCATTACTTCCTCTATCCAACTTAAAAAACTACCATTACACTCCTCAACATCCTTTATTCTTGGATAATCATAATCCCACTGCCAAAAAACTATTGGGCAAACACCATCTATTATCTTAGTAAGATTAAGACAATAATGATTACCTCTTCCATCTGGGGAAAAAGGCAAAAATTCTCTAGACATTTTATTATCTGCTATATTGTGCTCAAATTCATATATTTTTTCTAAAGAGTTGCCCCTGAAAGCTGCATCAAACCCATAAATTTCTGTTCCTATTAACGTAATTCCATTATGTTTCTTAAGAACATATTTAAAGTCAATGGGTAATTTATAATCCAATGCGTCTTCTAACATTTCCAATCTATTATCTTTTATTGGATTACCAAAATTGATAATATCGTCAGAAAACCTATACAACTCTCTTAGTACCCGTTCACACTCGTTTTCAATTATATTCATAATTTATTTACTTTTTAAGTCTGGAAACTCTGCTTTCCAATATTGCGGTCTATCTTTGTTAAATTGCCTACGCTGCTCTTTTGTAAGCGGCTTTTGACCTGAGGGTGATTTTTTCTATAATTTTCACCTCTACGATGGTCATCTCTGTGCATTTCTTTATAAGGACCATCTGGATTTTGTCCTTCATGATGAATCTCAAAAGATGTACCATCTTCTTTAAATGTCGAAGCATCACCTGTTTTTTTAGGTGGATACAATAATTTTCTATCTGAACCTTAAATTCATCATTCGCGTTCAGAATAGGGAAAGAGTTTATCACTTATCTTAAAAATATAGTCGGAATTTAACAACCAATCAACCTCCTCAATGACCTCTTCTGTAATCCCATTTTCATTTATCAGTGATTCTATATTTTCAATTTTATCTATAAATAGAATTCTCATTCCCAGTTCATTTAACCCTTTTTCTATAATGTCGGGCACCTCATTTATTCTATCACAAATAACCAAAATATTTCCCCAAGCACCGATATATTGTTCTTCTAATTCCCCCTCAAAGTCGAGAAGCTCATGAAACATGTTACCCTTTCCTGCTTCGATGTCGACTAAAGCAAGCCAAACAGATTTATACATTTTATTTATTTCTTTTAGTTGATCGATCTTCATAATGAATATTATCTTTACCCCCTTGTTTCTCACCATCCCGAGTTGAATGATAGTGAGTTTTTTGCCCACTATCACTAGAATGTTTTACAGGTTTAGTATTCGATTTAGGATTATTTTTAGCTGCGTCCATCGCTCTCTTATTATTTGCCTTGGATACGTTATGAACCTTCGGTTTACCAGATGGACCGATTTGGGAGTTTGGCACACCTTTATCCCTTGATTTCTCCAAATTTTGTGATTTTTCCGCTGTTACTCTACCTTTTTTAGTGGCAAAATTAGTCATTGAATTTTTAAGCGTGCCAACTCCTATTACAACTTCTGCTGATCCTGCTGCCGCAACTGGTAAACTTACGATACTAGCGGTTCCTCCTGATCCAACAGTAACCACAACTCCCGCCGCAATATTCTTAGCTCCATCAATCGTCATTAAAGCACCAACCCCAGCACTTATAATGTCGCCAGCATCTTGCCCAAGGTTATAATCCGAAGCACTATTATAGGACGTTCTCTTTCGATTATCGAGTGCTCCTTGTGTCATATTATCAGCTACGGCTACAGCGGCACCTTTGATAATATCCCACCAGTCTTCACCATTCGGGTCAATCCTTTTAACCGGATTATCTCCCACATAATTGTAAGGTGTATGACTATCAAATTTCTCCGCTAATGGATCCACTACATTCCACCGTCCAATTTCAGCATCATAGAACCTGGCCCCATAATCCAATTGCCCCTCCAATATATAAGAACTTCCCAAAGTATGCGTACCGCCATTTAGGTCAGCCTGCATCTCTTTGCCATTATAAAGATACTTATTATCGATACTCGTTGCAATACTCTTCGTCTTTCCAAATGGATAATAATCCTGCTTTTGCATTACTGCCGCAGTTGGCACCGTAGCTGTACCTCCTTTTTTCAATACTACACGTACATTACCCAAGTGGTCCGTCAGATTATAATAATAGCTATATGCCCCCGAACTGTTCAACAGAAAACCATCCTCGGTACCAATTCGCTCAATGACCGGACTACCCGTTCCTGTCTTACTGTATTCTATCCCGCTGATATAATCCCGTTGTGTCTTGATTCCGCCCACATCTGACAGACGGCTTAATTTTGTCCCAAGAGCATCATAGGTATAGGCTATATTCTTTCCTCCTCCAATAACGGTTTTCGGAAGGTTCAGCTGGTTGAAGGTCAACAGCATACCTGTACGGTCTTTGGTTGCATTACCGTTCTGGTCGTAGGTAAACGATCCTGTCAGACCACCGGACAATGTATTCAACCGATTACTCTTGTCGCTATTGTTATATCCATACGTAATCATTGTACCATTGTCCCGGATCAGTGTTCTGATATTGCCCATATCGTCATAGGTCATTGCCTCACTCATCACTGTTCCCGTACTCACACCGTTCTTCAACCTGTTCAGGGCATCATAACTATAATTAAAAGTACTGTTTGTGGTAGCGGCATATCCCCACAGCTGCTGTGCGATATTGCCATTGTACTGTGCATTTGCAAGAACTGTGGTACCGTTGACATTATAGTTCAGTAATGAGGTGAACTGTGCCGAACTGGCTTTGGTCTGCCAGCCACGTTCGTTGTAGGCATAAGCTATGCTGGTCATAAAATTACCACCGCCATTCTCACTGTGAAGCGATTTGGTTGTAAGCTGGCCGATCTCGTTATAGCCCAATTTACTCTGGATAATCTCGGTTTGGCTGTTCACCTTTTTTCTGACCTGGACCAAACGTCCCTGATGGTCATAATCATTGCCCGTTGAAAGGGTAACGGCCGTCCCTGTGGACGGTGTGTGTACCCTGGTACTCTTAACCAGTTGATCCGAAAAATTGTATTCATTGGTGACGATATCGGTGCCATCAAGATGGTTTGTGCTACTCACTTTCACAATACGGCCCTGATCATCGTAATCATTGACAGTCCATAACCACTTTGCAGGACTTGAATCCAGTACAAGCAACTTATTGGCAACCAGAAGGCTCTGTGTCCGGATACTATAGGTGCTATGATCCGTAAAGGGTAAACCCGGTATGGAAGTATAATTATCATAGTAGTTGACTGCCTGAACTGTAATATTGCCTGTATTTTGTGGCATCGTATTGTTGGTATATCCTTCCATAGCCGATCCGCGCTGTTCCCAAAGGGGGCCTGTAAAGGATGACAGTGATGACTGTAGGCTGCTTTGGTCATCACCGGTGTGCCCTTTCTCTATTCCGGTCAATATTACTCTTCCCTGAGCGTCATATTTGGTAAAACTCCATTCCCCACGTGCTACCTGTTCAGCGTCACGTGTGAACACCACCTGGTCATTATTGTTATACACATAATACTCCCAGCCTTTTCCCGGTATTTTTTTCCTGACAACCCGTTTTCGCGCATCGTACTTATAAGCATAAATAAGCTCAAAAAAATCTCCGCTAACCGTTTCCGAAAATGTGGTACCCGTAAATCCTGGCGGCAGTACATAGCGAAGATCTCCAAAATCATCATAAACATAATATTGGAATTGCAATAGTAAATCGGAGACTTTTTAAGCAGCTTTTTCCATTTCCAATTCTAGCTCACCAGGTGTCTTATACCCAATTGCTGAATGTAATCTGCCTTTATTATACCAACCCTCAATATACCTAAACACACA